>CAYXZP010000010.1:22735-43029 GCA_964469485.1 uncultured Myxococcales bacterium | reverse complement strand
TTATCCTCGATGTCGAACAGAGTGACCTCTAGCAGGTCCTCGGGACCAATCGTGTAATCCCCCGCATCTGCGGCCTGGCCGGCCATCAGGGCAATACTGCTGTTTAAAGCCTCGGTCGCGCCTGTCGGTCCGCCAGCAACGCTGTCATGGGGATTTGCCGTATACCGCGGCGTCATCACGCAGCCGGCTGCAAGGAACACGACCGCCAGCGCAATGAAGCTACGGACAAAGAAGAACCGGGCACCCCTTGCGGAGTGCCCGGCATATACGGGTGAAACCAAACTCATGTTATAGCCCCTCATCCTAGGACGAGGGGAAACAGGCGGTCAGGCCGCCTCTAACCTCAGTTGCTCGGGCTGGCTACGTTGTCCCCGCCCGCTGCGGCTGCGGCACCCACACCGACTGCAACCACACCAATGGCCGTCAAGGCCGTGGTCGAAAGGCCGGCTATGGTCGTGCCACTAGCAGCTGCCGCTCCGGCCTCTGCACCGGCAAGGCGCACGGGCTCGGCATCTTCGCTGAGTTCGAGGCGCTCGCCACGCTTGACCTCATGACTGAGGCCCGCGATCTGCACCTTGAGGCTGCCTTGCTCGACAACAACGGCCGACTTGCCCGCCGCGTCGATCTCGACGTAACCGTCCGCGGCCGCCTTGCCCGAGCTAATGCCCGCACCGGTAGCCGTGAGCGTCATCGCGGAGGTCGGCGACAGATGGAAGGCGACCTTGCCCTTTAGCACGTCGATGACCGGACCGCTGCCAGAATCATTGGCAGTAATCTCGGCACCACCGTAAAGCCCCACGACCCCCTGGCTACCGAGGTCGGCAAGCAAGTAGCCGTCGGAACCGGTCTTGAAATGGTCGCCGGCGACCAGAGGACGGGTCCTCGACAACACGGACCAGTCGGTGGCCTCAGAGGCGACCCAGGCCTGGCCGGTGACCTGTATGGTCCCGAAGATGCCGGCAACGGCGCCGACCGGCGGGACCGTTATCAGCACTACGGCCAGGGCAAGGACGGTAGCAAAAAATCTCTTGGCGACTGCGGAATGCTTCATGTTTCGGTCTCTCCTTTTGGTTACGCCGCTCCGGCCTACCCCTCGATTACCAACCCAGCCGCCGGAGGTCAACAGGAACACCGCATTTTTACGGTCTCCCCGCGGCTTTGTACGCCCCGGCCGGAGTCCCTGTCAAGCCCGCCCCAGTTGGCGTCCACGCTGGTCAAAACCGCGCCCCCCGGGCTCCCTTGGCCGGGCGGCCCGGACCCGGAAGCTATAAGTCTGTGTTTTGACAGGCCTCCCGGGCCCCGGCTATAAGGATGTCCCGTGGTCAGGGCCGTTCGGACCTAGCGTCCTACCGGCCCCAGCCGCGGTTTTTTTATGCCCGAAACCGGCCAGGCCGCAGGCGCCCCGACCCTCCGAACCGTGGCCGTGGTACCGGCCCGTTACGACTCGAGGCGGCTGCCCGGTAAAGTTCTGGCCCCGATCGCCGGGCGCACCATGCTCGAGAGGGTCTGGCGGCAGACCGCCCGGGCCCGTGCGGTCGAGCGCGTCGTGATCGCAACCGACGACGAGCGGGTACGCCAGGCGGCCCTCACGTTTGCGCCCGAGGCGGATGTTATAATGACCGCCGCCGACCTGGCCTCGGGAAGCGACCGTGTCGCCGAGGTCGCCAGCCGGGTAACGGCCGGGATTTACGTGAACGTACAGGCTGACATGCCGCTTCTCGACCCAGTACTGGTCGATGCCGCGGTGGCCGTACTAGAGGAGAACGAGGGGCTCGGGATCGCAACCGCTGCGGTCCCGATCAACGACGCCGGCGAACTGGCTGACCCGGATCTGGTAAAGGTCACGATCGGGGCCGACGGATGCGCGCTTGGATTCTTTCGTACCCCGCGAGCCGAGGCGGGTGATACCGCCAGCGACTCGAACACGGCCTATCACCATGTCGGCATATACGCCTTCAGGCGCCAGGCGCTGCTCCGCTTCGCCGAGCTCGGAGCCTCGCCTTTAGAGCACACCGAGCGGCTCGAACAGTTGCGCGCCCTGGAAAACGGTATAGCAATCGGGGTAGCGACCCTCGACATCGCCGGCCACCTGTCGGTGGACAGCGCCGAAAAGCTCGAGGCCGCGCGCCAAGCACTCGGAGGAAGGGATGGCTGAAAGGGGAGCGGGGACCGAAGCGCGGACCGAAGCGCGACCGACCAAATACATATTCGTGACCGGCGGGGTCGCCTCGGCGCTCGGCAAGGGCGTGGCATCGGCATCGGTGGGGGCATTGCTCGAAAGCTCCGGCCTCAAAGTGACGATGCTGAAGATGGACCCCTACATAAACGTCGACCCGGGTACGATGAGCCCCTTCCAGCACGGCGAGGTCTATGTGACCGACGACGGCTACGAGGCCGACCTCGACCTCGGCCACTACGAACGCTTCGTGTCCACGCGCATGGGACGGATCAACAACGCCACCACGGGCGCGGTCTACAACGAGGTCATCACCAAGGAACGTCGCGGCGATTATCTCGGCGGCACCGTACAGGTGATCCCCCACATAACCGACGAGATAAAGCGGCGCATAAGAGAGGCCGCCGAGGGTTACGACATACTAATCGGAGAGGTTGGCGGCACGGTCGGCGACATCGAGAGCCTCCCCTTCCTCGAAGCCATACGGCAGATGCGAAACGACGAGGGGGCCGAGAACGTCCTCTATCTACATCTGACCCTGGTTCCCTACATTCGCGCTTCCCGGGAACTCAAGACAAAGCCGACCCAGCACAGCGTCAAAGAGCTGGCCGGCCTAGGCATACAACCCGACGCGTTGCTGCTTCGCTGTGAACGCGACATCGGCGAGGACATCAAACGCAAAGTGTCCCTGTTCTGCAACGTCGACGCGCCCGCGGTGATAACCGCGCGCGATGTCTCGACCATATACCGCCTGCCCTTGGAGCTTCACGAGGAGGGTCTTCACAACCGCATAACCGAGAAGCTCCACATCTGGACCGGGGCTCCCAAGCTAAGGGCCTGGGAACGGGTCGCCCAAGCCCACGCGAACCCGAAAGAGAGCGTGACGATAGCGATGGTCGGCAAGTACGTGGACCTGATCGACTCCTACAAGTCGCTCAACGAGGCGCTCGTGCACGGCGGTATCGCCAACGAGTGCGAGGTCAACATCACCCATATCGACTCCGAGCAGATAGAGGAGTCCGGCATCCCGGCCGAGGTGAAGTCGGCCGATGCGGTGTTGGTGCCGATGGGATTCGGGCCGCGTGGCACCGAAGGCAAGATCGCCTCTGTCGGCTACGCGCGCACACACGGGGTGCCCTTCCTCGGCATCTGCTTCGGTATGCAGATGGCCGTGGTCGAGTTCGCCCGTAACGTCTGCGGTCTTGAAGGGGCCAATTCGAGCGAGGTCGACCCCGACACCGGCCACCCGGTGATCGATCTCATGCTCGAGCAGCGGAGCCTGTCGGACAAGGGCGGCACGATGAGGCTCGGAGCCTATCCGTGCACGATCCGCGACGGCACCCTGGGGCATCGCGTCTACAACAAACGCAACATCAACGAGCGCCACCGTCACCGCTACGAGTTCAACACATCTTACCGCGAGACAATCGAGTCGGCCGGCATGGTCCTGAGCGGTCTCTCCCCGGACGAGAACCTGGTCGAGATGGTCGAGATCCCCGACCACCCTTGGTTCCTGGCCTCGCAGTTCCACCCCGAGTTCAAGTCGCGGCCGCTGGACTGCCATCCGATTTTTAAAAGCTATGTCCGTGCGGCGATCGCCCGCAGCCGGAGCCGCCGTGACACTCCGCAACTCAAGGGGCTACGGGTGGTCAAGAAGTCGACGAATTGAGCCGGAACGTCTTCGAGGTCGGCAGGGGGCCGGGCGCGGTAACCGTGGGCGGCCCGGAACTGTTTCTCATCGCGGGGCCCTGCGTCATCGAATCACGGGAATCGGCCCTTCGGCACGCCGAAGCCTTGTCGGCTGCGGCCGCCCGGGCCGGTATCGGTCTCATCTTCAAGGCCAGCTACGACAAGGCCAACCGCACCTCGGCCGGGAGCTTTCGCGGCCCGGGGGCCGAGGAAGGCCTGACCATCCTGGCCGAGGTCGGCCGGGCCACCGGACTTCCCCTTCTCACCGACGTTCATGAGACCGCCCAGGTAAGTGCGGCCGCCGAGGTCGTCGATGTCCTTCAGATACCGGCGCTGCTCAGTCGCCAGACCGATCTGATCGAGGCGGCTGCCGCCAGCGGACCCGCCATCAATATAAAGAAGGGCCAGTTCATGGCGCCCCGCGATATCGGCCACGCTCTCGAGAAGGCACGCGCGGTCGGCGCCAAACGTGTCATGCTCACCGAACGCGGCACCAGTTTCGGTTACGGCAATCTCGTCAACGATTTCCGCTCGCTGGAGATCATGGCCACCACCGGCGCGCCGGTGGTCTTCGACGCCACCCATTCCGTGCAACTACCGAGCGCCGGAGATGGAATCTCGGGCGGCGAGCGGCAGTACGTCGCCGCGCTCGCGCGCGCGGCCGTTGCCGTGGGCGTTAGCGGACTGTTCATGGAAGTTCACGAAAACCCGGCCGGTGCCTTGAGCGACGGGCCCAACGCCGTTCCGCTCGACGAAGTACCGGCGCTTCTCGCTTCGGTGCTCGCCATCGACGCGGCGCGCCGTTCGGTGACGGACAGATGAGCAAGCACGGCGCCCTGACTTCGGCTCGCCGAGTGATCGGACTCGAAGCCGAGGCGCTCGTGGCAATGGCCGGGCGCTTGGGCGAGCCCTTCGAGCAGGCCGTCGAAGCGATCGCCGGCACCGAGGGCAGGGTCGTGGTCACCGGCATGGGCAAGTCGGGACAGGTCTGCAAGAAGATCGCCGCCACTTTCTCGTCCACCGGCACGGCCGCCGTCTTCTTGCACGCGGCCGAAGCCACACACGGCGACCTCGGTATGTTCGCGCGCGGCGACCTCTGCCTGGCCGTCTCCAACAGCGGCACCACCGAGGAGATCCTCGAACTGCTGCCGGCCGTCCGGCGCCTGGCCCTGCCGCTGGTAGCGATGACTGGAGTCTGCGCTGGCCCGCGAGGCCGATTTCATCCTCGACGTGTCGGTGGCTGAAGAGGCCTGTCCGCTCGGGTTGGCGCCGACGGCCAGCACAACGGCCATGCTGGCCATGGGCGACGCGCTGGCCATAGCCGTTCTCGAGCGGCGCGGCTTTAGCGAGCGCGATTTCGCGATGTTGCATCCGGGCGGCACCCTCGGGCGGCGCCTCCTCAGGGTCGGTGAACTCATGCACCGCGAGGGCGAGCTGCCCACCGTCAAGCCGGACGATACGGCGCACTCGACGCTCGAGGCCATGACCGTGGGAGGTCTCGGCGTGGTCGCCGTCGTCGACGGCGGCCGCTTGGCCGGCATCGTAACCGACGGCGACATTCGCCGCGCCTTTCTGGCCCACGCCGGCCCGGGCGACTTCGAGGGACTTCGGGCCGCCGACATCATGACGGCCGGACCCAAGACGGTCGCCGCTGAGGCGCTGGCCACCGAAGCGCTGGCCCTGATGGAAGAACACGCGATCACCTCGCTGTTCATTACCGACCAAAAGGGCGGTCCGGCCGGCATAGTCCACCTCCACGACCTCCTCAGGGCGGGCCTGGCCTGAACGGGGCCTTGCTGTGACCCGGCGGCTCCTTCGACCCGTACTCGTCGGCGTGGTCCTGGTCGCGGTCGCGGCCTTGCTGCTGCGCAGCGGACCCACCGCCGGTCTCGACTCGGTCATCGACCTGCCGCTGGACGCCGACCGGATCCCCGAACTCATGCAACGCATCCGTAGCTTCAGCCGGGTGGTCACCCGCGACGGCAAGAGATTGCTGGAGGTATCGGCCGAAGAAGCCAGTTATTTTCGCGGCGATCGTGCCGTGGTCGTACGCGAGCCGAGGATCTCCTTCTATGACGAGGGCCGGCCCGTGGGCTCTCTCGGAGGAGACAGCGGGCGCTTGTATCTCGACGGCAACGAGATCGAGTCGGTGGAGATGAGCGGTAACGTCCGTCTCGAGCTCGAGCAGTTCACGCTCGAGACCGAACGGCTGTCCTACGAACGTGCGCGCGAGCTCATCCTGAGTCCCGGGCCGACCGTGATCAGCTCGGCCGAGATGAGCCTTTCGGGCAACGGTATGGCCTTCGATCTCGAAGCCCGGACGCTGCGGCTCGACGCTGATGTTCGCATGCGTATAGCCCATACCCCGACCACCCCCGCAGATGCCGGCGGCCGCGAGCGCCCGGCCGGACCGGAGGCCGCACCGTGAGCCGGCGGAGCGCCGTGGTGGCGGCCGGCCTGACCTCCCTCTTGCTCGCCACGGGCGCCTCGCATGGCGCCGCGGACACGAAACCCGCCTCGGCGCTGAAGGAGCGGGCCGGTCAGACCATCAGCGCGCTGGCCGGGGCCGCGCGCCAGTTCAAGCTCGCAGACTCGGCCGAGGACCTCGAACTGAGCGCCGACCGCATGGAGCTGGACTACCAGAGCGGCCGCTTGGCCTACAGTGGCCGGGTACGGCTCAGACACGGCAATGCCACGCTCGCGGCCGCCGAACTCGTGTTCGAACTCGATCCCGGGGGACCGGCCCCGCTGCGCTCGGCCAGCGCTAGCGGCGACGTCCGGGTCACCCGCGCCGATGAGACCGCCTCGGGCCACCGGGCCTTCTACGATCACCAGCGCCGCACACTAACACTCGAGGGTGGGGCGCGGCTCGGCTCGGGCTCCGATAGCCTCACCGGCGAGCGCGTCATAGTACATCTGTCGGAGGGACGCACGGTCGTTCAAGGAGGCAAGGCGCCGGTACGGGTCCGACTCGACGCCGGACGGTCCGCAAAAGAGCTCGAGTGACGAACGTGAATCTACAGGCCCATGATCTGGTCAAATCTTATGGCGGACGCCGCGTCGTCGACCGCCTGAGCATTACGATAGAACCGGGCGAGGTCGTCGGCCTGCTCGGTCCCAACGGCGCGGGCAAGACCACCACTTTTCACATGATCGTCGGTTTCGAGCGGCCCGACAGCGGCGAGATCCGGCTCGGTGCACGGGTTCTGTCGGGGATGCCCATGTACGAACGGGCTCGCCTGGGCATCGGTTACCTGCCGCAGGAGCCCTCGGTGTTTCGAAAGCTTACGGTCGAGGAAAACCTGGTCGCGATCCTCGAGACCGCCGGTCTCGGCGACGCCGAGCAAAGCGAACGGCTCGAGTCCCTACTTGATGAGCTCGGCATAGCCGCGCTGCGCAACAACATTGCTTCCTCGTTGTCCGGCGGCGAGAGGCGGCGCGTCGAGATCGCCCGCTCGCTGGTCACCTCTCCGGCCTTCATGCTTCTCGACGAACCCTTTTCGGGGGTCGACCCGATCGCTGTCCTGGACATACAAACGATAATCTCCCACCTTAAGGGCCGCGGGATTGGTATACTGATAACCGACCACAATGTGCGTGATACACTGGGAATCTGTGACCGCGCCTACATCATCAACGAGGGAAGTGTGCTCGAGGAAGGCTCCCCGCAGGCCATCGCCTCGAGCCGCAAGGCGCGCGAGATATATCTCGGTGAGAGGTTCAGCCTAGGCTGAGACGGCAACGCGATGGCTCTCGAGCAAAGACTCACGGTCAAACAGGCCCAGCAGCTGCGCATGACGCCGCAGCTGCGCCAAGCGATCAAGATCCTCCAGGTCGCACGCGGAGACCTCGAACAGATGATCGCCGAAGAGGTCGAAGAGAACCCCGTGCTCGAGGAGTTGGCCGGCGAACAAACCGCCGACTCGGGCCTGCGGACCGCCGACGTCGAAAGCACCGAGGCCGAGGCGCCCGCGCCCGAGCGCAGCGAAGAGACCGAGGCCGGTGAGCTGGCCGACATAGACTGGAACGATTACATCGAACGTTACAGCGACTTTCACGGCTCTATCGGTGGCGGCTCCGACCGCGACGACAACCGCAACAGCCTCATCGAGAACATTCCCGGGACTACCGGCGATCTGACCAGCGCCCTGCTCGACCAGCTCAACCTCGTGATGATGAGCGACGAAGAGCGGCGTGTCGGCAAGTTTGTCATCCACAACCTCGACGAGAACGGCTACCTGGCCTGTCCGCCCGAGGAACTGGCGTTCGCGGCCGCCTGCTCTCCCGGCACGCTCGACGACGTGCGTGAGATCGTTCAGGAGTTCGAGCCGCCCGGATGCGCCTCGGTCGACCTGCCGGAATGCCTGGCCACGCAGTTGCGTCTACGGGGCTACGAGAAGGACGACTATGTAACGATTATCGCCTCAGCCCACCTCGGGCAGCTGCAACCGGCCAACTACGCCAAGATCGCCAAGGCGCTCGACACGACGGCGGCCGAGGTCGCCGAATGCCACGCCATCATCAAGTCGCTGGAGCCGAAGCCGGGCGGCAGTTACGACCGGGACGACACGCGTTATGTCGTGCCCGACGTTTACATTCACCGCGTGGGCGACGAGTTCCAGGTCACCCTCAATGACGAAGGCCTGCCGCGGCTTCGTGTCAGCCCCTACTATCGCCGCATGCTCGAAGAGAAGCAGGCCGGCCGTGATGCCAACGGCTACCTGCAGGGCAAGCTACGCTCGGCCAACTGGCTGATCCGCTCCATCGAGCAGCGCCAGCGAACGCTTCGTAAGGTCGCCGAGAGCATCGTCAACCAGCAGGGCGAGTTCCTGGCCAAGGGCGTGGAATATCTGCGCCCGATGGTGCTCAAGGACGTCGCGCACGAGATCGAGATGCACGAGTCCACCGTCAGCCGGGCAACCGCGAATAAATACGCGCACACCCCGCACGGCGTCGTCGAGCTCAAATACTTCTTCACCAGCGGACTCAAGGGCGCCAACGGGACCGAGGTGTCCTCGGAGACCGTCAAGCGGAAGATCCAGGACATCATACGCGGCGAGGATTCATCCAAGCCTTACAGCGACCAGGACATCTCCGGACGTCTTGCGGCCGACGAGAACGTCGACATTGCGCGGCGAACGGTGGCAAAATACAGGGAGTTGCTCGGTATACTGCCGTCGTCAAAGCGCAAGAACCTCTCGCCAAGGCCCACATGAACAAGACCCGGCGCGCAGCCCCTGCAGACGAACCGCAGCTCTCCGTTGCGGTTACCTTCCGCCATGTCGATACGAGCCCCGCGATCCGCGATTACGCCACGGATAAGGTCCGCCACGTGACCAATAAATACCTCCGCAAGGCCGAGGACGCCCATATCATCCTCTCGGTCGCCAAGCGGCGCCACCAAGCCGAGATAAACATCCGCGCATCACACTTCGACATCTCGGCCCACGCCACGACCGGAGACCTCTATTCGGCCACCGATGCCGCCGTCGATAAGGTCGAGGCGCAACTGCGCAAGCACAAGGACCGCATAAACCATCACAAGGGACACCAGGGAGCCGCCGGCTCCGTTGCCGCGATCGAGGTCACTGTGCTCGGCATCGACGAGACCGGCGGCGACAGCGGGCCCCGTGTCATCGAAACCGAAAGGATACCGGCAAAACCGCTTTCCCTCGACGATGCGATACTTCAACTCGAGCTACAGCACGCCGCCTTCTTGGTCTTTCGTAATGCGGCCAACGAGACCATAAGCGTGATATACAAACGGAGCGACGGCAGTTACGGACTGATCGCACCGAACGCCTGACGAGGCCCCATGCAGATAAGAGAGATCCTCAACACCAGCCGCATGGTCATGGACCTCAATGGCAGCTCAAAGCGCGAGGTGGTCGAGAAACTTGCCGCCCCTATCGCGGGCTCGCGCACGGACCTCGAGGAAGCCGATCTGGTGGAGGCCCTGCTCAAACGTGAAGAGGACTCAACCACGGCCATCGCCGACGGGATCGCGATGCCGCACGGCCGCCTGGCGGTCGGCGACGACCTCGAGGAAGTACTGGCCGGCTTTGGGGTAAGCGTCGCCGGCGTGGACTTCGCCTCGGTCGACGGCAAACCGACCCATATATTCCTCGTTCTGGTCTCGCCCGACAAGCATCCCTCGCTCCACCTGCGCTGGATCGCGCACTTTGCGCGCCTGCTAAAGAGCGCGGAGTTGCGAGCCGCCCTGGTCGCGGCCGGCACTGCCGAAGACGCACTAGCGGCTATCGAAGAGGCCGAACAAGCCCTGCCCCCGACATCATGAGCGGCGCGGGCACCGCGGCCCGTAAAGTCGAGATAGTCGTCGTCACGGGCATGTCGGGCTCGGGCAAGTCGACCGCGATCAACGCGCTCGAGGACATCGGCTTCTACTGCATCGACAATCTTCCAACCGCGCTGGTCCCGCGTTTCGTCGAACTGTGCGCCGAAACGGAAGAAGCCATGGCGCACGTCGCTCTCGGCCTCGATCTCCGCGACGTCTCCTACGCGGCCCGCTGGCCGGCGACCAGACAGGAACTCGTCGCTGCCGGTCACCAAGTGAGCGTCGTCTTCCTCGACGCCGCCGAAGAAGTGATCCTCCGCCGTTTTTCCGAAACACGCCGTAGCCACCCGCTCGCGGCCGAAGGCGGACTGGCCGAATCGATCGAAGAAGAGCGCAGGGCCTTGGCTCCGCTCCGTGCCTCGGCCTCGCTCGTCGTGGACACCAGCGAACTGAGCGTCCACGAGCTCAAGCACCGTATTCAGGAGATGGCCAAACGATCGGGCCGGGCCGAGGCCCCGCACGTGACGATAAAGAGCTTCGGCTACAAGTACGGGCTGGCCGGCGACAGCGATCTGGTGGTCGACGTTCGCTTCCTACCAAACCCATACTTCGTGGATGCGCTGCGCCCTCTCGACGGCAGGGTCCCCGGGGTGGCCGACTATGTGCTCGGACGGCCCGAGGCCGCTGAGTTCATCGACAGGGTGATGGACCTTGTCGTCTTCCTGCTACCGCAATACGCCGCTGAAGGGCGGTCTTATTTGACGCTCGCGGTCGGTTGCACCGGCGGGCGCCACCGCTCGGTGGCCATCGCCGAGGAGTGCGCCCGCCGTCTCAGGGAGCGTAGTGTGACGGTCACGGTAAGCCACCGTGATATCGAGCGCACGGGGACGCCATGAAGCGGCCGTCGCAAGCCAGCGCGGTCTTCACCGTCAGCAACGAGCTCGGCCTGCATACCCGCGCGGCGGCCATAGTCGTGCGCACCGCGACGCGATTTAAAAGTCGCGTCAGCATCTCCAACGGCGAGGCGCGAGCCAATGCCACGAGCGTGCTCGACCTGCTCACCCTGGCGGCGACACGCGGCACCGAACTGCTGGTCGAAGCCGAAGGTCCCGATGCCAGGAAGGCCGTCGAGGCCATCGGAAATCTCATCGACCGGCATTTTGCCGAGTAGGCCCGCAAACTTGACCGCCAGCGCCTGACGCTATAGTGCTCTGCGGTCGTGCACGCCGATAACTTCACCTTCACGTCCGAGTCTGTCTCCGAAGGACACCCGGACAAGGTCTGCGACCAGATATCCGACGCAGTAGTCGACGCCCACCTGGCCGGCGACCCCAACAGCCGGGTGGCCTGCGAGACGCTCTGTACCACCGACCTCGTGGTCGTGGCCGGCGAGATAACCAGCACGGAGAAGGTCGACTACGAGCCTCTCGTGCGCCAGGTGGTCAGCGACATCGGGTATGCCGGCACCGACGGCTTCGACGCCGCCAGCTGCGAGGTGATGGTCAGGCTCGGCACGCAGTCACCCGATATCTCCCAAGGTGTAACGGTCGGCAAGGGACGTCACGAGGAGCAGGGCGCCGGCGATCAGGGTCTCATGTTCGGCTATGCCTGCGACCAGACCGACGAGCTCATGCCGCTGCCCATAGCGCTGGCCCACAGACTGACGGCCCGTCTCACGGAGCTGCGCAAGAGCGGTGAGATCGGCTACCTGGGCCCGGATTCAAAGTCGCAGGTCAGCATCGAGTACCGCGACGGCCGCCCCGAGCACATAAGCAACGTCGTGATGTCCACCCAGCACGCCGCCGATGCGGCCGATGAGGCGATACGGGCCGACGTGCTGGAAAAGGCCGTGGCACCGGTCATCCCCGGCGAGCTGGTCGACGAGAACACCGTTTATCACGTCAACCCGACCGGCCGCTTCGTGGTGGGCGGTCCCACGGGCGACTGCGGGCTCACCGGCCGCAAGATCATCGTCGACAGCTACGGCGGCTGGGGCCGCCACGGCGGCGGCGCCTTCTCGGGCAAGGACCCATCTAAGGTAGACCGTTCGGCCGCATACATGGCCCGCTACCTGGCCAAGAACGTCGTCTCGGCCGGCCTGGCCGCCCAGTGCGAGGTGCAACTCGCTTACGCGATAGGAGTGGCAAGGCCGGTGTCGGTCCGTGTCGACACCTTCGGCGCCGCAGCCGACGACGCGGCGCTCGCGGCGAGACTAGACTCGCTCGTCGACCTGAGGCCGGCCTCCATCATCGAACGCTTCCAACTCAAACGACCGATCTACCGGATCACCGCCACCTCGGGGCATTTCGGACGCGACCCCAGCAATGGCTCCTTTCCCTGGGAGGCCACCGAACTTGCAGCCGAGTTGGGCTGAAACGGCCCCACGACCCACACATACAGTCTGGAGAACCTGAACGATGGCCAAGAAGAACTATGACGTAAAGGACATCCGGCTTGCCGCCGAGGGCAAGAAGCGTATCGACTGGGCGGCAAAGGACATGCCGGTGCTCGGCATGCTCACCGAACGTTTCCGCAAGGAAAAGCCGCTCAAGGGCGCCGTGATGTCGGCCTGCCTGCACGTCACGGCCGAAACGGCCAACCTCATGCGCACGCTAAAGGCCGGCGGCGCCGACACCGCGCTTTGCGCGTCCAACCCGCTTAGCACCCAGGACGACATTGCGGCCAGCCTTGCCATCCACGACAAGATCCCGACCTATGCCATCCGCGGCGAGAACAGCGCGACCTACTACCGCCACCTGCACACGGTAATAGAGCGCGGCCCCGAGCTTACGATGGACGACGGCGCCGACCTGGTGAGCCTGCTGCACGGCAAACTGGCAAAGCACGCCCCAAAGGTGCGGGCCTCGATGGAAGAGACCACCACGGGCGTTATCCGGCTAAAGGCGCTCGAGCGCTCGGGCAAGCTCACCATTCCGGTGATCTCGGTGAACGACGCCGCCACCAAGCACATGTTCGACAACCGTTACGGCACCGGCCAGTCCACGCTCGACGGCATCATCCGCGCCACCGACATCTTGCTGGCCGGCAGCACCGTGGTCGTGATCGGCTACGGCTGGTGCGGCCGCGGCGTGGCCAGCCGCGCTTCGGGCATGGGCGCCCACGTGGTGGTCTGTGAGGTCGACGCGGTCCGCGCGCTAGAGGCCGCCATGGACGGCTTCAGGGTAATGCCCATCGCCAAGGCCGCGCGCGAGGGCGACCTTTTCATCACGGTCACCGGCGACAAGCACACCATAGCGGCCAAGCATTTCCCGCTCATGAAGGACGGCGCTCTGGTGGCCAACTCGGGGCATTTCGACATCGAGATCGACGTCAAATCGCTTCGCAAGATGGCCACCAAGGTCGTCCGCGGGGTGCGTTCCTGTGTGGACGAGTTCACGCTTCCCGGTGGCAATCGTATCCACCTGCTGGCCGAAGGCCGGCTTGTGAACCTGGCCGCCGCCGAGGGACACCCGGCCTCGGTTATGGACATGAGCTTTGCCACCCAGGCGCTCGCCTCCGAGTGGGGCTACCGCAGCGCCAGCAACGGCGGGCTCGAGGTCAAGGTCCATGAGGTACCCCGCGCCATCGAAGAACGGGTGGCCACGCTCAAACTGGCCAGCATGGGCATCAGGATAGACCGCCTGACGGCCGACCAGCGCGATTACCTGTCCAGTTGGGACGTCGGGACCTGACCCGGGTCAGCCCCTAGGCTTGGCGTCGTAACCGGGGTTGTCGACGGCAAGCTTCGCGGCCACGTTGCTACGCAGGTAGGCCAGCACGGCCGAACGCCAGGGCTCGGCGTCGGCCTCGCCGCCGGCGATCCGCCGTGACAGTTCGCCACTCAGTTCTTCGAACAGTTCGAGCCTGGCGCCGTGGCCGGCCGGAACCTCGATGTCGCGGTCGAGGAGCCCGGCCAGCGACACCAACTGTTCCGACAGCAGGCCCGGTCCGCGCTCGATCTCACGCGCGACGATGCCGGCAACGTTGGCCGCGACACGGAGCAGGAATCGCTTGCGGCCGCCGAGCTCGCCGCCGAACTCCCCTTCGAGGAAGGCCGCCAGGGCCTCTAGCAGTTCAGCTGCGGGTGGCCGGTCTTGCATCGGTCAGTCCCAGGCGAAGTTTCCGCTTTCGATGTCCTCTAGCAAGGCCAGTATCTCCCACTCGACCTCGGCCACGCGCCGGCCGATCGCGGCCAGCTCGAGGTCGGGTCTGCCGGCGCCGCGGTAAGAGGCGGCCTGGGCCATGCAGATAACGGCCCACTTCCAATTGCCGAACAGCTCCCAGTAGGCCAGCCGGGCGGGGTCGAGGACCGTGCCGGAGGCCTGCTCGTAAAGTTCGCCGAACTGGCGGCGCGAGCACAGACCACCGACGGCCGCTTCCTCCCTGCCGAAACGCCAAGAGCGGACCGAAAGCCAGCCGATGTCCTCGAGTGGGTCGCCGGCGTGGGCCAGTTCCCAGTCGAGAACGGCCACCAGACCGTCCTCGTCGAACATGAAGTTACCGACCCTGAAGTCGCCGTGGACAAGCCGGGTGACCTCGGGCCGGGGAGCCTTGCGGGCGAGCCAGCGGCCGGCCAGCTCAAGCACCGGTTGCGGGCGGGCGGCCGCGACCAGTTCGAACAGTTCCAGGTAACGGGCGACCTCGGCGGGTGCGCCGGCCTGTGGTTGCGCGGCCGCGAGCCCGGCCTCGGCGAGGCCGACCGTGTGGGCGCGCGCCAGCTCGGCTGCCAGTTGGGCCGGAAGCCGGTTGCGGGCCTCCGTGTAGCGCTCCTCGCGCAGGAGCCGGCGCGGGAGCGATTCGCCCTCCACGCGTTCCATGACGATGAAGGCACCGCCGAGGCCGGCACCGCCGGCGTCCATCCAGTACACCTCAGGAACGCGCAGGCCGGCCTTGTGGGCCGCGCCCAGGACGGCGAACTCCTGGCCACGGTCGCTGCCGATGGTGCCCCCCGGCCGGTCAAGCCTCAGCACCATGTCGGGCCGGTCCTCGGACCCGTCCGGGCAAAGCGTAAAACCGTAGCTCAGCCGGGAGGCGCCGCCGGCCAGCCGTCTAAGGTCCGTGACAGCGGCCCCGCTGCCCGTTTCGGCGGAGATGAAGGCGGCAAGAGCAACGGCCAGTTCGGCGTCGGTGAGCGGCATCGGTCAAGGGCCGGCCGGCACGGCCGCCCCGGTGCTAGACCGCCCGGTCTTATCTCAGTCAAGCGCCAGCCTTGTTCAAGCTCGGCCGCGGGAACAAAACTACCAATCGGCAAGGCTCAGGAGGAAGACATGGGAGCGGCGCTGCCCAAGCGTTCAGGTCCGGCTGCGGCCGTCAGTGGCCTGGCCATGGCGCTTGCCGCCGTTCCCTCGCTCAGACCGGTCCGCAAGGCTTGGACCCGTCTCGGCTTCGAAGTCTCGGACGTGGCCGAGTTCGGCGGCTGTCCGGCCTTCTCGGCAACACTGGAGGTCGGAGGGGTCCGCTTCCTGGCTCCCCCGCTCGACGCCGAGCCCTCTGTGCTGGCACAGGCGGTTGAAGACCGCCTCATCGCCGGTGCCGGTCTCATCGGCTGGAGCTGGGCATGCGATGACGTCGACGAGAGCCGTAGTGCGATAGAAGAACTTTCGGGCAAACCCTTCGCCACCGACCGCGACGGAGAGCCGAGCCTGGTGGTTCCCTGGAAGCTCAGCCCGGGCGCTGTGACGATACTCGAACACACACGGTCCGACGGCCACCCCGAACACCCGAACGCGGTTACCGGCATCGAACACCTGGTCCTGACGGTGAGCGACGCCGACGCGGCCTCGCGCGCTTACGCTTCCAACTTCGGGCTCAGTCCCAAGAGCAAGACCATGGACGACCGAAGATATTCCTTCCTCAAGGTCGGGCCTTCCATAGTCGAGATCGTCGGACCGGTCTCGCCGGCGCCCGGTCCGCCCAAAGGACGTCCCTGGGGGCTGGCCTTCTACTGCCCGGACCTCGACCGCACGGCATCCCACATCCGCAAGGCCGGCGTCGATATCCCCGAACCGCACGAGGCCATACAGGGCGGCCGCATCACCTCGCTTCCAATGCTACTGGGCGGCGTGAAGATCGCCTTCATGGGGCCCTGACAGGTCCGGCGGAACGACAACGCTAAAAAACTGGTGCTCGCACCTGGACTCGAACCAGGGACCTCCCGCATGTGAAGCGGGCACTCTAACCAGCTGAGCTATGCGAGCCCGAAACTTCGGCTAGCTACCGCGTTGGAGACCGCAAGTCTATCAGGAAAGCTTCAGTTGGACGGGGCGTTACTGACGTAGGCGCCGTCTCGCAGTTCGTCGAAGAAAATATCGATGGCGGGGTGTCGTATGGGGCGTCCGCTCTCGTCGGCTTCGAGGTTGCGCTCGGCCACATAGGTGCTGTGTTCGGCACCGTCGACGAGCACGTGATACCAAGGCTCGTCCTTTGGGGGACGCGAGCGGGCGACCCCCTCATACCACTCGTCGCTACCGGCAAAGGTCGCGTCGAGGTCGACCACGACCCCGCGATAATCGAACAGCCGGTGGTGGACGATCTGTCCCACCGAGAAGTTCGCGGCAGCGGTGACGCTGTTACTCACCACTGTTCTCGGCGAGAAAGCGGGCCAACTCGGCCTCGTCACGGCGAACCCCGACGTAGAACGAACCGAACTCAGCGTACTTGGCGCTGGCCTCGTCGAAACGCATCTCGTAGACGAGCTTTTTGAACACCAAGGGGTCGTCCGCGTACAGGCTCACTCCCCACTCCCAGTCGTCGAGCCCGACCGAGCCGCCTATGACCTGGGTGACCTGCCCGACCCACTTGTGCCCGATCGCGCCGTGCCCGCGCATCATGCGACGGCGCTCCTCGAGCGGGAGCGTGTACCAATTGACCGCCTCACCGCGCCGCTTGCTCATGGGGTAGAAACAGATGTAGCGCGCGCCCGGTATGTCGGCGTAAAGGCGGGCGGCGAGCTTGTCCTTCTGCGCTTCGAGTTCCGAGGCGAAAGCCTCTTCGTGTTCTTTGGACCCGCGCTCGATGCCGCGCTCGGCGAGCCGCAGGGAAGCCATGGCCATGGCCTCGTAAAGGCCCACCTCTATGACCGACAGGTAGGAATAGGACGGCACCAGGAAGTCGTTGAAGGCCAGGCCGCGCAAGTCCCGCTCGATACCGCCGAGAACCTCGGGGCTCGAGCGGTAGTGGACGAACATGACCTCGCCCTTGTGACCGACCACGCTGAAGGCGGCCGAATCACCCCGCTCGACACCGGCGGCGGCCGCAAGCCAGATTGTAAGTTCTTGGATGATCTCGTCGCGGTCCTCTTCTTCGAGCGACCACCACGATGTCCAGTCAAGGTCGTAAACATCGTGGAGTACGTACCAACCCTCCAGGGTTTCCGGCGCTTGTATGGGTTCGTTATCGGACACCGCGCGCGCATTTGAACGAGTTTGGGTAGCGGTGTCCAATACGGTGATGGACGAATATTGGATCGCGCGTCCTCGTGGTCATTGGTACGTCGTGTGTCGTTCGCACGAGCTGACCAAAGTTCCCCTGGCACGCCGTATTTTCGACACAGCGCTGGTCGTCTTTCGCGACGACCGCGGCCGCGCCGCGATACTGCTCGACCGCTGTGCCCACCGCAACGCCCCCCTGTCCGAGGGCCGCATAGAAGAAGGCTTGCTGGCCTGCCGTTATCACGGCTGGCGCTACGACGGTTCGGGCAGCTGCCGGGCCATTCCGGCCCTGGGGACGAAGGGCGCCGGAGCGGGACGCGGTGTGCCGGCCTTCGCGACCCGTGAACAGGACGGGTTCGTGTGGGCCTACGGCAGCGCTGACGAGGAGCCGGCGAGCGAACCCTTCCGCTTGCCGCATACCGACGACCCCTCTTACGCCTCGTTCACCGTCGATTATCGCTGCGACGGGACGCTACACGCCACCCTCGAGAACATGCTCGACGTGCCGCACACGGCCCACCTTCACCGCGGGCTCTTCCGCAGCGGCCGGCTAAAACCGGTAGGCGTCGTGGTGCGCCGCAAGCCCGGCGCGGTCGAGGCCGAATACACCGGTGAGCCGCCCCCAAAAGGACTGGCCGCGCGCGTGCTAGGGCTGGGCGGGCGCGGCGGCGGCACACTCGAGCACTACGACCGTTTCATCCTGCCCTCCATCTCGCAGGTCGAGTACCGGGCCGGCCGCCGCAGCCATCTCGTGGCCACCTCCCTGCTCACGCCGGTGTCCGACTTTCACACGAGCTTCTCGACGGTGATAAGCTACCGTTTACCGGTGCCGGCCTGGCTAACGCGCCTGCTGTTCCGCCCGGTGGTAAAGCGCATCTTTGCCCAAGACGCCGCCATCGTCGGCAAGCAGACCCGCACCGTGCGCGAGTTCGGCGCCGAACGTTACAGCTCTACCAACGCCGATGTGCTCGGACCGGAGATCTGGAGACTGCTGCGCGAAGCTGTGGACGGTGGCGGTGGCACGGGGAACGGCGATTGGACCGAGGTCCGCCGCACCGAACTGTTAGTCTGAACGCGGACGCGGCCTGGCCTGTGGGCCTTCGGCCGCCGCAGCCTTGCCCGGCGCCGGCCTGGTCTCGAGCACTCCCGAAACCGTGAAATAGAAGGTCGTCCCCACGCCCTTCTGCGACTCGCACCATATACGCCCGTCGTGACGCTCGACGATCTTGCGAACATGCGGCAGGCCTATGCCCTCGCCCGGCACCTTGCCGGTGTGAAAGCGGCGGAACGGCATAAAGGCCTTCGAGGCTTCCTCGGGGGTCATGCCGCTTCCGGTGTCGGCAACGAAGAACACGGTTCGCCCCGAGCGCTGTTCGCAGCCGATCTCGATCTTGCGCTCCGAACTGTCCCCCATGTACTTGATGGCGTTGTCGATGAGGTTCCCGAACACGGCCTCGAGTTGCACGCGGTCGCCGGTGACCATCGGCAGTTCGGAAAGCTCGACCAAGATCGCCTTACGGTCGAGCTGGTGTTTGAGCGAACGGATGACCCCCGTTGCCACCTCGCCCAGCTCCACCCGCTCGAAACTGTAGGCGGCGCGCGCGGCACGCGAGAAGTCGAGCAGCCGCTGGACCATGCGGTTGAGCTTCTCGACGCTGCGAACGCCGTGTTCGATCGGCTCCGATATGCGGTCGGCCAGCGGGCCGACGAAACCGTAGCCTTCGCCCTGAAGCGTGGAACGTAACTCTTCGGTCTCGTCGAGCGCTAGGTGCATGAAACCGTACATGGATGTCATGGGGGAGCGCAGGTCGTGGGAAACGACATGGACCATCTCTTCCATGTCGCGAGCCTGCTGGCTGAGCATCTCGTTCTCCACCTGCAGGCGGGTGGCGTCGCGTTCCTTGGCCAGCGTGTAGCGGTTCTCCATGGCAACGGCCAAGATCTGTGCCGCCGCACCGAGCAGTTTGATATCCTCCGAGGTCATCTCGGCCTCGGCGGGGGTGGGGATGATCAGGAAACCGAGACGCTGCTTGTCGCTGGCGACACGGGCCACAACGAGTTCACGGGGATCCTCGATGATGAAGGCGCAGCTGTCGGAGAGCTCGCCCGGGCCCTTGCCGACGATCACGAAGTCCTCTTTGATGTCCTCGAGCGGCGCCAGCATCGACGGCTCGAGCCTGACCTCCGAGTCTTCCGTGTAGGCGGCATAGGTAGCTTCGTCGGGCATGCGGATCACGGCCCCCCCGCGCCCCAGCTTGGTGGCGCGACTGAGCGTGGCAAGGATGCTGTTGGCTGCCCGTGCCGGCTCGGTCCCGAGCGTGGTGCTCGAGGCCATGCGCAGGAGCGCGTTGGTCTGGCGCCACAGCTTGGCCGTGGCCTCGGCCATGTCGTGTACGGTGGCCTGCTGCTCGAGGGCGCGGCGCACCATCTTGGCCAGCAGCCCGCACCAACGTTCACGGTCGCGCCCGGTCGTGCATACGGTGACGACCTCGTCCATCGCGAACCACACCGAGCGGCGCGTGACCTCTTCGTAGTGTGGTGGCCGCTTGCCGGCTAGTGCTTCTCCGGCCAGGTTCTCGGCCCAGCAGGCCAGCCCCGAACCGGCCGCCGTGCGCAGGTCCGCGCACGCGGCCTCGATGACGTCCCATTTGATGCGCATGGACATGGCCTGAACCCCGGCGTCAGCGGGTCATGATACCACAGG
>CAYXZP010000010.1:6635-22725 GCA_964469485.1 uncultured Myxococcales bacterium | reverse complement strand
CAGGGAGTCAAGTCTGAGATCGAGAAAACGCTCAGGGGCGTTCCCATATGCCGTCCCGTAGTATCAGGCGGTTGAGCACCTTGCCGGGCTCCCGGGGCCCTACCACGCCTTGGTCGTAGTCGTCGTCGCCGGGGTAGAGGATGGTGACGTCATCGTCGGCCACGCTGATCTTCGGCCACACGGGGATCACCTCCAGGTTGGCGGCCGCTTCGAGCACCTCGTCAGTATCGGCGTGCAGTGCCAAGCGGTCGAGAGTCACGATGGTCGGCGGTACAAGTTCGATCTCCCGCCTGGCGTATGCCGCCAGCGCATCGCACGGCGCTACCCACATGCCGTCGGTGGACTCCACCGTGTCGTGACGCGCGTCCTGGCGCTCGGGCATGGGTGCCACGAAGAAGTGCGTGTCAAAGCGGCGCGGCGCGCCCTCGGGCGTGATCCAATGCGCGAAGTGGTGCAGACAGTCGGCGGCCAGCGGGAGGTCCTCGCGTTCGACGAGATCTATGAAGGAGAGCCGGCCGGAGGCCACCCGCGGCCGTTCAGCGGCGATCCGGCGCGCCCGGCCGTCGTCGCCGTCGAGCGCGATCCAGCGCCCGGCAGATCTCGACAGCAGAATGCCGGCCTCTTCGAACAACTCGCGCACGGCGGCCACCACATAGGCGCGCGCCCTGGCGGCATCGGCGACATCGAGGGAGCGCGCGACCTCTTCCGCGTCAAACGAGGAAAGAAAGTTCTCGAAACGTTGATCGTAGTCCGCCGCGTCGACCGCGCCGCCGGGAAACACATAGGCACCGGCCAGAAAGGCCATGCGCGAGTCGCGCTTGACCATGAAGACCTCGATTCCGCCCGCGCCGTCTCTCAGCGCGAGCACGGTGGCGGCGTCGCGTACGGGAACCGACATTGTGGAGTTACGGGTTCAGCTGGCTGGGGAGGCAGGACTCGAACCTGCAATCCCCTGATCCAGAGTCAGGTGCCTTACCAATTTGGCCACTCCCCAGCAGCCGGCATCATCCCAAATGTCCCGCGACGAGTCCAGATTGGGAGCGGCCGCGAAGGCGCGCCGCGCTACCTTTTTTCCCGTCTGGGTATCTTTTCGCGCCAGGTTATACGCCCGCGCGTCACATCGTAGGGCGACAGCTCGACCTTGACCTGGTCTCCCGGAAGTATGCGAATGTAGTACTTGCGCATCTTGCCCGAGATATGCGCGAGCACGGTGTGGCCGTTCTCCAACTCCACCCTGAAGAAGGCGTTCGGAAGATTCTCTACGACCTTGCCGTCTACTTCTATGGCGTCCTTTGCCATCAGCGACAGCGGCCGAGGGTATCAGCAGCCTGCGAGCGCGACAAACAGGAAAGAAGCGGGCGACCCTTGTGATCCCGCGGCCGTTTCGTTAACCAAACGCCCCATGGTCGGCGATCTCATAACGCGGATCGAGGGACCGGTGGGCTATCTGGTGGTCGATCGTCCCGGCAGCCGCGGCGCGCTCACGCGCGCGATGTGGGAGGAGATCCCGAAGCTACTGGCCATGCTTGCCGGCAATGCCGAGGTCCGTGTGGTCGTCATCACCGGCACCGAGGGCAACTTTATCGCCGGGGCCGACATCAGAGAGTTCGAAGAGCTACGCTCCGACCCCGAACTGGCCCGGCGCTACGACGAGGGCAGCCGGGCCACGCTCGAGGCTCTCGAGCGGCTCTCTGTCCCCTCGATCGCCGAGATCGGGGGTCCCGCCATAGGCGGTGGCTGTCTGGTCGCCTTCGGAACCGATATCCGCGTCATGGCCGCGGAGACCCACCTGGCCATCCCCGCCGCCGGGCTGGGCCTGGCCTACCCCCATGCCGGACTGGAACGGCTGGTCGCGGTTGGCGGCGAGGCCACGGCCCTCGACCTCACGCTTAGCGGGCGTTCGCTCAGCGGCGCCGAGGCCCTCGCGGCCGGCCTGGTCCAGTACAGCCCAGCCGCGGCCGACCTCGAAGAGACCACCCGGGCGCTGGCCGGCCGTATCGCCGCACAGGCACCCCTGGCTCTTCGCTATCTCCGGCTTGCCATCCGCCGGCGGGCCGCATTGTCGGCCGAAGAGATCGACGGGCTGGCCGCCGATTGCTTCGCCAGCGACGACTACCAAGAGGGTCTGGCGGCCTTCCGCCAAAAACGCCGGCCCCGCTTCCAGGGCCGCTAGCGGGCGGCGGCCCGGCCCAGCCGGGCCAGGCTTGTCCGTAAGCGTACAAAGCTGCGCGCCCGAGCTGGCCCCCTGCAACTGAAAACGTAGCAATTACAGCCAGTTAACTCCGAGCCGCATGCGGCACGGCAACTGCTTTGTCACCCCTGAGATTGATTCTCGGAGGTGAAAGCAGATGTCTATCTTGAAGAAAGGCCCGAATGAGGCCGGTAGCAGGAAGCGTGTGGTGGTAACGGGCAAGCGGGTCCGCGGGGCCTGGATCATGGAATCGGCCCTGGCCCCCGGCGAACGCCGTTCGCCCGAGGGACAGAGTTCCGACGGGCGCAACAACCGGCGCGTCCGTACCCTTCACTAGGAGCGGCCGGTGCGCATCCAACGGGCCGGCCGCCGCGATGCCGGCCGTCTGGCCCTACTGGTCGCCGCACTGGCGGCCACCCGCAGCCAAGCTCCAGGACCGGTCAGCCAGGCCCGGCTGGCCCGTGAACTGGCCCGCCCCGACCGGCTTGTGCTGGTGGCCACTGATGGTGGCCGGCCACTGGGCCTTGCGGGGCTGCACATACTGCGCTCGCTGGCTCACAACGGCAGACGCTGGGCGCTGCTCGAGGACCTTATCGTTGCCGAAGACGCACGCGGCCGAACCATAGCCGCCGCCCTGCTCGCCGAGGCCGAGCGGCGCGCCCGGCGGCTTGGCTGCTACAAGATCTCGCTGTCTAGCCGCAGTTCACGCAGGGCCGCCCACGCGCTCTACCGCAAGGCCGGCTTCGAGCGCTTCGGACACGGCTTCCGTCTGCTTCTCGACGATCAACGGACCGTTACAGGCTCGAAGAAATCCATATAACCCAGGACGCGGTCCAGATGGATGCGTGTCTCACGGTAAGGCGGAGGGCGGTTGCCGTAACGGGCCACGGCCGAGGGTCCGGCGTTCCAGGCGGCGGCCACCAGTTCGGTGCGCCCCTGGTAGCGGTCGTTGTAGGTGGCCGTCAGGTAGCAGGCGATGAGGATGTTGAGCGCCGGATCGTGCAGGTCGCCGGTCTCAAAATCAGCGAACCGGGACTCGTCGATATAAAGATAGTCGTAATCGTCCTTGGCGAGCTTGGCCAGCACCGAGCGTGCCGTCGCAGGCATTATCTGGGTCAGTCCGTGCGCGCCTTTGCGTGAGCGCGCCCCTTCGTTACCGCCCGACTCGGCAAGAATAAGCGCGCGGATATATGCCGCCGACACCCGCGAGTCGGCCTTGCCGTAAGCAAGCGAGGTGAAGTAGCGGATGTAGGGTTCGACGTGCTCGAGTCGGTCCAGCTGGCCACGGGTGGGCTCGGTGGTTGGCGCCTCGTCTCGCTGGGCGGCCGGCGAGACAAAGGGGGCCGCAACCAGGATGGCCGCAACGAGCAAGGCGACGGGCAGGCGCAAGGGCGCTTCTTTGAATGAGTACGGATACATTAGCGGCGAAGGCCGCGCCTCAGGCGTCAGGTGGCGGTTCGAAACCGATCACCCGGGTTCGCATCTTGCCTGCGTGCTCGACCTCCTCGACAAGGTTGCGGCCGCCGCATTTCGGGCACGGAAAGAACCGCCTCCCCCCGTCCTCAGAGGCAAGCAAGATGACCTGCCCCAGCAGGTACCCTTCGTCCGTTTCCTCGAAAGCCAGAAGGCCACCACAGGGTTCCGACCGGCACCTCAGTACGTGGACCTTGACCCTCTTCTTGGGGGTCGCGGTCTCGGAACCCATCGCGGGGCTAATATATGCCGGCTGGCTGCCACGCAACCCGGCGCCGGTGGCCCGCCGGCTGCGAAGCCACTACAATCGCGGCCGTGTCCGGGGCGCTCGACATCCTTTCGCGAGCCCTCTCCGGAGCCGACGGCTTCGTAGAGCTTCGCTATCACGACAAATCGACGCGCTCGGTCGCGGTCGAACAGGCCAAGGTCGAGGCTACCGGATACGCCCGCCGCGGTGGCGTGGCCGTGCGCGTGCTCGAAGCGGGCCGCTGGGGCTCGGCCTCGACAAGCCGGCTCGAGACCGCGGCGGTTCGCAAGGCCATCGACAGGGCCCGCAGCGCGGCCCGCGCCAATCCCGGACAGGCGATAGACCCTCTGCCGACCGTCGACCTGGCCCGGGGCCAGTTCGACCAGCCCGGCGTCGATGAGATCACCGGCCGCTCTCTCGAGGAACGCATAACAATGGTGAGCGGGCTCGAAGCCCACATACGCAAGGCCGGACAGAAGGTGAGTTCGGCGGCCTGTTCTTACAACGAAACGCTCGAACACAAAGCCATCGTGACCAGCGACGGCGCACGCGCTTCGTTCAGGTTGGTTCGCCCCGAACTTCGCCTGCAAGCGGTCACCGAAGGCGGCGGCGAGCTGTCCTCCGGGTTCGAATCCGTCGGCGTCACCGGCGGATGGGATTGCCTGTTCGCTGCTGACAGCGGCGAACGGCTGGCCGAGAAGGCCGTGCGCACCGCCACCGACCTGCTGTCCGCGGGCCACCCCGAGGGGGGCAAGTCCACGGTCATACTGGCCCCGTCCATTGTCGGGCTGCTGGTCCACGAGGCGATCGGCCACACGACCGAGGCCGACTTCGTTCAAGCCGGCTCCGTGGCCGCCGGCAAGCTCGGGCAACGCGTTGCCAGCGAACTAGTGACGCTTGTCGATAGCGGAAACTCCGAGTTCCACGCGGGCGCGGGCGGAACCATCCCCGTGGACGACGAGGGCGTGGTCGCGGGGCGCACGCCCATCATCGACCAAGGCATCCTCGTCTCCTATCTCCACAACCGTCAGAGCGCGGCCAAGTTCGGCGTTGCGCCCACCGGCAACGCCCGTGCTTGGGAATATTCCGACGAACCGCTGATCCGGATGCGTAATACCTATCTCGAACCGGGCACATCGAGCCTGGAGGAAATGATAGCCACCACCGAGGACGGCTATTTGCTCGACGGCCCCCGCAACGGCCAGGCCGACGCCACCGGAGAGTTCATGTTCGCCGTTCAGGAGGCGCGCCGCATACGGCGGGGCAAGATCGCCGAACTGGTCCGCGGGGTCACCATCAGCGGCATAGCCTTCGAGGTGATGTCCACCGTGGACGCGATCTCGTCGAGCTTCCGTTGGGACCTGGGCTCGGGCTACTGCGGCAAGGGACAGCCGGCCAAGGTCGACGCGGGCGGACCCTATGTACGCTGCCGTGCCACCATCGGCGGGCAGCAGCGCGAGCCGGTGAGCGCTGGTGCGTAAAGTCTGCCAATCCCCCCAATGACCGACCCCGAAGCCCTAGAAGACCGTCTGGCGGAGATCTCCGAGCGTATCCTGGCGGCCGCGGCCAAGGCCGGTGCCGACGAGGCCGAGGTCATGGTCGTTGCCAGCGACAGCATCGAAACCACCATCGAGAACTCGCAGCTCCACTCGAACCAGGCCAACGAAGAGACCGTGGTCGGGCTGCGCGTGTACAGCGGCGGCGCGCTCGGATTTGCCACCGCCAACGACGACGGCTGCGGCGGACTCGACGAACTGGTCGGCGAGGCGATGGCGCAGGCCGCGGTCATGCCGGCCGACGAGTACAACACCCTGCCCTTGCCGCAACCGGTGACGCCGGTCACCGGCCTGTGCGACGACAGGCTGGTGGCCTGGGGGCTCGACGACTGCACCCGCGCCGCCTCCGTGTTCCTGCAGCGCGTCCGGTCCGCGGACGGGCGCGTGCGCGTCGATTCGGGCTCGGTCTCTCGAAGCTCGTCGCTCGTCTCGTTGTGCTCGTCAACGGGCACCCGGCTGACCGAACGGCGCGCCCACGTGTCGGGTTACCTTTTCGGCATGGCCGTCGAGGGCGACCAGGTCGCCAGCTCGGACTACGATGGTGACGTCACCCGCGACGCGGACAGCTTCGGAGGACTTCTCGCGCGTGCCGGCGACCGGTTTGTCGAAAAGTGCGTCGGCAGCCTCGGCGCCGGCCGTGGCCGGAGCTACCGCGGGGCGGCCATTCTGTCGCCAGAGGCCGTGGGTGAGTTCCTGTTGCCGGCGCTCACACAGGCGATCTCGGCCGACAGCGTGCGCAAGGGAAAGAGCCCGCTGGCGGGCCGCCTCGGCGAAATGGTCGCGGCACCCGAGTTCACGCTGGTCGACGACGGCAGCCTTGCCGGAGGCTTGGCCTCCTCGGCCTTCGACCGCGAGGGCGTTCCTGTGACGCGCCACGAGCTGATCGGCCGGGGCCGGCTGCAAAGCTTCTTGTTCAACCATTACGAGGCGCGCGCCGCCGGCTGCAACTCGACCGGGAACGCGGCGGGCTCGGCCTCGAGCCTCCCCTCTATCTCGCCCAACCGGCTCGAGATCGAGGCGGGCCCGGCAAGCTACCAGGACATGTGTGAGCCGGACCGGGACGACACCATCCTGGTCGGACGCTGGTCGGGCAGCACCAACCCCATAACCGGCGACTTCTCTGGGGTGGTCAAGAACAGCTTCGCGGTCGGACGGCAGGGACGCCGCCCCATCACCGAGGTCATGATGGCCGGCAACATCTACACGGCGCTTGCCAACATTTCGGCCATTTCGAGCGAACGCCGCCTGCTCGGCGGCACCCGTTTGCTGCCCGCCATTCGCTTGGAGGACGTTTCGGTAACGGCCGCTTAGCGCTCGAGAGCGTCAAGCTTGCTGCGACTGACGAAGGACGGCTCGGTCTCTTCCTTGCGTTGGCCCTCGCGCTCCCACACCCGCGTGGCCCAGCTCGAAAGGCGCTCGCGCATCTTGACGGCCCACTCGGGCGGGGCCGGTTCGGCCAGCAGGTTGCTCGTCTCTTCCGGATCCCCCGTAAGGTCGTAGGCTTCGGCCACCAGGCGGCCCTTGGCCGTCCTTCCCACGATCACCTTGTGGTCGTCGCGGCTCACCGCGAAGCTGCCGGCCGCGTGGGCCTCACTGATGCGCTCGGGCACGGTAAAGGGTAGCCCGCTCGCAAGCGCCTTGCCGATGCCCGTCCCGACCATGGACGGCGGTACGGCGGCCCCGGCAAGCCCGAGGATGGTGGGCGCCAGATCGATGTGGCCGATGGTGCCGCGATATCGCGAGCCGGCGCGCAGACCGAGTCCTCTGAGCATCAGCGGCACACGGACGGTCTCGTCGTAGAGATGGCCTCCGTGGCGAAGCGCTCCGTGTTCGCCGAACTCCTCGCCGTGGGCCGAACTGACGACGAGTAGTGTGCGAGAGGGGTCGGCGACCTTGTCTAGGCGGGCCACGAAGGCCCGCATCGAGTCGTCGAAACCTCGTATCTCGCGCTCGTAGCGGACCAGGGCGCCTCGGTCGATGCGGCTCGGACGGTCCAGGCTGTCATCGTCGAAAAGCGCGCTGTGGGCCGGGTCGGGCAGGTAGGGCCAACCGATGTCGTAGCTGTGAAAGAAGACCAAGCGTGGCTCGCCGTCGTGGAACTGAAGCCACTCGAGCATTCTCCCGAGCAGTTCCTCGGAGCGCCCCCCGGCCAACCATGGGTCTATGGCCGGCCCCTCGTAATAGACGTCGAAGCCGCGGTCGAAGCCGAGTTCGGCGGCCAGCTCGCCCCCTTCCGAGAAGGCGGCCGTGGAATAGCCGGCGGCCGACATCGCTTCGGCCAGTGTTATCGCCTCGCGCGCAAGGACCTGCCGCTCGGACAGCACGCCGTGCTCGGACGGATGCATGGAGGCGAGAAAGCTCATCACCGACGCCCGCGTGTCGGCGCTCTGGGCCACCATGCGGTCGAACACCAGCCCCTCATCGCCGAACAAGCGGTCCATGTAGGGACTGGTATCGCGCTCGGAACCGCAACACCCGAGGCTCTCGGCACGCAACGAGTCCGCCCATATGACCGCGAAGGACGGCGGCAGGCTCGTCGACCGGTCGCGGTAGACAACCGCGGGCCTGCTCCACACCACCTGCGGGGCGAGCAGCCCGGCCGCCGAATCGACGCGGGTACGAAAGCTGAGCGTAATCCGCTCGCCCGTGAAGGACCCGAGGTCTATGTCCTCGTCGAACCAACGCGGGGACTGTCCGGCGGCGTCAAGACGCCGCCGCATGACCTCCCATTCTTCGCCGCCGGCGCCGTCCAAGCTCTGCACCGAGGCAACGACCGAAACGGTGACCGGCGCCAAGCCCCGCCAGTCCCACTCGTCGAGGCTGAAGCCGAGCCGCAAGCGCGCTCCGGCCGGAACTTCGAAAGGTTCAGAAACGAGCGCCCCGGAGCCGGTGCCGCGCGCGGCCATGGCGGCCAGGACCGGGCCGGGTTCGAGTTCGGGGACCACCAGCGTGAAACCGACGCGCCCCACGCCCTCGCCGCCCGGTCGCAGTACCCGCTCGCGCTGCCAGCGCGAATCCTTGCGCAACATCACTTCGATGGAGGGACGGGCGCCGGCGAGGTCCGCGGCGAGCTTTCCATACACGAACAGACGGCCACCGGTGGCAACCTGTGTGGGTCTGACCGAGAGCAAGCGACGGCCGCTGGGCGCGAGCAATATGCGGCTCTCTCCGGCTATGGCGGCGCGCGCGGGTAGCGCGCGCTCCCGTACTGCGGCCCAGGGATCGGGGGTTTCTTCGCTTGCTCCGCTTGCTTCGGTTTCCTCGAGGGCTTCGTCTTCGTCGGCGCCCTGGCCCGGTGGCGCAGCCATGCGCACGATTATGCGGGCATTATAGTCGGGCTGTTCCGCCCCGCAGTCCGCCACCGCCAGCAAAAAGGCCACGGCCGCGGCCGTGCCAAGTAGACGCGCCGACACCGACATCCGCTGAGCGTGTCGAGTCAGCCGGCTGATTTCAAGCAATGGGCGCTTGCCGGACCACGCGGTCGTCTGCAAGATTCCGTCCGATGCCTGGCAAAGATCCCGGCGGCGCTTCGATCCCGAAGATATTCGTCGGCGTGGATACCGGCGGAACCTTCACCGATATCGTCCTCAGCGACGGGCGCAGCACGCAAAACCTGAAGGTCCCATCCACCCGGGACGATCCCGCGCGCGCGGTCCTCAAGGGGCTCGCCCAACTGCTCGGCCGCCGCCGCGCCGATCTGCTCACCTACGGAACCACCGTGGCCACCAACGCGATGCTCGAGCGCAAGGGAGCGCGCACAGCCCTGGTCACCACCGCCGGTTTCGAGGACGTCATCGAGATCGGCCGCCAGGCAAGACCCGAACTCTACGCTTTGGAACCACGTAAGGTCGCGGTCTTGGTACCCCCGTCCCTGCGCTTCGGTCTCGACGAGCGCATGCTCTACGACGGCAAGCCGGAGGTCGCGCCGTCGCGCGCCGCCCTGGGTAAGTTAAGGCGTGCGCTAGAGGCCAAAGGCGCCGCTTCGGTGGCGGTCTGCCTGCTGCACGCCCACGTCAACGGCCGCCACGAACGCGAGGTCGCGCGCGAGCTTTCCCGTCTCGGCGTTCCGGTAACCCTATCCCATGATCTGTGCCCGAGTGCCGGCGAGTTCGAACGGACCAGCACGACCGCGGCCAACGCCTACGTCAGGCCGCTCATCGACAGCCACATAGAGCGGCTCGCGCGCGGCAGCCGCGCGCGTGTCGTGCGTGTGATGCAATCCACCGGCGGCGCTATCGGTGCCCGCACGGCGCGCCGCGAACCCGTGCGCACGATGCTGTCGGGACCAGCCGGCGGCGTGGCCGCCGCACTCGACTGCATGCCCCGCCAACCCATCGTGAGCCTCGACATGGGCGGCACCTCGACCGATGTCGCCTACGTCGCCGGCCAACTGCCACGCCGCAGTGTGACCGATATCGGCGGCCTGCCGCTGTCGACCCCGTCCGTCGACATCCACACGGTGGGCGCGGGCGGCGGCTCGATCGCCAGCGTCGACGAGGGCGGAGCCTTGCACGTGGGGCCCGAGAGCGCCGGCGCCGACCCCGGTCCGGCCTGCTACGGCCGCGCAACGGCGGCAACGGTCACCGATGCCAACCTCGTTCTCGGGAGGCTACGGCCTAAAGCCTTCCTCGGCGGCGCAATGGCGCTCGAGCCGGAGCGCTCGTGGAAGGCCCTCGGCGCGCTGGCGCGCCGCATGGGTGCGGGCGGCCCGGAAGAGGCCGCACAAGGAATCGTCGATGTCGTCGAGGCGAACATGGAGCGGGCCATTCGTCTGATCACGGTCGAGCGGGGCCAGGACCCGCAGACGGCCTGCTTGGTCGCGTTCGGCGGGGCCGCGGCTCTGCATGCCTGTAGCTTGGCCGAAACACTCGCCATGTCGTCGGTGCTGGTCCCGGCATCGCCGGGACTGCTGTCGGCCCGCGGCATGATGGGGGCGCCGGTGGTACGGGACCTCACGGCAGCCCTTGCCATTCCCGATCCCGATTACGAAGGACTGGCCGCCAAGGCCCGGGGCCTGGCTGACAAGGCGGCGCGGGTCGCCGCCAGGGACGGCGTCGACGCGGATGATATTGCCGTTCGCTGCTCCGTGCGGCTGCGCTACCAAGGACAATCGCTCGAATTGGAGGTTCCTCTCCTGCCTTCCTTCAGACGTCGCTTCGACGACAGACACGAGCAGCTCTTTCATTACTGCGACCGTTCCCGGCCGGTCGAGGCCTGCGGCTTGACCGTCACAGCCGAAGCAAGACGTCCGCTACCGCTTCGACGGCGGCGAAGATCGCGCGCCAGGCCGTCCCGTGCCCGGGCTCAGACGCGCATCACCGTAGTGTCGGGCGGCCGCCGCCTGACCTGCCCGTTATACCCGCGTGACGCGCTCGGAAGGGCCTCTCGCATCCACGGTCCCGCGGTCGTCACCGAGTACAGCTCCACGCTGTGGTTGGCGCCGGGCTGGCGGGCGAGCACCCGTGAGGACGGAGCGCTAGAGCTGGAGAGAACCGGTGGCCGCTAAGCCCGAGGCCGTCGAGATCGCCCTTTTTCACGGACGTCTGGCGGCCGTGGCCGACGAGATGGGAGCCATCCTGGCCGCGGCGGCCTTCTCGCCCAATATCAGGGAGCGGCGTGACTTTTCCTGCGCCGTCTTCGACGCGCGCGGCGAGATGGTATCCCACGCCGCCCATATACCGGTCCACCTCGGGTCGACCCCATTGTCGGTGCGAGCGGCCATCGCGCACTGCCGGCTCGGGCCCGGCGATGTTGTCATGCTCAACGACCCCTGGGCCGGAGGCACCCACCTGCCCGACCTTACTCTGGTGGCACCCGTCTACCTCGACGGCCGGAGCAAGCCTTATGCTTATGTCGCCAACCGGGCCCACCACGCCGACATCGGCGGCCACAGCCCGGGCTCCATGGCCCTGGCCGGTGACATTTACCAGGAAGGGCTGCGCATACCGCCGGTTCACCTCGAACGCTCCGGGCACAGAGTTCCCGAGACCATGGTGTTGTTTCTGGCCAACACGCGGGTCGCCGATGAACGCCGTGGCGACCTCGATGCCCAGGTCGCCGCGCTGGCGGCCGGCAAGGCACGCTTGCGCGAACTCGCCGCCCGGCATGGACCGGTCCGGCTCGCCCGGCAGATGACCGGCCTGCAAGCATACTCGTCCCGCTTGGTGTCCTCGCTTGTCCGGCGCTTTCCGGCGGGTCCCTGGCGGGCTTCCGACTTCCTCGACGACGACGGGGGACCCGACAAGGACATCGAACTGCGCGTGACCGTCCAACGTCGCGGCGCCAGGCTCGTGGTCGATTTCACCGGCACCGCCGGACAGGTCGACGGACCGCTCAACGCCAACCGGGCGGTGACGACATCGGCCGTGTTCTATGTGATCGCCTGCCTGGCAGGCCACGAGGTGCCGGCCAACAGCGGCATGATGGAACCGGTCAGCATCCGCACGGAGCCCGGTTCCCTGGTCGACTGCAAGTTCCCGGCCGCCGTGGCCGGAGGCAACGTCGAGACCTCCCAGCGCATAGTCGACGTGCTGCTCAAGGCCCTGGCGCCCGCGCTGCCGGGCCTGGTACCGGCGGCCAGCTGCGGCACCATGACCAACATAGCGATCGGCGGCTGGGACACGACGAGGGAGCGTTTCTTCTCGTACTACGAGACCGTCGGCGGCGGCGCGGGCGCGGGACCTGCCGGCGCCGGCGCTTCGGCCCTGCAGTCCCACATGACCAATACGCGCAATACGCCGGTCGAGGCGCTCGAGGCCTACTACCCTATCCGGGTACGCCGCTACGGAGTGCGCCGTAGAAGCGGCGGTGGTGGAAAACACCGCGGTGGTGACGGCATCGAAAGAGAGCTCGAGCTACTGGTGCCGGCCGAACTCACGCTGCTCGCCGACAGACGGCGCCTGGGCCCTTACGGTCTTCGGGGTGGACAACCGGGCAAGCCCGGCCGCGACGCCGTCAAAAAGAAGGGACGGGTAAAACCCGTCCCTTCGAAGGTCAATCTCGAACTCGAGCCCGGTGACAGGCTCGTGGTCCGCACTCCAGGCGGAGGCGGATGGGGGAGAACCTAGGCTGCGTTCCTGGCCTTCTCGACCGTGTCCAACCTTCGCTCGATGGCCGTGAGCCGGCGCTTGAGCGAGTTGAGGTCCGAGCGGACAGGCAGCTTGAAACGCTTGAACAACGCCTCGACGTAGCCCTTGAGGTCGCTCTCGATACCGGTGAAGAACTCGCCGGTCTGCTTGCCGCTGCGCGCGCGCAAGGTGGTGATGCTCTCCTCGACGTTGCCGCGCACCGACCCGAGCCGGTCGATGACCTCGTCGACCTGCTTGCGACGCTCTTCGGGTAGCGCCTTGGCGGCTCGCCTACCGAGATCCTGTACGCCTTCCTCGAGGTCCTTGGTCAGTTGGTCAACGCTCTTGCGCATCTCGTCGATGCTGGGGAACTCTATGACCTTCGCTGTATCCTTGCTGGGCATTTCTAAATCCTCCGATCTTCGTTTTGCACCGCCGTGCCGGCACCTGCGACGCTTGAGCCTTGATTAACACGGCGCGTCATAGCTGTCAAGAGCTATGATGCGGCGCGTTGAGAAAAGCCGGGCCCGGCTAATCCGAGGAACCCGTGCCCGGGCTGGGTTTGGCCGGCTTGTCGGGCTTGGCCGGCCTGTCGGGCTTGGCCGGCTTGTCGGGCTTGGCCGGGCTGGCCTTTTTTTTGTCCTCCCCGCTCTTGGCCGAGTCTGCGGTCTTCTTGGAGTCGGGAGCCCCGGTCTTGGCCCCCTCGGAGGCCTCAGAGCCGCCGCCGGCCTCCTTCTGGTATCCCTCGGAATACCAGCCGCCGCCCTTTAGCTGGAAGCTGCTGGCCGAGATGAGCCGCTTGACCTTGCGCGAGCCGCATTTTGGGCAGCGCGAGAGCGCTTTGGCGCTCATTGCCTGGCTGTGCTCGAAGCTCCCACAGCGGCCGCATTCGTACTCGTAGACCGGCATTGTCGATGTAACGGAAAAGGCTAGGAGCCGTCCGGCCGATTGTCAATTCGAAGCGCGGATAGCAGCGTGCGCCTGGTTGACTCGGGGTCCTCGCTCTCGACCAGGACCGTCTTCGACCGGGACCGCTGCCCGAGGACCACCCGGACCTTCGATGGCGCGACACGGGCCGCGCGCGCCAACAGCCGCTCCAAGCGACGATTGGCCTCTCCGCCGAAGGGCTCGGCGGAAAGCTTGAAGCGCAGGCGGTCACCGTAGGTGCCGGCAGGACCTTCGGGCCGGCCTCGCGGCACGATGCGCAGGCTGAGTTCGACCCCGCCGCGCCTGCTCCTCAACCAAGACGGGTCCATGCCGCGCGCTACCGGCCCGCGGACCGCGACAGTTCGCGTGAGCGTCGCGCCGCGGCCTTGACGGCCGAGCGTAGCGATGCCCCGAACCCTTCGGCGCGTAGGCGCTCGATACCGGCCACCGTGGTGCCGCCGGGAGAGCTGACCGCACGACGGAGTTCGGCCGGTGGGCGCCCGGCCTCGAGCATCATCTCGGCGGCACCGGCAATGGTCTCAAGCGCCAGACGCTCGGCGGTGCCACGGTCGAGTCCGGCCGAGCTGCCGGCACTAACGAGCGCTTCGGCGAACATATAGACATAGGCCGGTCCGCTCCCGCTAAGAGCCGTCACGGCGTGCATCAAGTTCTCATCGTCGATGACCAAGGCCCGGCCCACGGTCTCGAACAGGCGGCGGCAACGGCGAAGGTCCGCGGCCGTGGCCTCGGTGCCGCGACACAGGACCGACATGCCCCGGCCCACCAGGCAAGGCGTGTTCGGCATCACGCGAACCACCCGGGTCCCCGGACCGAGGGCGCGCTCGAGACGGGCGATGGTGACGCCGGCGGCAATGGAGACCACCGTTGTGCGAAGGTCCACGGCACCGGCCAGCTCCTCGATGACAGCGCCCATCATCTGCGGCTTTACCGCCAGCACGAGTATTTGCGAGGAGGCGGCCAAGCGGCGGTTGTCGGCAAGCGCGGTCACCTTGAAACGGCGGGCCAGGCTCCTGCGTCGCGCGGCCAGCGGCTCCGATACGGCGACAGCACGCGCGCCAACGGCCCCGCCGTCCACTAGCCCCTTTATGAGAGCTTCGGCCATGTTTCCCCCGCCAATGAACCCGATCTCATAGCGCCCCTGTGACATGAGCATTCTCCTCCCTGCTGAACCCTCTTAACCGGTGCCGCCGGCCGGGCCGAACACGGCCCGCCCTATCCTCACAAGCGTGGCACCGTGCATGATCGCGTCGGCGAAGTCGGCGCTCATCCCAGCCGACATCTCCCCAAACGGCGCATTGGGGAGTCCCAAGTCCCTCAGATCCTCGAGGACCTCCCGCAAACGGGCGAAATGACGGCCCGCCTCCTCGCCGAGCGGGGCCACGCCCATGACACCCATGAGCTCGCTGTTGCCGCGCGCGGCCACGTCCATGGCCAGCCGGGCCGCCTCATCGGGAGCGACACCACCGCGCCCGGCCCCGCCGCCGAGACGTATCTGAACAAGGGCCTTACAACAGCCCCCCGCGGCGGACAGCGCCTTGGCCGCCGCGCGCGCAGCGGACAGCGTGGCCAGGGAATGTATGAGGTCGAAGTTGCGCGCCGCCCACGCGGCCTTGTTCGACTGCAACTGCCCGACCATGTGCCAGCGTATGCCACGGCCTTCGAGCCGGCCCATCTTCTCGCGCGCCGCCTTGACGTAGTTCTCCCCGAAATCCTCGTGGCCGGCCTGCGACGCCTCCGTGATATCGCCCACCGACGCGTTCTTCGTTACCAGGACCAAGCGCACGCAGCCCGGCTCGCGGCCGGCTCTTGTCTCGGCCTCGGCAAGGCGGCCGTGAAGCGCCTCGAGCCGTTGGGCGATCGTGGAGGGGCCGGCCACCTCAGCGACCTTCGGCGACCGCGTTCAGTGCACGGCGGACCTGCTCTACCGGCAAGCCGATGACATTGTCGTAGCTACCGTACACGGCGGCCACCAAGCGGCGGCCCCTGCCCTGCACCGCATAGGCGCCGGCCTTGTCGAGCGCTTCGCCTTCGGCGACGTAGGCGCCGGCTTCCGCGCGCGAGAACTCGCGCATCCTCACGGTGGAACGGGTCAGACCCGACCTCGCGATCGCGCCGGCGCCGTCACGCGCAAGCGGACCGGCCAGCGCCCAGGCCGTAAATACGAAGTGATTGCGTCCGGACAACATCATGAGCGTGTCGACGGCCCCGGCCGGCCCCGACGGCTTGCCGATCATCCTGTCCTCGCAGACCACCGTGGTGTCGGCGCCGAGGACCAACTCCCCCTGGCGTGCCGCGGCGGCGACCACGCTCGTCTTGGCCAAGGCAAGACGCATGGTCGCAGCTACCGCGTCCTCGCCGTCGCCGACCGATTCGTCGATCCCGGCCGGGCGTACCGAGAAGGCCAATCCCGCGGCCTCGAGCAGGCACCTGCGACGGGGCGACGCGGAAGCGAGTACCAGAGAAAAGGGCATTTCGACAATGCATTCTTTGGTCAGCGCGGTTAAAGTCAACGCGGTGCGCCGCCTCACTCTAGCCTCGCTCATGGCCGTGGCCCTGTTGGGTGCCTATACGGCCGAAACCCGTTCAGCACAGCGTCCGGCCCACGACC
>CAYXZP010000010.1:0-6625 GCA_964469485.1 uncultured Myxococcales bacterium | reverse complement strand
GCGCGGTCGCCGCGCTCGAAGAGGCCGGCGGGCCTGGCGCAAAGGGGGTGCCGGGCGAGCTGCTAAGGTCGCTGGCCGGGCTCGCCGACGGAGAGTCCGGCCTCAGCGACTACGCGACCCTATTGCTCGCGCGCGCGGTCGCCCCCTCCGATCCCGACCGTGCCGGCTCGCTGCTGTCGGCCCTGCTGACCGGCGGCCGGTCCTCTCCGGCGCTTTTACCCGCCGCCGCCGAGCTGGCCTCTCTGCTGGCCGCAAGCGGACGCGCCAAAGAGGTCGCGGCACTTGTCGAAGCCCACGCCGGCCTGAACTCGCCCGATGCCGCCCGGATCTGTCTGGCGGCCGGCCGTGTCCTGGCCGACAAGCAGCCCGGTCCTGCGCTCGAGCATTTGCTCAGTGCGCGCGAAAAAGCGCCGGGCTCGGCTGTGGCCCGTGCGGCGGCCGAGACCATGGACGGCCTGCGCGCAAGACCCGGAGCGCGGCTGCCCGAAGACGCCCAGGCGCTTCTCAGGGAGTCACGCATCGAAGGACGCTCGGGACGGTGGCACAAACAGCGTCCTCTTCTCGAGCGTTTCCTCGTGCTACACGGCTCGCATGCCCGCGCTGTCGAGGCGACCGTGGACCTGTCGCTCACGATCGCCCGCACCAAGGGGCGGGCGGCAGCCGCCGAATGGATCGATAACAAGGCCCGGGCCGAGACCGGAACCCGCAAGCGCGCACGCTATCTCTTCGAGAGCGCCGCCCACCGCTGGAACGGCGACCAAAGCTCGGTCGCGCTCGACGGCTTCCGCGCAATGCTCGCGCTCGGGTCGGGCATAGAGCAGGAACAGAACGCGCATTATGCCAGCGGCCGCATCCACGAGGCCGCCAGGCGATACACGGCCGCCGCCGTTTCCTACCGTACGGCCACCAAGGGCGTCGACCAGGTCCTGGCCGCAGAAAGTGCCTGGCGCGCCGGCTGGGTCTCCTACCTGGCGGGCAACTTCAGCGGTGCGGCGTGGGTCTTTTCCAAGCTTGCCGGAACCGGCGGCGCGGCGGCGACCGGGGCGCCGGCGATGTACTGGCAAGCTCGCTCGCTCGAACGTGACGGCCGCACGGATGATGCCCGCCGGGTTCTGGCCGAACTGATCGACCGTTACCCCGACGGCTACTACGCCTACATGGCCGAGAAGCGCAGCGGGCTCGGAGCCGTTGCCGCCTCGGTCGACCGCAAGTTGCCGGACCGGCCCACGAGCGACACCGAACGCTTCCGGCTCGACCGCGCCCGCGCGCTAGGTGCGGCCGGTTTGGACCGATGGGCCCGCGCCGAGATCGAGACACTGCTGGCCGAGGTCGACCCCGGCAGGCAAGCGGCCCTGCTGCCTGAAGCCGTCAGGCTGGGGGCCTACACCACGGCCCTGAGAAAGGCCTTCGATCTACACCGTAAGGGCATCATCAGCTGGGCCCGCGTCAACGCCTTCGTGTACCCGAAGGCCTACGGCGACATCGTGGCCGAAAAGGCCGCGCGGCACGGTCTCGAGCCGGCGCTGGTATGGGCGCTGATGCGCCAGGAGTCGGCGTTCGACCCGGTGGCCGTCTCCCCCTCGGCGGCATACGGGCTCATGCAACTGTTGCTGCCCACGGCCCGGCGCATCGCTCCGCTGGCCGGACTCGACGGCGAGATCGACAGCGAGCGACTGTTCCAGCCGGCCGTCAACATCGCACTGGGGACGGCTTATCTGGCCAAGTTGGCCGCGCAGTTCGACGCCGACACGGTGCTGATGCTGGCCGGCTATAACGCCGGTGAGCGGGCCAGCGAGCGCTGGCAGACCCGGCTCGGCCACCTCGAGGAGGACGAGTTCATCGAAAGCATCAGCTACCGCCAGACGCGTGATTACGTGAAGAAGGTTCTGCGCAACCTGCGCAATTACCGGCGCTTGGCCGCTGCCGCCTCAGCTGCGGGCCAAGGCGTCGAGCAATCTGCCAGGTAGACCGCCGAAGGCGCCGTTCGACATACACACGACCACATCGCCAGCGCGCAATTGGCCGGCCAGCCGCTCGAGGATCGCCTCCGGGCCGCCGCCCTGCCAGGCCTCGAGGCCGCGCCCCTGAAGCTCTTCGACCAGGCGCGCCGTACAGAGCCGCTCATCTTCGCCGAGAGGGTCGTTCTGCTTGGCATAGACCTCGCTGACGACGACGCAATCGGCCACGGAAAGGGCTTCCAGGTAGCGCTGCTGGAAGACCGAGCGGCGGCTCGTGTTCGAACGCGGCTCGAACACGGCCCGCAGGCGGCGCCCGGGGTAGCGCGCACGCACCGCCGCGAGCGTTGCGCCCACGGCGGTGGGGTGGTGGGCAAAGTCATCGATGACCGTAACACCCGCGGCGGTGCCGACGACCTGCTGCCGTCGCGCGGCGCCCTCAAAAGCCGCCAGTGCTTCGATGACGGCCGTTCGCGGTACCCCGAGCTCCCGGCCGAGCGCGTAAACGGCCAAGGCGTTGAGAGCGTTCATGGTGCCCGGCACACCCAGTTCTATGCGGTCCTCTATACGGCCGTGGAAAGCGGCCGAATAGCTCTGGCCTTCGGCGCCCTGAGCGTGGTCGAGCAACCGCCAGTCGTTCGCCTCGCCCAAGCCGTAACGGATCAAACGGTGCGGACCGGCACCCGTCACCGCATCGATGAGATCGGGCCAGTCGCCGCAACCGACCAGCGGGGCTGCGGGCGGCAACAGGGCGGCCAGCGAGGAGAATGCGAACTTGACGGCGTCGATGTCGCGGTAGATGTCGGCATGGTCGAACTCGACGCTTGTCACTATCGCCGCGGAGGGCCGGTAGTGGATGAACTTGGGACGTTTGTCGAAATAGGCCGTATCGTACTCGTCGCCCTCGATGACGAAGTGCCGGCCTTCGGCCCGGTGCGCCAGTTCGCCCAGCTCGGGGACGACCCCGCCGACGAGATAGCCCGGCTGGAGACCGGCCGCTTGCAGGGCACGGGCCAACATCGCCGTCGTCGTGGTCTTGCCGTGCGTTCCGGCCACCACGAGGCTCTCCTTACCGTCAAGCAGAAAGCGAGCAACGGCCTCGGCCATGGAGAAACGCTCCACGCCGGCGCGCTCGACAGCCTCGGCCTCGGGGTTGGTCGCCGCGACCGCGTTGCCGATGATCACCAGATCGGCATCCCCGGGTATGTTGCCGGCCCCAAAACCCTCCACCACCTCGATGCCCGCAGCGGCCAGCGCGTCGCTCATCGGAGGGTAGGCGGCGCTGTCCGAGCCGCTGACCTCGTGCCCGGCCCGTTTGAGCAGCACGGCGAGCGGGGCCATGCCGACGCCGCAGATCGCGACCATGTGTATGCGCAGCGCGTCCTTCATGCGTCGAGTGCCTCGAAGACAGCGTCGTGCAAGGCCGGCCTGAGCACCTCGATGCCCTTGTTGCCCTGGTCGGGGTGGACACGGTTGGTCAGCAGGACGACGTGGACCCCGCGCCCGGGGTCAACCCACACCGAGCCGCCCGTCCACCCGAGGTGGCCGACCGCGGCCCCAGATACATGCCTGCCCGCGCTCGAACCCTCGGGGCTCGGCCCGTCCCACCCGATCTTCCAGCTCGACCCGGCAAGCGAGGTTTCGGTCCAGCAGCGTCTGACCAGCCCGGTGTCCAGCACGGTCCCGTGCCCGCCAAAGGCTGCGACGTGCTCGGCCAGCAGCAGGTGAACTTCACGCGCGCCGGCGAAGAGCCCGGCGTGGCCAGCCGCCCCGCCCATGGCAAAAGCGTTGTCGTCGGAGGGAACACCACGAACGACCTCGCCGCGCCACGGCGAGTGGCCGCAAGGCGCCACGCCCCCGGGCCCGAGACGGGCGCCGCTTGCGACATCGACAAAGGTCGCCCGCCCGGCACCGAGCGGCTCTAAAAGACGGCTGCTGGCAAACTCGGCCAACGACTGCCCGCTGGCCGCTTCGATGACGGGCCCGAGCAGGATGAAGCCGACATCGCTGTAGACCGAGGCGGCCCCGGGCCGGTACTCGAGCGGTTCGGCCGCGGCGGCGGCGATTATGGCCCCCGCACAGGGGGCCCCGGGCTCGGTCATTTCGAAATAGGGCCGCCAGGCCGGCAGACCGGACCGGTGGCCGAGCAGGTCGGCAAGCCTTATGCGGCCGCGCAGGCCGTCCTCGTCGCCGGCCACCAGTGCCGGCAGCCAGTCGGTCGCCAATTGGTCCAGGTCGAGGCGGCCATCAGTGGCCAGGATCAACATACAAGCCGTCGTTACGAGCGGTTTGGTGAGCGAGGCAAGATCATAGATCGTTTCGGTAGTGACCGGTTGCCCGCCGTCTTCGAGCAAGCCATAGGCCCGCTCGAAGACGACCTCGTGGCCGCGGCCGACCAGCAGGACCGCACCCGGTGTGGTGCCATCTTCAGTCGCGGCCGCCATGAGATCGTCCGCAGCTGACCAGTCCACCCCCATCAGCCGGCCAGCGGAGCCTCGAGAAGGTCCATCCTATGGGTTTCCCCGTCGAGCGAGACCCTGCACCCGAAGGGCAGCGCGAGGTTGGCGCTGCAATGGCCGGCCTCGAGCCCGAACAGAACCGGGTAGGAAAACTCGCCGACGATGTCCATGACGATCTCTTCGAGCGCAACCTCGCCCTGGCCGTCGTCGCAATCGGTCATGGTCCCAAGAACGAGCCCGGCAAGATGGTCGAGCTTACCGGCATGTTTGAGGTGCGTAAGCATGCGGTCAATGCGGTAGCGGCGTTCGGCGACATCCTCGAGGAAAAGCACGCGCCCTGTGGTTTCTAGCTCGTAGTCCGTGCCCAAGGTGGTAACGAGCACCGAAAGGCAGCCGCCGATAAGCGCACCCTCGGCCTTGCCCGCGCGCCACGCGCTGGCGACAGATCCGTCCCACCAACCGTCCGTGCCGAACATGAGGGCGCGCAAGGCGCGCGCCGCCTCAGCGCCGGCCGCCGGCAGGTCGGCGGCCACCATCGGACCGTGGAAGCAGACCAGGCCGGCCTCCGTAACGATGCGCGAGAGCAGGATCGAGAGATCGCTGAAGCCGACGAACAGCTTGGCCGGCATGCCGGCGAAGAAAGCGGGTCCGAGCAGGGCGGCGGCGCGCGCGCTTCCGAATCCCCCGCGGGCACAAAAAACCGCGGCCACGTCCTCATCCATGAACGCCTGTTCCAGCTCGCGGGCGCGCTCGGCGTCGCTGGCCGACATGTAGCGCAACGGCGTGGCGGCCGCCGGGCCTTCGACCCTCAGTCCCCAGGACTCGAGCAGAGCCCGGCCCTCGTCCATACGGGCGCCGTCCCATACGCCCGCGGGCGCGACCACACGCACCTTGTCCCCTTCGCGGAGCGCTCTTGGTTTGCGCACCTGGCCAGGCTTGCCGAGCGCCGTCATGTTTTCAAACCCCGGCCTTGCCAGCCCTCCGAACCTGGCTATAGTCTCGGCCACGGTGGCCGGGCCGGACAAAGACAGCGTGCGCCGCTTGGCATCGCGGATCGCCGGGCGTCTCGGCGCGGGCAAGGACGCCTTGGTCACGGGCGATCCTTCACTGCTGATCGGCACCGTGGCCGCCGTCGTCGCGGCCAATTTCAAGACCGCGGCCGACATCGAACGGCAAGCTCGCGCCAAGCTCGAGAGTCTCGGCAACGCCTCGGCCGGCATGGACAAGCAAACGCTGCTCGCCGGTATCCGTGAACATCTGGCCAAAGAGAAGGGCTTCGTACTGTGAGACGGCTCGGTGAGGCTCGTATCGAGGCGATATCGCTAGCCGTCGTCGCCGCCGTGAGAGAGGCCGGCGGGCTCGAACTGCGAGATGCCGGTCGCGCGCTCGCAACGGTGGCCCAGTGCATCCGCGAGACCCTTGGCGGCGACGATGCGCTCGACGCCGAGGTCCGCCGCCGCATCGCCTCGCTGGCCCGCCCGGTACCCGAAGGAGGCCGTGAATGGGACCTTCTTTACCGTCAATACAGCGAGGAACTCAGCCGGCGGCGCTGATTTTCTGCGCCGGCCACCTTGACAAGAGTCAACCGATAGTTAAGGTTCGCCCGGTTTGGGTGCCTGATCAGGCCCCCCTGACCGACTCATACTAGGAGGCATATAGCGAAATGAAAATCCGTCCTTTGCAGGACCGCGTAATCGTAAAGCGGGTGGACGAGGAAGAGACGACCGCCGGCGGTATTATCATTCCCGACACCGCCAAAGAGAAGCCCCAGGAGGGCAAGGTCGTAGCCGTCGGCCAGGGCCGCTCGGCCGATGACGGCAAGCTGATCAAGCCCACCGTAAAGAAGGGAGACCGCGTGCTCTTCGGCAAGTATTCCGGCAACGAGATACAGCTCAACGGGACCGAGCACGTCATCATGCGTGAGGATGACATCCTCGGCGTCGTTGAGGGCTGAACGCCAAACTAAACATCACAGGAGAGAAATAATGGCTAAGATCGTCAACTTCAGTCAGGATGCCAGGAACAAGCTGCTCAAGGGCGTCGAAATCCTGGCAGACGCGGTAACCGTCACCCTCGGCCCGCGCGGCCGCAACGTAGTTCTCGAAAAATCCTGGGGAGCCCCCACCGTCACCAAGGACGGTGTCTCGGTTGCCAAGGAGATCGAGCTCGAGGACCCCTTCGAGAACATGGGCGCCCAGATGGTCAAGGAGG
>CAYXZP010000009.1:3220-46659 GCA_964469485.1 uncultured Myxococcales bacterium | reverse complement strand
GCCTGCTGTCGGCGGCCGACAAAGGACCTTCGCTCGAAGCCTCCGTCGAGAGGCTCCTGGCCGCCTCGGCCGCCGGGCAGACCGGCGCCGGCAACGGAACAAGGCCCCTGGCCGAGCTTCCGCGCTGTAGCGGCTGCCGGCGCCTGGCAGAGAATTGGGCGCCAAGGTGCCCCGGCTGCGGCCGCTGGGACAGCCTAGAGCGGCCCTGAGCCGGCCGCCTCGCCCCCGACACGGAGCACCACCCGGACCGTCAAAGATGGACCCTATCTTCGGTCGTGGCTAAGGTCGCCGGGTGGGGAAGTTTCGGACAGCGGCGACCGCGGCCTCGGTGACAGCCACCCTCCTGGTTCTGCTCGCGGCCTGTTCCGTGCCGCAGCCGCTCTCGGAAAGGGCGCTTCTCGGATCGGCCGACAACAACTTCGAAACCCGCCTTTTCGCGCTGGCCGTCGAACAGTACCGCGAGTTCCTCGACGAGCACCCATTCTCGCCCGACGGCGAACGGGCGCGCCTGCGCATCGCGCACGCCTACTACCTCAACCGCGATCACGAAAAGGCATTGGTGGCCTTCAACGACTTCGAACGGCTGCACCCCACGAGCCGCGAGCTGCCCTTCGTCGAGTACACTATCGGGATGTGCCACCTCGACCGGGCCCTGACCGCCGAACGAGACCCATCGGCGGTGGAGCGGGCCCTGCGTCAGTTCGAACGCTTGGCCAGACGTTACCCGCGGTCGCTCTATTCCCGGCTGGCCACCTATCGCATCACAGAGTGCAACGAACGGCTGGCCCGCCATGAGCTTCGTATCGGCGAGTTCTATCTGGCCAAAGGCCGGACAGAGGCGGGCCATACCCGCTTACGTTACATAGTCGATAAGTTTCCGGGCACGGACACGGCCAGGCAGGCGGCCGGCCTGCTGGCCGCCAAACGAGACTAACCCTTCTCGATCAGCGCGCCGCGCAAAGCCTCCAGGGTCGCCTCCGCCAGGCCGATCTCGGCAAGGTAGCGCTCGGCCGAGCCCCAGATACGGTCGAACTGGGCAAGCGTGTGGCGCATGCGGTCGGGAGGGCTCGAGGTGACGTAGGCTATGGCCTCGGGGTCCATGCCTTCGGTCTCCATCGCCTCACGGTAACGCTCGAGGAAGCCGCCGAGATAGACCTCCGAACAGGCGTAATCGGCCACGATGTCATCGTCCGACACTCCGAGCGCGCGCAGCAGGACCGCGCTCACGACCCCGGTCCGGTCCTTGCCCCCGGTGCAGTGAAAGACGATGGCCGGGCCCGAGACCTCGGCCGCCTGGGCCAGGATGGCCGCGATCGCCGCACCGCCCGTCCTCAACATCTCCACGTAACGCTCGCCCAGATCGACGTTCTCCCAGTCTATACGGCCGTCAAAGACGTTGAGGGAGACCTCGAGAAGCGGCACGTGGACATGGCGACCGTCGCGACCGGCGAAATCCCCTATGCCGTCCGCATCCAACTCGAGCCGGCTTCGCAGGTCGAAGACCAAGCCTATTCCGAGCGACTCGAGCCTGTCGACATCGCGGGCGGCCAAACGGTGAAGGCCGTCACTACGGAAGACGCGCCCCAGGCGCACGGGGCCGCCGAAGGAGGTCGCGTAACCGCCGAGGTCACGGAAGTTACAGGCCCCTTCGAGTTCGATGCGTTCTGTCGCCATAGATCCCCGGGGCCATCGTTGTCCGGGCGCCCCGCCTTTTGAAGCCCGTTGACTACCGCCCCCCGATTGGGTAGCCTTCCAGCGCCTTATAAAGAGTGGCAGAGGGACTGGGCCCCGTGAAGCCACAGCAACCGGCCCGCCGTTGCGGGTGCAGGTGCTAATTCCTAGCGCCGTCCCACGGTAGACGGCGGGAGATGAGGTAAGGAACCGCAGCGTGCCTCTTCCTTGCCTCTCTCGGGAGAGGTTTTTTGTATGACGAGAGCGACAGCGTCCGCGCCGGTGCTTCGGTACTGATCGTAGGCCTCGGTGCGCTCGGCTCGGCCGCGGCGTCCCTGCTCGCCGACACGGGTCTAGCCCGCCTGCTGCTTGTCGACGACGACCGCGTCGAACTGTCCAACCTGCAACGCCAGGTGCTGTTCAGCGAAGCCGACATCGGCAGCAGCAAGGTGGAGGCGGCGCGGGAGCGCCTCGGGGCCGATTGCGAGACCTTCCATGCCAGGCTGGACACATCGAACGCGTCCGCGCTGTTCGGGCGTGCCGACTTCATCATCGACGCCACCGACGACCCCGAGACCAAGTGGCTGATAAACCGGACGGCGCTGGCCACCGGCAAGCCCTATTGCCATGCGGGCGTGGTGGGCGGCCGCGGCCAGCTGATGGCCGTGGTCCCGGGCCGCTCGGCGTGCCTGGAATGCGTGTTCGGCAGCTTCGGCGACCTCACGGGCAACGCCGGCTGCGCCGAACTCGGCGTACTCGCGCCGGTGGCCGGCCTCATAGGCACGCTCGAAGCCCTGACCGCGACAGCGTACCTGACGGGCGACCAGGCCTTCAGGGCCGGGCGTATGCTCACCTATGAGCTCCCGGCCGGGCGCTGGCGCCATGTCGACTTCGAACGCGTCGACGGCTGCGTCTGCCGGCACAGGAGGCAGTGAGGTGTCCTTCGTGAACGGGCTCAAATGCCGCGAATGCGGCCAGGATTACGACATCGGCCCCGAGCACGTCTGCGAGTTCTGCTTCGGACCGCTCGAGGTGGCCTACGACTACAAGGCCATCGCCGCGGCCTTGAGCCGCGAGGTCATCGAGTCGCGGGCGCCGAACCTCTGGCGCTACCGTGAACTGCTTCCCATCGAGGGTGAACCGGCCATCGGTCTCTACTCCGGTTATACGCCGCTGGTGAAGGCCGACCGCCTGGCCGCAGCCCTCGGCGTCGAGGAGCTGTGGGTAAAGGACGACTCGGTCAACCACCCGACCTTCTCCTACAAGGACCGCGTCGTATCGGTGGCGATCAGCAAGGCGCTCGAGTTCGGGTTCGACACGGTCTCTTGCGCCTCGACCGGCAACCTCGCCAATGCCGTCTCAGCCCACGCCGCGCGCGCCGACATGCGCTGCTTCATCTTCATTCCAGACGGGCTCGAGACCGGCAAGGTGATCGGTTCTGCTATCTACAACCCCACGCCGGTGGCCGTCACGGGCAACTATGACGACGTCAACCGGCTGTGCACCGAGATCGCGGACAAGTACCGCTGGGCCTTCGTCAACATCAACCTACGCCCCTTCTATACCGAGGGCGCCAAGACCTACGGCTACGAGATCGCCGAGCAGCTCGGCTGGAAACTGCCCAAGCACATCGTGGTGCCGACCGCGGGCGGGACCATCCTGCCAAAGGTCGCCAAGGCATTCGAGGAACTCAAGGCCATCGGGCTCGTCGATGAGGCCGAGAGCTTCAGCATCTACAGTGCCCAAGCTGCCGGCTGCAGTCCGGTGGTCAACACCATCGAGGCCGGCGGCGAGATCATCGAACCCGTCAAGCCGAACACGATCGCCAAGTCGATCGCCATCGGCAATCCCGCCGACGGCTACTACGTCCTGCGCGCCGTGCGTGAGTCCGGAGGGTGGGGAGCGGCGGCCACCGACCAAGAGATCGTCGAAGGCATCAAGCTGCTTGCCGAGACCGAGGGGATCTTCACCGAACCGGCCGGCGGAACCACTGTGGCGGCGACCAAGAAGCTCATCGAAAGCGGCCGCCTGCCGCGCGACGAGTCGATCGTGGTGAGCATCACGGGCAACGGCTACAAGACGCTCGAGGCGGTCACCGAGGCGGTGCCCAAACCGCACGTGATCAAGGCCCACTTGGGCGAGTTCGACAAACTGTATGAGAACCTGGCCGGCGGCGGCGGGAAGCGCTCTGAGGACACCCGGATTTGAGAGCCCCCGGCGCACGGGCGAAACTGCACGCGACAAGGAGGTAACAGCCAAATGGCCGTATCCGTAAGAATACCGACCCCACTGAGAAAGCTGACCGGAGGCAACGACACGGTCGAAGCCGGCGGCAGCTCGATAGCCGAGTTGATAAAGGACCTTGAGAAACGGCACCCCGGTCTCGAGGAACGCCTGTGCGAGGCCGACGGGTCGATACGCCGCTTCGTCAACCTTTACATCAACGGCGACGACATTCGATTTCTCGACAACATCGACTCGGCCGTCGGCGACGGCGACGAAGTGTCGATAGTGCCCGCCATCGCCGGCGGTTAGACCGCCCACAGAGGACCCGTGGCAAAGGCTGCGCTATCGATGCCAGAACAAGGCATACCCGCCATCGCGCGGCTGATCGGCAACACGCCCATGGTCGAGATTCGCCGCGTACGGGACGGGGTCGGCCCGGGTGTGCGCCTGCTCGCCAAGATAGAAGGGCTCAATCCCGGAGGGTCGGTAAAGGACCGCGCGGCCTGGAACATGCTCAAGCGCGGGATCGAAGCGGGCAGCCTGGTGGCGGGCAAGACCATCATCGACTCGACCTCGGGCAACACGGGTATCGCCCTGGCCATGCTCGGGGCGGCGCTCGGTCATCCGGTAAAACTGGTCATGCCGGACAACGTGTCCGACGAACGTAAACGTCTCATCGCGGCCTACGGGGCCCAATCCCTATTCTCGAGCGGGCTCGAAGGTTCCGACGGCGCCATGCTGTTGGCCAAGCAGATCTACGAGGAAGCCCCCGAGGCTTACTTCAAACCGGACCAGTACTTCAACGAGGCCAACGCCGAGGCGCATTACCTCACGACCGGCCCCGAGATCTGGGAACAGACCGAGGGCTCGGTGACCCACTTCATCGCCAGCATCGGAACCGGCGGCACCGTCATGGGCACGGGGCGTTACCTCAAGGAGCGTAACGCCGGGGTCAAGGTCATCGCCGTCGAACCGGACGACGCCTTCCACGGCATCGAGGGCCTCAAGCACATGGCCAGCTCCATCGTGCCCGGCATCTACCACGAGGAACGTCTCGACGAGAAGCTCGGCATCTCGACCGACTGCGCATACGACATGGTCTACAGGCTCGGAGACGAAGAGGCCCTGCTCGTCGGGCAGTCGAGCGGGGCCGCCATGTGCGCGGCCCTCGAGGTCGCGCGCCGGCTGGACTCGGGCACCGTGGTCGCGATCTTTCCCGACCTCGGCGCCCGCTATCTGACAACAACGCTGTGGCTCGGAAGGCGCGACACGAAACAAGATTGAGGGAGGAAAGCGGGGTGGCAATACAGAGATTCTATCTCACCTACACGACCGACAAGATAAAAGAGCCGGTCATCTACCATGCCGGCCACAAGTTCGCGGTGGTGACCAACATCCGCAGCGCTTCGGTCTCCGACCATGTGGGACTGGTCGGGCTCGAACTCGAAGGGGAACAGGCCGAGATCGACCGCGCCGTGGCCTGGATCGCCGCCCAGGGCGTCAAGGTCGAGCCGATAGAGAAGAACGTCATAGAGTAAACCCGCATGGCCCTTTCCGAAGCCGAGATCGAACGTTACGCCAGACAGATCGTCATGCCCGAGATAGGCATGGACGGGCAGCAGCGCCTGCTGGCAAGCCGGGTGCTGGTGCCGGGCGCCGGACCGGGGCCAGCGGCGGCCCGCCGCTATCTCGAAGCGGCCGGTGTGACCACGACCGGCGCCACGCAAGAGTCGGCCGCGGTCGACTGCGTCGTTCTGGCCGGACCAACCGGGGAGAGCCCCGCCCGTGGTCCCAAGCTCGAGGGCCTGGCCAGGGTCTGGTACTACACCGAAGGCACCAAACTGGTCACGGGACTGGTCGCCCCTAATCAGCCGCTACCCGCGTGGCCGGAGCCGGCAGCAGCGCCCGGCCGCCCGACAGGCGCCGCCGCAACACTCGCGGTCGAGACGGCGGCCGGCACCGAGGCGGCCGCACGCACCGTGGCCTTCCTGCTCGGCTGGGAACTCGCCACCGCCACCGGGGAGACCGAGCTTGGCTAGTCCGGCCACTGCAAGCGCGCCGGACAGCCCGGCCCATCTCAAACTCGGCCTGGCCATCCACGGGTTGAGGCTTTCCGAAGAGATCAGTAGCACCACGCTCGCGGGCAGACCCCTGGGCGCCCGCGATCATGCCAGCCGTGAACTCGAGCTGATCCTTCCCGGTGATGTCCTGGCCCGTTGCCCGGTTGCGACCGAAGCCGCCAAGCGTTCTCCGTACGAACTGACCGTCATCAACGACCGCTTCGTCGTCAACACCGGAGCGGGCGAGCCCGTGACCGTCGAACTCGTGGCGCCGCCGCGTTTCTACGGCAATGAGACATCGGCCGGCACGCCCATGTGGCAGATCGGCACCGTTCACGCCGGTTACGTCTCCATCGATCCGGCGTCCACCTGCGGTTTCGCCGTCCAGGGTCTGGCCTGCAAGTTCTGCACCCTGGCCGAGGACAGGGAACCCGCCACCGAGCTTCGCGCGGTCGGTGAGATCATCGAGGTCATCCGTGCGGCCTTCGAAGAAGGCGCTGCGGAGTTCGTCTACTTCAACACGGGCTACTTCGACGCCGACGACGGCGGCTTCAGCTTCATCGAACCGTACATCGAGGCGGTAAAGCGTGAGTTCGACACCTTGGTCGCCCTCGAGATCCACCCCCCCGCCGATAACAAATGGATAGATCGCACATATGCCGCAGGCGTCGACGCGCTGAGCTACGCGGTCGAGATACACGACCCGGTCATCCTCGCCGAGGTCTGCCAGGGACGGGCAAAGCTCATCGGCCGCGACCGCTATTACGAGGCTCTCGCCTACGCGGCAGAGATATTTCCGAGCGGGACCGTGTGGAGCGATCTCATCGTCGGCCTCGAATCGGCCGAGTCGACACGGGCGGGCATCGACCGGCTCACCTCCATGGGCGTGCTACCCGTACTCTCGCTCTTCCGGGCTCTCGACGAAACCGAGCTGCGCGAACACCCCCTGCCCGAGCCCGAAGAAGTCGCACCTCTCTATGCACATCTTTACAACGCGGTCCGTGAGGCCAAGATCAACGTCCAGCTGATGCGCGACCTCGGATACGCGATAACCCCCATCGAGGCTCGCTTCTTTGCCGGCCAGGATGCTAAATTCGATGTGGCGGTAAGCGGCTTTTACCGTTCCAAGCTCGGGGGGCGCGCCGTGCGCGGGCTGTCAAAGCTGAGGCGGAGGTTGAGGGTGAAGCGGGTAAGCGAGTCGTTCGACTCATCCAAGCTCTGAGAACGTGGACGTCATAGTCGACACGCGGCCCCTGTGGGTGATCCTTGCCAGCCGCAGCGGGCGACTGCTGCGCATGGCCTTTGGGGTGGGTCTCTACCTGGCCATCGACCAACTGTGGAGCCCCCCTGACGGCCTCGACCCGCGTATGCAGTCGGCACTTGCCATCTTCGCGCTCTGCGTCTGCTTTTGGGTCCTCAACGTACTGCCGCTCATGATCACCAGCCTGCTGGCGATCGCGCTGCTGCCCCTGGCGGGCGTGATGCCGAGCCGGCAGGCCTACTCTTACTTCGGCAACTCGGCGGTCTTCTTCATCCTCGGCGCCTTCATACTGGCCGCCTGCCTGATGAAGTCGGGCCTGTCGACCCGTATGAGCCTGGTCTGCCTGCGCCGTTTCGGGCGCACCCCGCACTCGCTGCTGCTGTCGATATTTCTGCTGAACGCCTTCATGGCCTTCTGGATGTCAGAACATGCCGTTGCCGCCATGAACTTCCCCGTCGTGGCCGAGATCGTCGCGGTGCTGGGGCTGCGGCCTTTCCGCTCCAACTACGGCAAGGCCCTTTTCCTGGCCATGGCCTGGGGCTCGACCATCGGCGGGGTGGCCACCTTGCTGGGCGGTGGGCGCGCCCCCTTGGCGCTGGCCATTCTCGACGAGGCCACCGCAGGGGCGGCCTCCTACACCTTTCTCAGCTGGTCGCTGCACGCGTTGCCGACCGTGCTGGTCATGCTGGTGGTGGGCTACTTCGTGATAACGCGCTGGTTCCCCATCGATATTGACAGCGTGGCCGAAGCCGAGGCCGCGCTCGACGAGAAGGTCCGTCTGCTCGGCCGCATGTCCTATGAAGAAAAGATGATCGGGCTGGTCATGCTCGTCACCGTTGGAGCTTGGATGAGCGTCGGCCACGAGCTTGGGCTGGCCAACATAGCGATCGCCGCGGTCGTGGTCCTGTTTGCGATGAAACTGGTGGCCTGGCGCGACGTCGAGGCGTACGTCAACTGGGGCATCATCCTGATGTACGGCGGCGCGATATGCCTGGCCTCGGCCCTTGTCGAGACGGGCGCCGCGCTGTGGCTGGCCGAACGCAGCCTCGGGTTGGTCGCCGACAACCGCCCCTCGGCCATCGCGTCGGTCTCGCTCGTAAGTTGGCTGCTGACCGAAGCGATGAGCAATTCGGCCGTGACGGCCCTCATGATGCCGGTCGCAATCGGGATCGCGCGCGACGTCGGCATGGCCGTGGTAACGGTGGCCCCCATCGTGGCCATACCGGCCGGCCTGGCCTTCGCCTTCCCCATCGGAACGCCGGCCAACGCCATCGCCTATTCGAGCGGCTACCTCAGGCTGCGCGACCTCATCGTGCCCGGCATGTTGATGGGGCTAGCAGCCTGGATCATCTTCAACCTGATGGCGACCTATTACTGGCCCTGGCTCGAGCGGACGCTGACCGCCGTTTAGCTCTGCGGCCCCCCTCGGTTAGTCTTCCCGTTTCCCGGGCAGCGACCCTGCCACTCAGGAGGATCATCTGATGCCGCAAGACGCTATCGCCCCCCACGGCGGAACCCTGGTAGACCGTATGGCCGGCGACTCGGAACGCGAGAGCTGGGACGAGAAGGCCGGCGGGCTTTCCTCTCTCACCATGGACGCGCGCAAGCGCGCCAACCTCGAGATGATCGCCATCGGGGGGCTCAGTCCCCTGACCGGCTTCATGGGCGAAGACGACTACAACTCGGTGGTCTCCGACAAACATCTCGGAAGCGGGCAAGTGTGGCCCATCCCGGTGACCCTGCAGGTCACAGAGGACGAGGCCGCGGGTCTGACCGACGATGTGGCGCTTCGCGACGAGGACGGCACATTGCTGGCCATCCTGCACATGACCGGGCTCTACCGCCCCGATAAGACCGTCGAGGCAGAGAACGTCTACCGCACCGACGACGGCTCCCACCCGGGAGTGGCCGCGGTCTACAAGGGCGGAGAGGTCTATCTGGCCGGCGACATCACCATGCTGCGGCACCCGGCGGGCCTGCCCTTCGAGGAACACCGGCTGAGCCCCACCGCCACGCGTGCGGCCTTCCGCGAGCGCGGCTGGAAGACCATTGTCGCCTTTCAGACCCGCAACCCCGTCCACCGCGCCCATGAATACCTGCAGAAATGCGCCCTCGAGATGGTCGATGGCCTGCTGCTCCATCCCTTGGTCGGCGAGACCAAGGGCGACGACATTCCCGCAGAGGTCCGGATGCGCTGCTACAACGTGCTCTTGGAGGGCTACTACCCGGCCGACCGCACGCTGCTATCAGTACTGCCGGCCAATATGCACTATGCCGGCCCGCGCGAGGCCGTCTACCATGCGCTCATGCGCCAGAACTACGGCTGCACACATTTCATAGTGGGCCGCGACCACGCGGGTGTCGGCGATTACTACGGCACTTACGACGCCCAGCTTATCTTCAATGAGTTCGACGCGGGCGAGATCGCCATAGAGACGGTCAACTACGAACACACCTTCTTCTGCACCAGCTGCCAGGGCATGGCCTCGGCCAAGACCTGCCCGCACGACAGGGAGTCCCACGTGTTCCTGTCGGGCACCAAGGTCCGCGAGATGCTCGCCGCGGGGGAGACCCCGCCGGCCGAGTTCACCCGCGAAGAGGTCGCAAAGGTACTTATAGAGTCGATGCAGGCCTAGGCTAGAGCGTCAGCGAAAGTTCGAAACCGAAGACCTCGCTCAAGAGAAAGTAGACGGCGGCTAGAGCAATCATGGCCGTGACCAAAGCGGCCAGGGCCACTCCTGACAGAAGCGCGACACCGGTCAGCCCGGCTGCCGCGACCAGAGGCTTGAAACCAAGGGCCTCGGCATAATCACCGACCGGTTCGAAAAGAGCCAGGGTGTTCGACAGCCCCTCGCCCCCGTCAAACTGAGAGAAGAGCCCGTCCATCTGATCGCGAAGCTGCTCGAAGATGTCCTGGTAGGGAGAGTCGGCCACCGGAGGTCTTAGCGTTCGGCGGCGGCGGCGCGCTTGACGGCGCGGATGTTCACGATGACGGTGCCGCGCTCGACCTTGGGACCGACGAAGACCACGCCCGATTCGTTGTCGAGACGGATATCTGTGTTGAGGACGGGGCGGTTCCGGTGGTTCATGAGCGCGTGCATGCGGGAATGGTCGGTGGCGGTGCCGGTGCTGGTTATCTGAAGATAAGCGTTGCCGGGAAGCAGAATCCTGGTCTCATCTCCGGTGCCCAGCTGCCGCGCCTCGGCCTTTACCAGTTCGTAGCGGTTGAAGGGCAGACGCCGGAACTCGCGCTTGTAGCTGGCCAGCCCCGGCCCGAAGCCGCGCTCGCCCTTGGTCGCGATCACAGTGATGATCTCGATGGTGATACGCGGTTCGGCATGGACCGCTGCGACCGGCCATCCGCATACTTCATACCTGTTGTTGGGGCAGGCCCAGAGCACACGGGTTCCGGTGCGCGGTTGGATCCAGGTCGCGACCGAATAACCGCGGCCGGCTTCCAGGGTGTCGACACGCACCGAATCGCCGGCGGCCAGCCGTTCCCGCTGCGGCTCCGTTCCGGACATGGCCAGGAACAAAGCCACCGCGACAGCGGCCGCCGCGCCGCTCCACACCGCGGCACGCACCGGGGTGCCTAGCGTGGCCGTGATCTCGCGGCCGGCGGCGCGGGCAAAGCCGCCGATACGGAAACGCCAGGAACGGGTCTCCTGTTCGGCGAGCTTGTTCTCGATCCCTTCGAAGAAGCCGGAAACGTCGACGGCCGTGGCAAGGTCTGCCACGGCCGTCGTTATCATCGCTCTTGTCTGTTGAAAGGCCGTAATGGTGTCGTTGCAACTCGGACACGAGGCGGTGTGCAGGCGTACGGCCTCGGTGCCGGCGGCATCAAGTTCGCCGTCCAGGTAGTGGTCGAGTTTCTCGTCAAGCTGTTTGCAATCCATCGACACTACCCGGACCTCCGCTATAGCGTGCGGCCTAGACGCTCGTGCAACTTCTTACGAGCGTAATGCAAACGGCTCATCACCGTGCCCATCGAGCAACCTACGGTCTCGCTTATCTCTTTGTAGGACAAACCGTTGACCTCGCGCAGGAGTATTACGGCCCGATGGTCGGGCGTCAACTCGTCGATCGCGTCCTTGACCTTTCGTACCAGCTCGGCATCACGCACCCGTTCGAAAGGGTCACGGCCCGTCGAGTCGACGGTATACGGAGAGTCTGGTGGAACGGTCTCATCGAACTCGTAATTTCGCCTGCGTCCCTCCCGCCGCTGCTGGTCGATGACCAGGTTGACGGCGATCCGGTAAAGCCAGGTGTAAAAGGACGACTGCCCCTTGAACCCGTGGAGATTGCTGAAGGCCCGCACGAAGGCGTCCTGGGCGATGTCGCGCGCATCCTCGGGATTGCGCACCATGCCGACGAGGACGCGCAATAGTCGCCCCTGGTATCGTTCCGTGAGCGCTGCGAGCGCGTCCCGGTCCCCCGACCTCGCCTGGTCGACAAGTTCCCCATCCGTGAGTTCCACGTGCAATGCTCCATACCAACGACGATAGACGGCTCTTTATAGCCGGTATTCAAGGCTTTTTCCGCCCTTTTTTTCCTCAGTGAGCACCTGCCCAATTGGCGCCATGACCGACATCCACTAGCAGCGGCACGGACAGGCGGACGGCTCCGGCCATGGTCTCCCTTAGCAGGCTAACTACCTGTTCCAGCTCGCCTTTCGGGCATTCCACCAACAGTTCGTCGTGCACCTGCAAGACCATGGCGGCGGCCAGGCCGGCCTGCCCCAAACGCTGGTGGAGGCGGACCATGGCGATCTTGATTATATCGGCCGCACTCCCCTGAATGGGGGTATTGGTGGCCACGCGCTCGGCCATTTGCCGGCGCCCGCCATGGTCTGAGTGGATATCGGGCAGGTAACGGCGGCGCCCCTCGATGGTCTCGACATAGCCCAGCTCGCGCGCCTGCACGAGCATGTCATCGTAGAAGCCGCGCACCCGGGAGTAACGCTCGAAGTAGCGCTCGATGTAGTCGGCGGCGCGCGCCTTTTCGATACCGAGCTCGCGCGACAAGCGGGCCGGCCCCATGCCGTAGATAAGCCCGTAATTTACGAGCTTGGCCTCGCGCCGCATCGCGTCGGTGACCTCCGTGACCTTCATCTCGAACAGCTCGGCCGCCGTGCTGCGGTGCACGTCCCTTCCCTCGGCAAAGGCCTCTTGCAGTGTCTCGTCGCCCGAGAGGTGCGCCAGAACGCGCAGCTCGATCTGATTGTAGTCGGCCGAGACCAACAGCTTGCCCGCAGGCGCGACGAAGGCCTCGCGTATGCGAGCACCGTCCTCGGTGCGGACCGGTATATTCTGAAGATTGGGGTCGCTCGAGCTGAGCCTGCCGGTGGCGGTGGCCGTCTGGTTGAGCCGGGTATGGACGCGACTGTCCTCGTCGACCATGCCGGGTAGCTGGTCCAGGTAGGTCGACTTGAGCTTGGCCAGCCCGCGGTACTCCAGGACAAGGCTCGGCAATGGATGTTTGCCGCTCAAGGCCTCCAGGCTGTCGCTGTCGGTCGAGACCCCGGTCTTGGTGCGCTTGAGCCCCTTGGTCGGCAGGCTGAGCTTGTCGAACAGGATCGCGCGTAGCTGTTGCGGCGAGAGCACGTTGAACTCCTCGCCGGCTTCTTTGTAGATGCTGACCACGAGCTTGTTCATTCGTGATTCGAAGTCTTTGGCCAACCGGCCGAGCATGGCCGTGTCGAGCAGCACGCCGTGGCGCTCGATGTCGGCAAGAACCGGCAGCAAGGGCAGTTCCACTTCCCGGTAGAGCCGTTCCTGGCCGCGTGCGGCCAATTCGACGCGCAACAAGCCGGCGAGCTGTTCGACGGCCGCGGCCGTCTCGGGGCCGTCCCCCGGCGCGGTGCGGCCGAGAAGGCGCCGCTCGAGATCGGCCGCATCGTGGCTGCCGGCCGAGGCGTCGACCAAGTAGGAGGCCAGCCCGAGATCGAACGCCTCCGGCCCGAGCCCGATACCGTAGTCGCGACAGATGTCCTTTAGCGCGCACCCGCAAAGCGAGACGCCCGACCTGGCCAGAGCCTCCAGGGCCGGGGCCACAGCCTCGCCCTCGAGCAAGGTCATGTGCCGGCCGGCCTTGAGGGCCAGCTGCGTCTTGCCGAACTCGTTCTCGCCATGGGCCAGATAGACCGGCGCGCCGCTGAAGGCTTCGAGCCCGACCGCCTTGCTCTTGGCCGTTGCGGCGGGCCTGGCCCGAACCGGCGGCTCCGGCTCTTGGCCCGCAAGACGTCTTACCCGTCCGGCCAAGGTCTCCATCTCGAACTCCTCGAAGAAGGCGATAAGTTCGTTGTCGTCGGCCGTGACCAACCGCAGCTCGTCGAGCTCGACGTCCAGATCGACCTCGTCACGGACCGTGGCCATGTCCTTGAAGAAGAGGGCCGCCTCGCGCCCCTCTTCGATCTTGACGCGAACGCCCTTGGCCCCGCGTATGGGGAGCGCTTCGATCTCGGCGCTGCGTTCGAGCATGGCTTCGACCGAACCAAAGTGGGCGATCAGCGCCGAGGCCGTCTTGGCCCCCACCCCCTTGACACCGGGTAGGTTGTCGGAGGAATCGCCCATAAGACCCAGCACATCGGCGACCGCGCCCGGTCCGACCCCGAAGCGCTCTTCGACATCGGCCGGCTTGAAGTGCTTCCTGCGCATCGGGTCGAACATCACGACCTTCTTGTCCACGCACTGCATCAGGTCCTTGTCGCCGCTGACGATGGTCACCTCGTGTCCGGCTTCGGCAAAGCGCCTAGCAAGGGTCGCAATGACGTCGTCGGCCTCGTAACCCTTCACAGAGGCCCGCGGGACGGCCATGGCGTCGACCAAGCGCTCGACCAGGGGGAACTGCGCCTTGATGTCCTCGTCGGGTTCGCCACGGTTGGCCTTGTACTCGGGATAGACCTCGTTGCGGAAGCTGCCGCCGCCCGGATCGAAGACCGCCACTAGATATTCCGGCTTCTCCTCTCGGATCAACGCCTCGAGCATGCTGGCCACACCGCGCACGGCGTTGGTAGGCACGCCGGCGGATGTCTTCATCTCGGGCAGCGCGTGATAGGCGCGAAAGATGAAGTGGCTTATGTCGAGCAGGTAGGCCCGGCCGCGCTTCTTGGCTGCTCTGCGAGCCATCGTGCGAGGCTCGTAGAAGGCCCCCCGAAATGCAAGCAGCCCGCGCTATCGCGTTTTGACAGCTGTTCCGGTCATGCCTACATATGCGCGCTATACCGGCGCGCGCCGGTCACTTTAGCGCACATGATCGAGGTCAAACAGCTCACCAAAACGTACGGGTCCTTCACCGCCGTCGATGCCATCTCTTTCAGCGTCGAACCGGGCCAGGCCTGCGGCTTCCTCGGCCCCAACGGCGCCGGCAAGACCACGACAATGAGGATCGTGACCGGTTACATGCCGGCCACCATGGGAACGGTGACCGTCGATAGCTTTGATATCTTCGAGGATTCCTTCGAGGTGCGCCGCCGCGTCGGTTATCTCCCCGAACACCCGCCGCTATACGACGAAATGACGGTACGGAGCTATCTCGATCACGTCGCCGCCCTCAAGGGACTGCCGCGGCGAACCATCGCGGAGGCCCGCGACCGCGAGATCGACAACTGCGGCCTGGACAAGGTCGCCGACCGGCTCTGCGGCCACCTCTCCAAGGGCTACCGCCAGCGGGTCGGTCTTGCCCAGGCCCTCATCCACCAGCCCTCGGTGCTGGTGCTCGACGAGCCCACCATCGGTCTGGACCCCGCCCAGATACACCAGATCCGGGATCTGATTCGGCGCATCGCCAAGGAACGCACCGTCGTGCTGTCGACCCACATCCTGCCCGAGGTGTCCCAGATCTGTGAGAAGGTCGTGATCATCAACGAGGGGCGCGTCACGCTGGAAGCGACGGTGGCCGACCTGACGCGTCAGAGCAGTCTCGAGGAGGAATACCTGAGACAGGTCGGTGGCGAGGTCTCGGCCCCGCCCGCTAAGGAGCCGCCGGCGGATGCGTAACGTCATCACGATCGCCTGGCGTGACATCCGTTCGATGTTCACCTCGCCGATCGCCTACGTCGTGCTCACCGGTTTCGAGCTGCTGGCCGGTTGGTTCTTCTTCAACCTTCTCTCGCAGTTCAACCGTATCGTAGCCGTCTATTCGGGCCTCCCGGGCTACGACACGACCTGGGTCAACCTCAACGACGCGGTCATGTCGCCCTTGTTGCAGAACCTCTCTGTGGTGCTGCTTATCGTCATACCGATGCTCACGATGAGAAGCTTCGCCGAGGAACGCAGCTCGGGCACTTTTGAACTGCTCCTTACCTCGCCGCTCAAGATATCCGAGATGGTGATCGGCAAGTTCCTGGCCGGGCTAGCCATACTGGTCCTCATGATAGGCCTCACGGCCGTCTTCCCGCTCATCCTGCTCATGTTCGGAAACCCGGAGGCGGGCCTGATCCTCAGCGGCTACATCGGTCTTTTCGGCATGGCCGTCGCGTTCGTGGCCGTCGGCAACTTCACCTCGGCCATGACCTCGAACCAGATCATCGCCGCCGTCAGCGCGCTGGTGATCTCGCTGATTCTCTTCGTCATCAACTGGCCGGCCGACGGCGCCGGCGAGACCCTCAAGGGCGTCCTTCTCTACCTGTCGGTCACCGAGCACTTCCGCGTGATGGCCCGCGGGGTGATCGACACGAAGGACATCGTGTATTTCATCAGCCTGACCACAGCCTTCTTGTTCCTTACCCACCGTGCGGTGGAATCGGCGAGGTGGAAGTCGTGAACCCGCGCCGCGCACCGATAATAGGGATAGCCGGACTGGTCCTGGTCGCTTTCGCCCTGCTCTCGCACTGGTGGCTGAGGAACCCGGCCGACAGCATGTTCAGGGTCGGCTGGTACGGGCTGGCCCATCTGCTTGGCGGGATCGCCTGCCTGGTCGCTTATTTTTCCGGTGGGGGCTCTTCGTTCGGGGATTTCGTGCGCCGGCGCTCGACGCGCTACGGCATGAACGCGGCCGTGTATTCGGCGCTTTTCATGGCTGTGATCGTCATGGTCAACCTCATGGGCACGCGCTATCACTACCGCATCGACCTCAGTGCCGGCGGCATCAACTCACTCTCGGAACAATCCCGCAAGATCGTCGAAACCCTAAAGGGAGAGGTCCGCATAGAGGCCTTTCTCGAAGCCGGCCGTGACCCGGTGCTTGAGGAGCTCCTCGACGCGTACCGCTACCATAGCGATCTGATCACGGCGCGCATCATAGACCCGCAGATCCACCCGGAGTTGGCGCAGGCGGCGCTCATCAGCCACGTGCCGAGTCTCAAGATATCCATGGGAGAGCGCAGCACGGTGGTCACCAAGACCGACGAGGAGTCCGTGACCAACGGAATAAACCGCGTCTCCTCCAGCGAACAGAAAAAGGTTTACTTCATCGAGGGCCACGGCGAGCCCTCGATCACCGACAGCGATTCAGCCACCGGGCTGGGCCTTTTCGCCAAGGACCTCAAGAACCAGAACTATGTGGTCGAGGGGCTCTTCCTTCCCGAACTCGAGAGCGTGCCCGGCGATGCCGCGGCCGTCGTCGCCGTGGCCTCGGACAAACCCTACTTTCCCCACGAGGTCGAGTCTCTCGAGCGCTATATGCGGGAAGGCGGGCGTGTGATGTTCCTGCTCGAGCCCGGCAAGGGCGCGGAAATATCCGACATGCTGCTGCGTTGGGGGGTGGTCGCGGGCAACGACGTGATCGTGGACCAACAGATGCGCCTGTTCCAGGGCGTCACGCTCGGCCTCGAACCGGTGGTGGCCAGCTACGGCGAGCACCCCGCCGTCGCTTCGCTCCGGGAAAGAACGATCTTCTCTCTTGCCCGTTCGGTCAGCGTGCTCGAGGGATTCGAAGCGGCGATAGTGCGCGTCCCGTTGGCCTTCACTTCCAAAACGAGCTGGGGGGAGACCGATAGCGAACGGCTGTTCTCCAAGAGCGAGGCCAGCCTCGACAACGACGACCTGAAAGGCCCGGTGTCGATTGCGGTGGCCGCGAGCGCCTACGTCAAGGACCTCGAAGGCGGCGAGGCCACGAGCGACGCTGAGTTCGAGATGGTCGTCTTCGGTGACTCGACCTTCGCTACCAACAAATACTGGCGCCAACTCTTCAACGACGCCCTTGGGCTTGCCACCGTCGGATGGCTGGCCGGGGAAGAACAGCGGATATCCATCGGCCCGCGCGCGGTGCGCGCCTCGCGTGCCTACCTCACCCAGGCCCAGGCCCGCACGGTCTTTTACCTGTCGGTCCTGGTCATACCCGAACTCATCCTGTTGGCGGGCATTGCTGTGTGGTGGCGGCGCTCCTCGCTCTGAGAAGTGAGCTTTCGCCGGACCTTTATACTGGCCGCCCTGGTCGCGGTCCTCGGCGCTTGGGTCTACTTCGTCGAGAGACCACGCATGGAAGCCGACAAGGCCCCCGACCGTCTCCTCGACATCACGGCCGGGGAGACAAGCAGCCTCACCCTGGCCTATCCCGAACAACCCACCATCGAGTTGCGGCGCAACGCCTCCGGTTGGCGTATGACCGCGCCGGTCGAAGCCACGGCCGATGCTGAAGCCGTCGAGCGATTGCTCACGACCATAGTCGGTCTCAAGCTCGAACGGCGCATAGGGCCCGACGAGCGTCAGGCCCTCGCTGTGTACGGGCTCGGCGAGCAAGGCGAGCAGGCCAACGTGACGCTCGGCCTGGCCGATGGCAGCGAACTCCCCACGATCATCGTCGGGCGCACCACCCCGGTCGGTTTTTCCGCCTACGTCCGTCTGGCCGGTAGCGAGGAGGTCGCCGTGACTCCGCTCATCTTCCACACCGGCGTGAAGAAGGACCCGTTCGACCTGCGCGAGAAACGGCTTCTGGTGTTCGAAGCAGCCAACGTCATCGCACTCGAACTGGACTCGAGGGAAACGGGCAGGATCGCTCTCGAGCGCCGTGGCAACCGCTGGCGTATCACCGAACCCGTCAAGGACGAAGCCGACACGGGACAGATCGAGGCGCTGCTGCGCGCGTTGGCCGGCCTTAAGGCATCGTCATTCCTCGACGACGAGAAGCCGCGCGCGGCGCTCGGGCCAGGCAAGCCCCGCTTCTCTATCGCCGTCGAGGTCGGCGGCCAGGGCCGGGCCCGGCTGGCCTTCGGCAAGACGGTCCCGGAACGCACACCGCCGGCAAGCTATGCCGTCAGATCCCCGGACGGCCAGGTGGCCGAGGTGGAATCGGCAATGCTCGTACGGCTCGACAAAGACCTGGCAACGTTGCGCGACAAACACCTGTTCGACTGCGAAGCCGACGAGGTCGTCCGTATGTCGTTCGAGAGAAGCGACGGACAGGGATTCTCCGTCACACGCAGCGGCGACGGCAACTGGAACCTCGCACCCGAGACCGCCGGCAAGCTCCGCCAAGCGCTCATCGAACGCGCGCGTAACGGTTTGGCTGATATGGCGGGCGCCGAGATCGTGTCCGAGACCGACCCCGAACTCTACGGGCTGTCCCCCCCGGAGGTGGAGGTCGAACTTTACGCGGGCGACGGCGGCAGTTGCGGGCGTGCCGTGGCGGGCAAGGTCGACGAGGCGGACCGCACCCGCTACTTCGTCAAACGGGGCGACGGCCAGATGGTCATGAGCGTGCCCGAGTATCTCTACTCACGGATGAACCGCCTGGCCGGAGATTTTCTCGAGACCGAATAGTCCCGGTCTAGGGTTCGAAGGCCGCAAGGAAAAGGTCCATCTCTTCGTCGGTCCCGACGCTGACACGGACTCCGCCCGAGAGCTGCTCACTATCGAAATAGCGCACCAGCAGACCGCGCGATCTCAGACGCTCGAAGACCGGACGGCCCCCGCCGTCACCGCAATCCAGCCAGAAGAAATTAGCCGCGCTTGCCGGCACGCGGTGCCCGCGGGCCCTCAACTCCGCCGTCACTCGTTGCCGCGTGGCGACCACCTTGCCGGTATTGGAGACCATCCAGTCATAGTCCTCGAGCGCGGCCTGGCCGGCGGCAGCCGCCACGCGCGAAACGTTGTAGGAGTCCTTGGTCTTGCCCAGCGCCTCGACGAGCGCTGGCGAGCCAAAGCCCAGCCCCAAACGCAGACCCGCCAAGGAAAACGACTTGGAAAGGCTGCGGGTCACCAAGAGGTTGTCGTGGTCGGCGAGAATGTCGAGGGCGCTACGCCCGCCAAAGTCGATATAGGCCTCGTCGGCGACGACAAGCCCCGTTGTGGCACGCGCCAGACCGGCGATCGCATCGACGGTCACGGCTCTGCCGCTCGGTGAGTTGGGCGAACATACGAAGGTAAGGTCGGCATTCCGGGCCGCCTCGGCTAGGCCGGACGGAATGCCCGGGCCTTCGTCTTCGTCCGAGACCTGCCCGGGCCACGCCAGCTCCGTGGCCTCGGCACCGGCGATTCCGGCAAGCGTGGCGTAGAGCGAATAGGACGGTGTGCTGTAGACCACGCGGCCGCCGGGACCGGCACAGGCGCGCAACGCCATGGCCAGGATCTCGTCGGAGCCGTTGCCGACTATTACCGCTTCGGCCGACAGGCCGTAACGGGCGCACGCGGCCCCGCGCAGACCTTGCGCGCTCGGATCGGGATAGAGGTTGAGGTCGGCCTCTATCGCCCGCCCTGCCGCCTCGATCGCCCGTGGCGAGGGGGGATAGGGATTCTCGTTGGTGTTGAGCTTGACAAAGGAGCCGCCGCGCGGCTGTTCGCCCGGCTCATAGCCGGCCATGGCCGCGATACGCTCGAGGATGAGGCCACGCTTTAGTGCCATCGCACACGAGGGGGGCGTCTGGAGATCGGCGGGATCCGTTCCTCGAGCACTTTTATGCGTTCGCGCGCCGCAACGGCCAACGGGTGATCGTCGGCAAGCCCGTCGACCCCGCGCCGGTAGTAATCGAGAGCCTGCACGTTCCTGCCCTCGCGATCAGCGGCCATGGCCAGACGGCAAAAGCCCTCGTGGCGACGGCCCGCCTTCTCCAGGGCGCGGCCCAGCCATCGAAGAACCTCCGGCCTGCCTCCGCGTAGTTCAAGCGAACGCTCCAGTTGCGCGATGGCGTCACCGTAATGCCCCTGCTGGAACTCGACGACGCCGAGATCGGCCGCCACGCTCCAGTCCCCGGGGCTTGCGGCCAATGCGGCTTCGAGGCGTGTGCGCGCCTCGGTGAAGCGGCCTTCGAGCCGATAGGCCCGTCCCAACTCCGCGTGCACGGTACGGCCCGCGGACTCGGCCAACTCGAGATGCTCGATGCCGCTGGCATGCTCTCCCCCGGCCACCAGCAACAAGCCGAGCAGTTCGGCCGCTTTGGCCCGGTCTTCTCCGCCGGCCTTGGCCAATCGCCGCTCATAATCGGGCACCGCCTCCGGGCGGGTTTCCGTCAGCGCCCTGGCGATCGCGCGCGCGCGCTCGAGCCGCCAACTGGCCGGCCCCGGCTCGCCCTGCCACTCGCTCTTTCGCAAGGAAGCCTCGAGATAGGCCATGCGCTCGGCGCTGAGCGGATGAGAGAAAAGGTATGGCGGCATGTAGGTGGGGTTGAGCTGCTGCTCGCCGTGGAGAACCCGCAGGAAACGCAGCATCGCCGTGGGATCGTAGCCGGCCTTGGCAGCATGACCGACACCAAGAAAGTCGGCTTCGCGTTCGAAGTCACGCTGATATTTGAGCCTGACGCCGGCACCGGCGGCCAGGGCCACCTGCCCGAAGGCGGGATGAACGGCGCTGAGCAACACGCCCAACAGTGATGCGTAGCCGGCCGCGGCGCTCTTTTGCTGCTGTCTTACCATGTGGTGTGCGTGACTATGGGCGACCTCGTGGCCGAGCACACCCGCCAGCTCATCCTCGTTGGAGACCCGCGCTATCAGCCCGGCATGCACAAACACCTTTCCGCCGGGGGCGGCAAAGGCGTTGAGAGCCCGGTCGGCGACGATCTCGAACTCGTAATCAAAAGGCTGGGGCCCGAGCGTGGCAACGATCTCGTTGCCTATGTCGGCGACCAGGCGTTGAAGCTCGTGCGCGTCAACGAGCGGCAGCTTGGCACGGGCTTCCCGGATGAACCGTTCGCCGAGTTCGCGCTCGGCGGTTATCGAGGCCGCCGCGTAACAGGGAAGCGCGAGCACAAGCACCACCGCCGCAGGCAGCAGGCGGCGCCTGTACGGACCCGGATTCACGCTCCGGCTACGTCGAGAGCAAAGTAGGTGATGATCATGTCGGCGCCGGCGCGTTTGATGGCCACCAGGCTCTCCGCCACGGCCCTGCCCTGGTCCACCCAGCCGTTGATGGCCGCGGCCTTGATCATCGAATACTCGCCGCTTACCTGATAGGCGGCCAGCGGACAGGCAAAACTGTCCTTTACGCGACGGATCACATCGAGGTACGGCATCGCCGGTTTTACCATGACGATATCGGCGCCCTCGTCGAGGTCGAGGGCAACCTCGCGCAGTGCCTCTTCGGCGTTGGCGGGGTCCATCTGGTAGCCACGGCGGTCACCGAAGGCCGGGGCCGACTCGGCTGCCTCCCGGAACGGCCCGTAGAAGGCCGAACAGAACTTGGCCGCATAGGACATGATCGCCACCTCGGTGAAACCATCCTCGTCGAGCGCCTGCCGTATGACACCCACGCGGCCGTCCATCATGTCGGAGGGCGCCACGATGTCGGCACCCGCGCGCGCATGCGAAAGCGCCCCGACCGCCAGGCGTTCCAAGGTGGCGTCGTTGTCGACCTCCTTGCCATCGAGCACCCCGCAGTGCCCGTGGTCGGTATATTCACAAAGACAGACGTCGGTGATGACCAACAGGTCCGGGGCCGCCTTCTTTATCAAGGCCACGGCCCGCTGAACGACGCCGTCGTCACGTTCGGCCTCGCTTCCCAGCGGGTCCTTGCTGTCCGGGATCCCGAACAGGAGGACGGCGGGAATGCCCGCGTCACGTGCTTGGACGGCCTTGTCGGTGGCCAGATCGGCCGAGAGCTGACAGACACCGGGCATGGCCGCCACTTCATTGGCGGTCGAGCTGCCCGGACACACGAACAGCGGCAGTATCAGATCGTCGGGCGAGACACTGGTCTCCCGCAGCATCCGCCTCATGGTCTCGTTACGCCGCAAGCGGCGCATACGTTGTTCAGGAAATGGCGCCATCGTGAGACCCGATGCTACGAAACCACCTTATGTGTTGCAAAATGCTCCCGGATGCCCGCCACCATGGCGGCCGTCGTGTACTCGGTTGGAACGACGTCCGGCTCTACGCCGCGCCCGGCCAGGGACGCCGCCGTTACGGGACCGATCGCGGCGACCGCGGCTCCTTCGAGCAAAGAGAGGGCGCGGTCCGGGAGCATCGTGAAAAAATTCTCGACGGTGCTCACACTGGTGAAGGTGAACATATCGGCCCCGGCCAGCAGGCCCGCGTCGGCCCTTAGCTCGGGAAGGCCGGTACGGTAGAGCGGCACGACCTCGACCTCGGCGCCCTTGCCCTCGAGGCGCTCCGGAAGGACCTCGCGCGCGACTTCGGCCCGGGCCACGAGTATGCGCTTTCCCGAGACCTCGCCAAGGGCTTCCGCCAATGCCTCGCCGCGGTATTCGGCCGGGCGGGCGGCAACCTTGAGGCCGCGCCGGCGGACGGCCTCCTCGGTGGCCGGTCCGATGGCGGCGATCCGTACTCCGGCCAGTTCCCGTATGTCCCGGCCCGCCCCGGCCATGGCCTCGAAGAAGCGAGCCACCCCGTTGGCGCTGCTAAGGACCAGCCAATCGAAGCTCGAAAGACCGGACAGCGCCCTTTGCAACAGCGAAGGGTCGCTCGGGGGACCAATCTCTATGGTCGGATACTCGATCACCCCCGCTCCCAGCGACTCCAGGGCATGGGCCATGGCGCCGGCCTGATGGCGCGCGCGTGTAACGGCTATGCGACGCCCGAACAGCGGCAAACGCTCGTACCATTCGAGTTCGTCGGCAAGCCCGGCCACCTCGCCGACCACCGTGATGACCGGAGGCCGCATCCCGGCCTCGGCGCCGAGCCTGCTGATGTTGGCCAGCGTACCGCTCACGCGGCGCTGAAGCGGGAGACTGCCCCAACGCACCATGGCCACGGGCGTCGTGGCCGGCATGCCGGCGGCGAGCAGGCGCGCCACGATATCATCGAGAGCCAGTGTGGCCATCAAGAAGACCAGCGTGCCGCCCAGGCTCGCCAGTGAAGACCAGTCATGATCGTCGAGCGTACGCGCGGGGCCCGGGCGGCCGGTTATGAAGGTCACCAGCGACGAGTGTTCGCGGTGGGTCAACGGAATGCCGGCGTAGGCCGGCACGGCCGTGGCCGAACTCACCCCGGGCACGACCTCGAAGTCTACGCCCGCGCGCCGGCACGCTTCGGCTTCCTCCCCGCCGCGCCCGAATATGAAGGGGTCGCCGCCCTTGAGCCGGACCACCTGCATACCGTGACCGGCCTTGGTGACCAGGAGATCCTCGATCTCGGCCTGAGCGATGGTCGTGACCCCGTGACGCTTGCCGACGAGGATGCGTTCGGCCGAGGCCGGGGCCAGGTCGAGCAAGCGCGGGTTGGCCAGAAAGTCGTAAAGCACGACATCGGCACGGGCCAGACAATCCCGGCCACGCAAGGTCAGCAGGCCGGGGTCTCCGGGGCCCGCCCCCACCAGATAGACCTTTCCCGGAGCCCGGCTCACGAGGCGGCTCCGGGGCCGTGGCTGGCCTCCACCTCGGCGATAATGTCGGCCGCACCGGAATCGAGAAGCTCGTTGGCCAAGCGCTGTGCGACCGCGTCCCTGTCGTCGCTGCCGCCCTTGGCCTGGCGTCTTACCAGGCGGCGGCCCTCAGTGTCGGCCACCACGGCCATCATTCGAAACTCGCCCCCGTCGCTACGCGCGTACACGCCCACTGGCAAGTAACAGCTGGCCCCCAAAGCGCGTGCGACCTCGCGCTCGGCCTCCACCTCGCGGCGCGCCCTGGGGTCCTCGAGAACCGACAGCAACCGGCAGGTGTCGGGGTCGTCGGCACGGACAACCAGGGCCAGGGCGCCCTGTCCGACCGCGGGCACGAACTCGACCGGGTCGAGCGGTGACATGACCAGCCCCTCCAGGGATAGCTCACATCGTTCAATGCCCGCCGCGGCCAGAAAGGTCGCGTCGATGTCGCCTTCCCTCACGCGCGCCGCCCGCGTTTCCACGTTTCCACGCAATCCGACCACCTTGGGCGCGGGACGGCCCCGGTAGGCGGCCAGCAACTGGGCCCGCCGCCGCAGGCTGCTGGTACCGATGGTCGTCTGAGGACCCATTTCGGCCAGCCCGAGCCGGCTGCGGCCGAGCAGAACGTCGCGTGCATCGGCACGGGCGGGTACGGCCGCGATGCGCAGGCCGGCGCCCAACTCGGTCGGTACGTCCTTGAGGGAGTGCACCGCGAGATCGACCGAGCCTTCGAGCAGGGCCTGGTCGAGTTCCTTGGTGAACAGACCCTTGCCCCCACGCTCGGCCAAGGAGCCGTGCTTTATCAGATCGCCGCTGCTCGTGACGGGGGCCAGTTCGTAGGCGAGGCCGTCGACGAGTTCGCCGAGCCTGCGGCAAACCGCCTGAGTTTGCGCAACGGCCAGCCGGCTACGCCGTGTGGCGACCCGCAGCCTCATTTATGCGATCCGAGGCCAAACAGTCGCCTGACGGCGGCCACAAGATCGCCGGGTGCGCGCGAGGAGGCGTCCTCCTTGAGAACGGCGGTGGGCAGGTGCAGGAGCTTGTTGACGATGGCCCGGGTCATGCGTTCGACGCTGTCCCGGCCGGCCTCGTCCATGCCGGGGATCCTTCTGAGCGTCCGCTCGGTTTCCTCGCTCCGGATACCCTCGGCGAGATCGCGCAGCTCGACTATGGTCGGTTCCACGTCCAGCGCCTCGAGCCAGCGCCAAAAAGACTCGACCTCCTCCTCGACAATGACCTCGCCCTCGACGGCTTCGCGGTAGCGTTCTTCGAGATTCTCATCGGCCACCTCGGCAAGATCGTCGATGTCATAGAGGTAGACATTGTCCAGTGCGTTGAGCGCGGCGGCGAAGTTTCGCGGCACTGCGAGATCTATGAAGAACACCGGCTCGCCGTTGCGCTCCGTCATGGCGGGCAACACCGCCTCGGCGGCGAGCACCTCGCCCCCGCCCGCACAGCCGACGACAAGATCGGCCAAGGGCAGGTAAGTTTGGAAGCGCTCGAAGGGCACGGGCGTACCGTCGATCTCGCGGGCAAGCTCGACGGCCGCATCGAAGCTACGGTTGGTCACGAGGAGCCGGCCGGCGCCGGCGGCCACGAGATGCCGGGCGGCCACCCCGCCGGTCTCGCCCGCGCCGATGAGCATCACCGTGCGACCGTTGAGGGTCTCGAAGATCTTGCCCGCAAGTTCGACGGCCGCCGAAGCGACCGAGACCGCGCGCGCGGCTATGCCGGTCTCGGTACGCACCCTTTTTGCCACCGAGAAAGCGCGTTCGAAGACGCGGTGCAGTATGGGACCGGCCGCCGCGGCTTTGACGGAAAGCGCGAACTGTTCCTTGAGCTGGCCCAGTATCTGCGGCTCCCCGACCACCATGGAGTCGAGGCTGGAGGCAACGCGGAACACGTGACGGACGGCGTCACGCCCGTTCATGTCGACGAGGCAACCACCGTCGCGGTCGGCATCGAGACCGCCGGCCTCGAGCAGGCGCTGCGACAATAGGTGCCGGGCATTCAAACCCCCGGTGCCGCACGCGACCACCTCGACGCGGTTGCAGGTCGACAGTACCACGCATTCATCGATGCCGGGCGAGGCCACGACCGACCCTATGAGTCCGCCTATCTGGCCGTTGCTCAGGGCCAGGCGTTCGCGCAGTTCCACGGGTGCACTACGGTGGGTGACGCCGACGACGATCAGTTCGTGCCCCACCGCCGGCTCCTAGAACCCGAATCCCCCGCCGTGGCGGCCCGGTAGCGGGAACAAGTTCACGGACAGATATGAAGCAGCCAGTATCGCGAAGCCTATCAGCGTGAACTTGGCCGCGCGCCGTCCGCGCAGGCCGCCGGCAAGGCGTGAACGCAGCAGTGCGGCGTATATGAGCCAAGTTATCAAGGACAGTATCTCGCGCGGTTCCCAGGACCAGAACCGTCCCCATGCCGCAGAGGCCCAGATTCCGCCGCTCAGTATTCCCATGGTCAGCAAGGGCAGGCCCCAGACTAGGCATCGGAAGCTCAGACGGTCGAGTTCTTCGAGCGAGGGCAGCCGGCGGATCATCGCCCCGTTACGGTGCGACTTGAGCAGCCCTTCCTGGGCGAGATACACGAGGCTGGTTGCCGCAGCCACGGCGAAGACCGCGTGTCCGAGAAAGGCCAGGGTCACGTGGACCGGCAACCAGGGGCTCCTGAGCTCGGCGGGAATGGTCGATTCGGCCGGGGCCAGGGCCGCCGCCGCCACCGTTAATAGAAAGGCCAGGGGGCTGATTATCGCGCCGACGACCGGAAGGCCGTAGCGCCAGTAGACGGCCAACGCGCTGGCCGCCAGCAGGCAGGCGAGAAAGGACAATCCCTGCTCGAAGCTGGTGACCGGCAGAACGCCGAGCCGAAGCGAGGCCGACGTTACCGCCCAGGCGTGAACTGCCAGACCCGTGGCAAGGAGCGGCACGGCCAGCCGCGACCCGCGCGCCGCGGGCCTGAAGATGGCGAGGACGAAGGCCAGGCCGGCGCCGAGATAGATGACAGATACGACATGGAGCGCCATCGCGATGCCTCAGATCCCCAACTCGTTCCTATCGACCGGCGCTCCCACGGCCGACTCTATCAGGGTGACCACCTCGTCATCACGGCCGGTCCGTACCAGCTCCACCAAACCGCCGTCTAGTATGGAGCGGTAAACGCGCGCACGCGCGGACTGAGGCCCTATGCGTTTGGCGACCAGGGGGCGCAAGCGGCCCATTATCTCGGCCGCCCTGGCCCATTCCCCGCCCAAGCCCCCGTCGATGGAATCGCGCAGCCGCAGGGCCAGCGCCGGACTGGCGCCCGCACTGGAAACGGCCACCGTTATCGGACCCTTCCTCGCGATCGCGCCCATTACGAAGTCGGAGACCTCGGGCCGGTCATTCACGGCGACCAGGCAATCGTGACAGCGGGCCTCGGTGAGCAAGCCCTCAAGTCCCACGCCGGCCGGATCGCAAAAGAACAGCAGGGTGGCGCCGTCGAGATCGGCCGTGCCGGGTAGCTCCCGGCCGCCGTCGAAGCGCAGGACCTCAGCTCCGGCCGCCGCCAAACCGTCGGCCCTGGCATCGGCTTCCGCACCGCGGCCGACGACCAGGCAGCGTTTGCTCTCCAACTCGAGGAAGACGGGATAGTAGGCCATCCCGGCAGACTATCACGGGTTCCCGGCTAGGGAATCTTGATAACCTGTCCGTAGCGCAGCTTGCGCGGGTCGGAAATGCCATTGACATTCTGCAGAGCCACGACGCTGGTGCGATAGAGCCGCGCGATATGGGACAGGGTCTGTCCCCTCGACACGCGGTGGGTTTCCGGAGGCCTGGGTCCCGGGATCTTGATGACCTGCCCAAACAAGAGCCGGTCCGGATCGAGCAGCCCGTTGGCCGTCTGCAGCGCCCGCACCGAACTCCCGTAGATGCCGGCTATATGCGAGAGCGTCTGCCCCTCGGCGACACGGTGGCTGGCCGACGAACTGTGGCGCACCGTGCGGGCATCGCCGACCGGGATCTTGAGAACCTGCCCGTAGCGAAGCCGCCGGGGGTCACGGATCTCGTTGTGCAGAGCTATGCGCCGTACCGTGGTCCTGTAGTCCCGTGCGATATGGGAAAGCGTCTGGCCGCGCCGCACACGGTGTGATGCGTAGTAAACGATCTGCTTGTCCTGTTTCTTGTCCGCCGGCAGGTTGCCGTACCGCTTTGAGAAACGGACCTTGCTGCCGCTCGGCAGCCTGAGGCCGTAACCACGCGGGACATAAAGCTTGCCGGCTACCACGTCGGCCTGCAGAGCGGGGTTGAGGGCGGCCAGCTCGGTCGCCGGCAAGGCGCTGCAGGCGGCCAGTTCCCCGAAAGACACGAAACTATCCACTTTCACGAGATCGTGGGACGGCATGGTCTTCCACGAACCACGGCAACTTCTCTGGCCCTGCTCCATGACGTCGATGGCGGCGAGGAACTCGGCGTAGAAGTTGCGGGAGGCGAACCCGAAACGGCGGCTCTTGTATTTCTCGATTATGGTCGGCAGGTCATTGGTGCCGAGCCGTCGCACAGCGTACGCGATGCCTCCGGCTCCGTGGTTGTACGCCGTTACAGCCAAGGGCCAATTGCCGAGGCGCTCGTAATTCTCGTGTAAGTACTTTGCGGCCGCCTCGGTGGCGCGCAGCGTGTCACGGCGCTCGTCCACAACGTGGTCGACGTGAAGAAAACGGCGGCCCGTCGCACGGGTGAACTGCCACACACCCACAGCCCCGAGGTAGGAGCGGGCGTCGTTCCGGTAGGAAGACTCGACCAGGGGCAGATAGGCCAACTCAGCCGGCACAGAGTGGCGCTTCAGGATACGGCGCATCTCGGGGAGCCAGGGCCTGGCCCTGGTCACGGCATCGCAGAGCGCGTCTCCGAGCCCACGCTGCACGCGCACCCTGGTGGCCAACACCTCGGGAGCGGGCATGCCGTCGGCCCCGATGAGAGCGGCGATGCGTTTCTCTTCCTCGGTCTTGGCCTCGCCGGCGGCAAGAGAACGCAGGAGCGCCGAGATCCGACGCTCTTCGGAATCCATCCTCTTGGCCAGCCTACCGGCGCGAACCGTCGCGGAGACCGGCGCGTCGAAGATGTCGCTGGCGTCACTGATGGCGTATACGAGATCGAGCCGGTAGGGATCGTGGAGCACGAGCTGGCGGCTGGTGTATTTGCTGAACACGTCGCGCCAAAAGGCCACACTCGAGTCCAGGGCCGAATATCGAGGAAAGGGCTTGGTAGGCCAGTGGCGCTTGGAGGCCTCGAGGGGGGCCGGGCCAAGCAGCAGCGCAAGGCCGAGGGCCAAGGACAAGAGGACCGGTATAGGGCGAGGACGGACTGACATGTTCACCGGGGGCCCCGGGGGAGGCCGAAGTACCCATAATATCAAAGCTTTCGCCTTCTTTCTATGTACGTTTGCGCTCCTTTTCACGACCGCCGGCTGCCGGACCGGCCCGCCGCCCGAAACAGGTCTCGTGCGTGTGGCGCTCGAGGCCGCCCCCGAACGCATCGACCCGCGCTACTCCATGGACGCGCACTCCTCGCGGGTGGGCGGCCTGGTCTTCGCTTCGCTGACGCGCAGGGGCGCCGACGGCCACCACCTCCCCTATCTCGCGCGCGCTTGGCAGCGGGACGGCAAGCGGCGCTGGGTATTCGAACTTCGCAGGGACTTTCTGTTTCACGACGGCAACCCGGTGACGGCCGCCGATGTCGTGGCCACCTACGGCCACGTCCTAGACCGTGGATCGGCCTCGCCCAAAAGGGCCGTGCTGGCCGCCGTCACGAGCGTCGTGAGCCCTGAGGCCGGCAGGGTCGTGTTCGAACTGTCCCGCCCCGACGCCGCCTTCATGGAGGTCACAGGCCTGGGCATCCTGCCGGCGGCTTTGGCCTCCGGGCCGCCGCTGCCCGCCGAAGACCTCATCGGCTCGGGCCCCTACCGTATAGCCAGGGTCCGGCACGCCTCCTCGATCCGCCTCGAGGCCTTCGCGGCGTTCGCCGACGGCGCACCGAAGCTCGACACCATCGAGTTCAAGATCGTCCCCGACGAGATCATGCGGGCCCTCGAACTGACCCACGGCAGCGTCCATCTCGTCCAGAACGCCATCGACCCCGACACCGTCGAATGGATGCACGGGTCGAGCGACGGTCTCGCCATCGCCCGCGGCCCCTCCAACAGCTTCCAGTATCTCGGCATGAACCTTACGCACCCGGTCCTCGGGCAGGTTCTGGTCCGTCGTGCGATCGCACACGCAATCGACCGCGAGGCCATAGTGCGCCACCTTCTCAAGGACCAGGCGCGTGTGGCGACGGGCCTGTTGCCCCCCCATCACTGGGCCCATACGGGCGAGGTGCGACGTTACCAGTACTCGCCCGGACGTGCGCGCCGTCTCCTCGACCGCGCTGGCCTAGTCGACCCCGACGGTGACGGGCCCGAACCACGCATCAGGCTGAGCTACAAGACGACCACGCAGGATCTGCGCCGTCGCATCGCCGAGGTCATCCGTACTCAACTCGCGGCCGTGGGTATCGAGCTGGAGGTCCTCAGCTACGAATGGGGAACCTTTTACGGCGACGTCAAGCGCGGCAACTTCCACCTGTACAGCCTGGCCTGGGTCGGCATCGCCGACCCGGATCTGTACCGCCTCGTGTTTCACTCCGAGATGGCCCCGCCGGCCGGCCACAACCGTAACCGTTATGTGGACCCGGAACTCGATGTCCTGCTCGAACGCGGTGCGCGGGTCGCGCCGGCCACGAGGCGGCGAGCGGTCTACACCCGTGTACAGCGACGCACCGCAAGGACACTGCCTTACATACCACTGTGGTGGCCGGACAACGTGATCGTCGTGTCGAAGCGTCTCGAAGGTTTCGAACCGCATCCCTCGGGGGAGCTGGCCGGACTGGTCAAGGCCAAGATGCGCGGGCCGGAGGGGCGATGACGATCTACTGTATTCGCCGCCTGGCCGCAGCCGTCCCGATCGCGCTGGGGGTCGCAACGGTGGTCTTCCTGCTCATCCACCTGATCCCGGGTGATCCCATCGAGGTCATGCTCGGCGAGACCGCCACCATAGCCGACCGCGAAGCGTTGCGCGCCGGCTTGGGTCTGGACCGCCCCCTGTTGGAACAGTACGGCTCTTACCTGGCCGGGCTCGCCCACAGAGACCTCGGCACCTCCATACACAGCGGCCGCCAGGTCAGCGAGCTTTTGCTGGAACGGCTGCCGGCGACCTTGGAGCTGTCGCTGGCCGCATTCGCCTTCGCCGTGGCCATCGCGCTGCCGGCCGGCCTGTTGTCGGCAAAACGGGCCGGCACCGCCGTCGACCGCGCCTCAATGGTCGCCAGCCTCACGGCCGTGGCGCTGCCGAACTTCTGGCTGGGGCCGCTGCTCATAATGCTGTTCGCCATCGAACTGGGCTGGCTGCCGGTCTCAGGCCGCGAAGGCTTTGCGCACCTGGTCCTGCCCGCCTTCACGCTGGGAGCTTCGATGGCCGGCATTCTCACGCGCATGACGCGCGCCAGCGTGCTCGAAACCGTCAGCGAGGAGTACATCCGTACGGCGCGGGCCAAGGGCGCCAGCGAGGTCTCGGTGTTCGCCAAGCACGCACTCCGCAACGCGCTTACGCCGGTGCTTTCGCTCCTAGGCCTGCAGTTCGGCGCCCTGCTGGCCGGCTCCGTCATCACCGAGACGATATTTGCCTGGCCCGGGCTCGGACGTCTGACGCTCGAGGCGATCGAGACCCGTGACTATCCGGTGGTGCAGGGTTGCGTGTTGTTGATCGCGCTCGCATATGTGGCCGTCAACCTGCTGACCGACATCGCCTATGCCTGGGTCAACCCCAGGATCCGTTACGCCGGAGCACGTGATGAATAGGCGGGCCGGGGTCTCTTCGCTGGCAGTAGGAAGCCTCACCCTGGCGCTGCTCTTGGGCATCGCCGTTACGGCTCCGATGCTGGCCCCGCACGACCCCTTCGAGCAGCGCCTGGACGAGGACCTGCGTGGGCCGACCACCGTGCACCCGCTGGGCCAGGACAAGCTCGGGCGCGACCAGTTGAGCCGTGTCATATACGGCTCACGGATCTCTTTGCAGGTGGGGTTCCTCACGGTGGGCATCTCGCTGCTGGTCGGCCTGGCCGTGGGATCGGCGGCCGGATTTCTGGGCGGTTGGATCGACTCGGCCCTCATGCGCATGGTCGATGTGCTGCTGGCCTTTCCCGGAATACTGCTGGCCATTGCGATGAGCGCCGTGCTCGGCCCGAGCATTACCAATGTGGTCGTGGCGCTGAGCCTTATAGGCTGGACCGGCTACGCGCGTGTGGTGCGCGGCGAAGTGTTGGCCGCCCGCCGCCTCGAACACGTGCGCGCAGCCGAAGCATTGGGGGCCGGGCGAATGCGTGTCCTGGCGCGGCACGTGCTGCCCTGTCTGGTCGCCCCGGTGGCCGTCCAGGCCAGCTTTGGTATGGCCGCCGCCATAGTGGCCGAGGCCAGCCTGAGCTTCCTCGGTCTCGGCGTACAACCGCCGCAGCCTTCTTGGGGGTCAATGCTCGACCAGGGACGGGTCTTTCTCCTGATCGCCCCCCACATGACTCTCTACCCCGGCCTGGCGATCTTCGTGACCGTGCTCGGTCTCAATCTTCTCGGCGACGGCCTGCGCGACTACCTCGACGTCAAGGCCCGTTAGCTCAGGTCTGACAGCGCGGACAATAGAAGCTCGACCGTTGCCCCACCACCACCGCCTTGATCGGCGTCGAGCAGGAGGGACAGGGTTCGTTCTCGCGATCGTAGACACGGCGCCGCCATTGATACCCGCCGCGACGGCCCACCCCGTCGAGAAAATCCGCTATCGAACTCCCGCGGTGCTCGATGGCCTCACCGAGGACCGTGCGTACGGCCCCCGCCAATCGTTCGCAGTCGGCGGCGCTTAGACGTGCCAGGCGACGGCGAGGGCGCAGCCCGGCAGCGAACAGGATCTCGTTGGTGTAGATGTTGCCAAGACCGGCGACCACACGTTGGTCCATCAACAGGTCCTTGAGAGTGCGCTTGGTACGGCGCCGCAAGCCGGCGAGATAGGCCCCGTTGAAGGCCCCGGCGTCGAGCGGCTCCGGCCCGATCCCCGCCAACAACCCCGAACCGGCCGCGTTCTCGACGGCCATGAGACCGAAGCGCCGCGGGTCGTTGAAGACCAGCGCCGAACCGCCGGACAGCGACACCAAGACGTGGTCATGCTTGCCGGCCACGTACCGGGCCGGCTCGCTGGTGTGCAACAGGCGCCCGCTCATTCCCATGTGCAGGAGCCACGATAGCTCGTCGTCGAGATCGAAGATGAGATACTTCGCGCGCCGGCGGGCGCGACGGATGACACGGCCCTCGAGCCTGGCCGCAAAATCGGATGGGAGCCGGAACCGCAGGTCGGCCCGCCTGACCTCCACCCTCTCGATCCTCCGGCCGAGCACCAGCGGCTCGAGGCTGCTGCGGATCGTCTCGATCTCGGGTAGCTCAGGCACGGCCGTCAAACTCCCGGCACACATGCAGCGACAGTCTTGCGAAGGCCTCGACGGAGACCTCCTGCGGCCGGGCCGTCGCATCTATGGCGGCGACATCCAGGCAGTTCTCGGCACGGTCGCGGCCGCCCACGCGCTCGGCCAGCCACCCGAGCAGACTGTTGCGCAGCATTTTGCGGCGCTGGGAGAAAGAGCGGCTCACGATCTGTTCGAACAGGCCGTGGTCGCCTATCTGGTATGGCGGCTCATCGTGGGGACGGAGCTTGATGACCTTCGAATGAACACGTGGGGGCGGACGGAAGGCCTCGGGGCCCACCTTGACGACCGCTTGCACGTCGGCGAGAAGCGCCGTCATGACGGAAAGCCGACCGTAAGCCGGCGAGTTCTCACGGGCGAGCAGACGCTCGGCAACCTCACGCTGGAGCATCACCGTCAGATCGACGAAGCGCGGCCGCGCTGCCAACAGGTGGCTGATGATACGAGTCCCGGTCTCGTAGGGGAGATTGCCGACGACATGGGCCGGCGTTTCGATGCAGGTGGCGGGGTCTAGTTCTAGAACGTCTCCCTCCATGACCTTGACGTCGGTGCGTCCCTGGTAGCGGCGCCTGAGCCCTTCGGCCAGGCGCGGGTCGATCTCGATCATACAAAGCCGTGATGCCCGCTCGGCGAGCAGGTCGCTCAGCGCGCCGCGGCCCGGGCCGATTTCGAGAACGCGGCGGCCGTTGATAGCGGCAGCATCGACGATGCGTCCGGCGATATGCCGGTCGGTGAGAAAGTGCTGGCCCCAGCGCCTACGCCTCACTGCCCTGGTCCCGTGTCCCGAGCGGCATACGCGAGCGGGCCTGCAGCGGAAGGCCCGGACGACCGGCCGAGATTGCTTCCGCCGCGGCAAACGCGATCATCGCCGCGTTGTCCGTGCATAGCGACATCGGAGGGAACAATGCCTCGATACCGAGCCCCCCGGCCTCGGCCATGGTCCTGGCACGCAGGCGGCTGTTGGCGGACACGCCGCCGGAAACCGCCAGGCGCCGGGTGCCGGTCAGCCGGCAAGCCTCGAGCGCACGGTCGAGCAATTGGTCGACCACCGCCTCCTGGAAGGAAGCACACAGGTCGGCAAGCGGCAACTCGTCGGCCCCGCTGCCGAGCCGCTCCCAGAGCGAGGTCTTCAACCCGGAAAAGCTCATGGCCATGCGATCGCCACGCACACGCGCACGCGGGAAACGGATCGCCGCCGGATCGCCGCTTGCGCCGAGCTCGTCGATCTTGCGACCGCCCGGATAACCGAGTCCGAGCATCTTTGCCGCCTTATCGAAGGCTTCGCCCGCCGAATCATCACGCGTAGCGCCGAGCTCCCGGTAACGCCCGCCTTCCTCGACAAGATAGACGGCGCTGTGGCCACCGGACACGACCATAGACACGAACGGCGGCACGAAGCCGCCAGCCGACTCGTCGAGCAGCGGCGAGAGGACGTGGCCTTCAAGATGGTTTACCCCGTGGACCGGCAGTCCGGCACGCGCGCCGAGCCCGCAGGCCGCCGCCATACCGACGAGCAGGGAACCGACCAGGCCCGGCCCGCAGGTGACCGCGATCGCCCCTGGACCGGCGGTCTCGACACCGGCATCCGAAAGAGCGCGGACGATGACCTCGGAAACCGTCTCGAGGTGCCGGCGCGCGGCAAGCTCGGGAACTATCCCGCCATAGCCGGCGTGCAAGGCGTCCTGGGATGCCACCACGCTCGACAGGATCACGCGACCGTCGATCACGGCCGCGGCCGTGTCGTCACAGGATGTTTCGATACCAAGCAGCTTCATGGACGCTTCATTGAAGCCCGACTTGGCCGCCGTGCAAAGGGCAGGCACGAATCGGTTGCTCACCCATGAGAAAAGCCTCAGGCACCCGGTCGTAGCAGCCATGCGCGGCCACGAGTCCGTTGCGCCGGTCGATCTCGACGATAGCTATCCCCGCCGGCCGCTCGAAGGCCTTGGGCGGGCGCCCGCCCAGCGCCTCGCGCATGAAGTCGGCCCACACCGGCAAGGCCGCCCGCGCACCGCTGAGCCCGAGAGAACGCCCCCTGTCAAAACCCACCCACACGACCGTCAGCAGTTCGGGAGTAAAGCCGGCGAACCAGGCGTCGTGGAAATCGTTGCTCGTTCCGGTCTTGCCCGCCGCCGGTCGCGCGAAGCCGAGCTTGCGGACCAATTTACCCGTGCCCCGTTCCATCACGCCTCCGAGCATGTGTGTGACAAGGTAGGCGTCGGCCGCGTCAACGACACGTTCGGGCGCCGCAAGCCGCCCGGCGACGGGGCTACCGCGCCGGTCGAGCACCCGAGTCACCGTCGTCGGTTCGACGCCCAAGCCGCCCGAGGCGATTACCGAATAAGCGCGGGCAACCTCCAGCGGAGAGGCTTCCCAGCCGCCCAAGGAGATGGCGGGATAGGCCGGCATGTCGGCGCTCATTCCGAGCCGCAGCGCCATGTCGCGCACGGCCTCCACCCCGGTCTCGCGGGCGATGTAGGCAACGGCGGCATTGAGCGAGCGCTCGAGCGCTTCGGAAACGGTGACCGCTCCATAGTAACGGTCTTCGTAATTGCGCGGAGACCAGCTACGGCCGTCGTATTCCCAATCGAACTGCTCATCGGGGACGACCGAGGTGGGCAGAAAATGGCGGTTGCCAACGCGGGCGCCGCCGAGCGCCGCCAGCATGACCACCGGCTTGAACACGGAGCCGGGCTGACGTCTGGCGGAAACGGCTCGATTGAACTGAGTGGAAGCGTAATCCCTGCCTCCGATTAGAGCACGCACCGCGCCGGTCCGCGGATTGAGCGCGACCAGCGCCCCCTCGACACGCGGCCCGTCGCCGCCGGCGGCCAGGTGCGCGTGATCTCGCTCGAGCGCGTGCAGTCCCCGGGCGAGCGCCCTTTCGGCCGCGGCCTGGAGTTCGGGATCGAGACTGGTGAGGATCGTATAGCCCTCCGAGGCCAGTACGGACCCCGGAAAGGACCCGGCCAGTTCGGCGCGCACGAGGTCGACGAAATAAGGCGCGCTGCCTTCGGGTATGACGGGGGCGATGGTGACGAGACGTTCGCCCCGCGCTTCGCGATGGGTAATCGCGTCGATCTCGCCGCGTTCGTGGAGGAGGTCGAGGACCGCGTCACGGCGCACGCGGGCGCGACCCGGGTGTTGATGGGGTGAGTAATAGTTGGGCGCCCGGATTATCCCGGCCAAGGTCGCGATCTCACCCATGCTCAGTTCACGGGGTTCCATGCCGAAGTAATACGACGAGGCTTCCCACATCCCGTGTATGGCCACCGAGCCCCGCCGCCCGAGGTAGATCTCGTTGATGTAGTTCTCGAGTATCTCGGTCTTCGAGAAACGCGATTCCGCGACTAGCGCCATCACGGCCTCTTTGAGCTTACGCGTAACTGTGCGCTCATCGGTGAGGAAGAAGTTCTTCATCAACTGCTGCGTAAGCGTCGAACCTCCCTGCCGTACCGTGCCCGCGCGCAGGTTTACGATGAACGCACGCAACACCCCTTTGGGGTCGATGCCACGGTGCTCAAAAAATCGGCGGTCCTCGACCGTGATCACCGCACGGACCAGAGGCAGCGGGATCTCGTTCATCGCCATTTCGCGCCGTTCCTCGCGCAGCTCGCTGTGCAGGCCCGCCACCAGTCCGGGTTCGAGAAGGAATCCGACGCTTTCGCGCCCGTCGGCCAGCCGGATTATGCGGGCCACCCGGCCGCTCTCGTCCAGCTCGAGGCGCAACAAACGGCCGGGCTCGCGACGGCCGGGGTATTGAAAGGCATGGAGAAAGATCTCAATGGCCGCCGGCCCGCCAGCAGACACCAGTATCCGGTACTCACCGCGGTGGATCGGCTTGCCGGCCACAGCCCGGTAGCCGAGCCGTTCAAGACGGCCGGCAAAAACAGGACCGGCGACCCCGAGCCCGGGCGTCACGGCGTATGAATCCGAATAGACCTTGGACGGCAGATCCCAGCGTTTGCCGCCGAAGTGTTCGACCAGGCGGCGGTCGACGTCGATGTAAACGAGCCAGGCGGCCAGAAGCGAGGCCGCGGCAACCGGCCCGGCCACGAGCAGAGACAGGGATAGCGCGCAGCGTATGCGCCCGCGGCCGGAGGCGCGGCCCAACGCCGCCATTATTCCTCGTCTGGCTTGATCACCCGGAACAGCGTCTGCTCGCCTCGGCGTACCAGCACCAGCACGCTCTCGCCCTCAGCACGTTCGCCCACACGGTCACGGAACTCGGCGGCGTCTGTGACCGGAACGTTGCCGACCATCTCGATGATGTCTCCCGGGCGGATGCCGGCGGCCGCGGCGGGCGAGCCGCGCTCGACCCTGGTGACGACCACTCCGGCGGCCTCGGGGCCGAGCCTGAACTCGCGCGCCAAATCGGGGGTCATGTCCTGAATCGAAAGTCCGAGCTCACCGGCCTTGGTGGGTACGGCCTTCGTTTGGTCCTCATCGGCGAGCCTGGCGATCTCGACCGCGATGACCTCGGTGTGTGCTCTGCGTATCACCTCGACATCGACACGTTTGCCGACCGGCGTGTCGGCGACGATCGAGGGTAGGTCCGCGGACTTTTCGACCTTCTGGCCGTCAAAACTGACGATAACGTCGCCGATCTCGATACCCGCTTCCGCGGCCGGGCTGCCTTCGAACACCTTGGCCACGAGCGCGCCCTTGGCCTCCGGAAGGTCCAGGGAGTCGGCGATGTCCTTACTGACCGGCTGGATCAGCACGCCGAGCCACCCGCGCGTGACGCGCCCGTGCTCCTTCAATTGCGGCACCACGCGGCGGGCCATGTTGATGGGTATCGCAAACCCGATGCCGATGTTGCCGCCGCCGCGCGAGAATATCGCGCTGTTTATACCGACCACCTGGCCGGCCATGTTGATCAGCGGTCCGCCCGAGTTGCCCGGGTTGATGGCCGCATCGGTTTGGATGAAATCGTCGTAGGGGCTCGCGTCCGGCCGGTTGATCCTACGTCCCTTGGCCGAAACTATACCGGCCGTCACGGTGTGGTCGAGACCGAAGGGGTTGCCTATGGCCAGCACCCACTCGCCGACGCGGGTCCCGTCGGAGTCCCCGAGCGCGACCGGCTTCAGACCCTCGACCGCATCGATCTTGATCACGGCCAGGTCGGTCTTGGCGTCGGTGCCGATCACCTCGGCCTCATGTTCGCTCTCGTCGTGAAGCTTGACCACGACCTTGGTCGTGCCCTCGACCACGTGGTGGTTGGTAATGATGAAACCGTCGTCGTCGAGGATGAACCCCGACCCCAGGCTCCTGCTGGGTCCGCGGCGGGGATAGAACTCCTCGAAGGGGTCCATTCCTCCGCGCCTGCGGGCGCGCGGTTCCTCGGGCTCGGACATTGTCGCCAGGTTGACGACCGACGGGCTTATGCGCTCGGCCAGGCCGGCAAAGTCCTGGTGGGAACCCCCCGGTGCCGCCGCGGGGAGGCCCACCGGAAGAAGCACCGGCGCAGCCTCGGTGGCGACCGAACTGCTCTGCCGGTCGCTGCTGATGGTAAGCGTTATCCCGGCGACAACGCCCGCGGCCACCGCGGCGGCAAGCATCAGACGGCTGCGCGTCACTTCTCGGGTCCGTCCGCCGGCGGTGCCGGGTTCCGTGTTGCCTCGACGTAGTGCATGCGGAGCTCGTAGAGCATCTCCTCCATCATGCGGGCCTCGTCCTCGTTGAGATTGCCGGCAGTTTTCTCGTCAAGCATGGCAATGATGTCGATCAAGGCCTTGGCCTGGCCCAGGTCCTTGGTCACAAGGCCCGTCGTGGGGTCGCCGACGGCACCGAGGAACATGACGGCCTGTGAGGCCAAACCGACCATGAAGCTCGAAAAGCTCAACTCGCCCGCGGCGGCGGCAGCGGCAGGATCCGAGCCGGAAGAACCCGAGCTAGCGGAGGGTTCTTCCGCTACCCCTCCCCGCTCCTCCTCAGTTAGCTCCTCGCCGGTTCTAACCGTACCGTCCGCATCGAAGCGGCGTTTGTCCTCCACCCTGAATCCCTGATCCTTGTTGTCGTCGCTCACCGCCACACCTTTAACATGCACGCCGGTTTTTAAAAGCTCGGCCGCTGTAAGTGCCTGATAATCTTTGACTTCATAAACACCGGTACCTATAAGCCACGCGGTGCCGGTCCCACGCCAAGTTGCCGCTAGCGCTCTCGATCTGATCGGCAACACACCCGTAGTCGACTTGGAACGGATCGTCGAGGACGGCTCGGCGCGCGTGACTGCCAAGCTCGAATCCGCCAATCCGGGCGGCAGCGTGAAGGACCGTATCTGCGTCGCGATGATCGATGAGGCCGAGCGCGAGGGCAGGCTCTCGCCCGGCGACACCATAATCGAGCCGACCAGCGGCAACACGGGAGTGGGCCTGGCCTTGGTTGCTGCCGCGCGCGGCTACCGGCTCATCCTGACGATGCCGGACACCATGAGCGAGGAACGCCGCCGCCTGTTGCGCGCATACGGCGCCGACCTGGTGTTGACGCCCGACTCCAAAGGCATGCACGAGGCGATAAGGCGGGCCGAAGAGATACTCGAAGAGCACCCCGACTACTTCATGCCCGGGCAGTTCTCCAACCCGGCCAACCCGGAGGCCCACCGCCGCACGACGGCCCGGGAAATCCTCGAGCAGTGCCCCGTCACCGATGCCTTCGTGGCCGGCGTCGGCACCGGCGGCACCATCACGGGGGTCGGCTCGGTGCTCAAGCGCGAGCGAAGCGGAATCGAGGTGATCGCAGTGGAGCCCGAGAGTTCAGCCGTCCTGTCCGGCGGGGAACCCGGCTACCATGCGATCGAAGGCATCGGCGCGGGTTTCATCCCCGAGGTGGTCGACGAAGACGTCATAGACCGCGTGCTTACCGTCAGCGACGAGGAGGCCCGCAGTATGGCCCGCCGCCTGGCGGCCGAGGAGGGCCTCCTGGTCGGTATCTCCTCGGGTGCAGCCTGCGCGGCCGGGCTTCGTGTCGCCTCCGAGTTGGGTCCCGGCAAGACCGTGCTCGTGATGTTCCCCGACAGTGGCGAGCGCTACCTGACCACGGAACTTTACGGCAACAACGGCCACTGACGCGGCCGGCAAGAACATGCTCAACCCCTCAACCGCCGCCAAGCTCGCCAGCCTGCAACGGATCCTGGATGGATACGGCTCGGTCGTGGTCGCCTTCTCGGGCGGTGTCGACTCGACGCTGCTGCTGCGTGTGGCCACGGGACTTGCCGGCCTCAGATGCCTGGCCCTGACCACCAGTTCGTCCACCAACACGGCCGAAGAGACCTCCGAGGCCGTATCCCTGGCCGCATCCTTCGGCGTCGAGCACCGCGTGGTGCCGGTCGACGAGCTGGCGACCCCCGGTTATGCCGAGAACGCGCCCAACCGCTGCTACCTGTGCAAACAGACCCTTTATCCGGTCTGCAAAGGCGTGGCCGGTGAGGAGGGATACCGCGAGGTCGCCGACGGCATGAACACCGACGACACCGGCGACTATCGCCCCGGGTTCGCCGCAGCAGAGCAGTGGCAGGTCCGCCATCCGCTTATCGAGGCAGACCTCGGCAAAGAGGAACTGCGCGAACTGTCGCGGCACTACGGGCTGGCCACCGCCGCCAAACCGGCGTCCCCATGCCTGTCCTCGCGCTTCCCGTACGGAACCCGGATAACACACGAGCGGCTGGCCCAGGTGGCCCGCGCCGAGTCGGCGCTCAGGGGCATGGGGTTCGTCGAACTGCGTGTGCGCCACCTCGGCGCCGGTGCGCGGGTCGAGGTTGCCGGGCCAGAACTGGCACGGCTCGGCCGGATGGCCGAACAGGCACGGCTGGCCGTCACCTCCGCCGGCTTCGAGAAGGTCGTGTTGTCCAAGCGCCCGTTGCGGTCGGGCAGCCTGAACGACGTACTGGCTGGACGCGAGGGTCTAGCTGTTCCCGCCCGCGAGTAGAAGGGCAAGCACCTTGAGGTCGAGGGGCCGGGTCACCTTGAGGTTCTCGTCCTCGGTCTCCACCAACGAGACCGGCGTGCCGCATTGCTCGACCAGTTGGGCATCATCGGTTGCCTCGACGCCCGTGGCCTTGGCGTGGCGGTGCGCCTGCAGGATGAGTTCGGTCGCAAAGCACTGCGGGGTCTGAACCAGCCACAGCCGCGAGCGGTCAAGAGATAGCGTCGTGCCGTCCTCGGCTTCCTGGCGGACGCTGTCCGATGGCCTTACCGCGGCGCTCGCCGCACCCGACCGAGCCGCCGACCCCATCACCGCACGTATCGTTGCCGTCTGCACCAGCGGACGGGCGGCGTCGTGTACGCAAACCATGTCCGGCTCGGTGACCAGCGATTCGAGGCCGGCCCATACCGAAGCCTGGCGGGTGGCACCGCCGGCCACTACGCGGACCTCGTCGGCCTGCAACTCGACACCGACCATGGCCTCGCGAAATTCGGGGACCATGCCGGGCGGTGACACGGCCACCACTTCCGAGATCTCGCTCATGTCGGCAAAACGCGCCAGCGTGTGCCGCACTATCGGAACGCCGGCCACTTCGACGAGGGCCTTGGGGAGTGCGGCCCCGAGCCTGCGCCCGCTTCCAGCCGCCGGCAGCACAAGAGCGACTGACATCGTTCTAGTCAGAACACGGGCGGGACGAAGAAAAAAGGCCGGGGCTTGCCCGACCTCTTTCCTGAGCCATTACGGCGTCTCGCGACGCTCAGTGTCCGAAGATCGTCCGAAGCTCTTCGAGGATCTTCTCTTCCGGGTGGGCCTTGGCAATGGCAAGCTCTTTGACGAGCAGGTTGCGTGCCGTGTCGAGCATCTTGCGCTCGCCGAACGACAGCTCCTTGTCACCCTTGAGCATGAACAGGTCACGAAGAACCGACGCGATCTCGAGCACCGATCCGGTCTTGATCTTCTCGGTGTACTCGCGGTAGCGGCGGTTCCAGGTGGCTTGATCGACCTCCACACGTTTCTCTCGAAGCACATGATAAACCTTGGTCACCATGGACTTGTCGATGACACGCCTGAGCCCCACTTCCACGGCACGCTCCATGGGGATCATGATCTTCATGTCGCTGTCCATTATGCGCAAGGTATAAAAACAGGCCTCGGTACCCGAGACCTGGCGTGACTCTATGTTCTCGATAACACCGACTCCGTGAGCCGGGTAGACGACTTTCTCGCCAACCTTGAACTCCTGCAAAGGGGACCTCCTGTGTTGGTCGCGGGGGAAAGGAACCGCGACCCGCGAGAGTACTGCCGTTATTCGGAAAAGTCAAGGATTTTTTGCACTTTACGCTTCCTCGACCAGACTGCCCACAAGCCCCGCTGCGCTCGGCTCCCCGAGTTGGTCGAGCAGGGCCGCCAACTCCCGGGCCACGCGCGCCGGCGCGGCGGGGTCGTATAGGCTGGCGGTGCCGACCTGAACAGCGCTGGCCCCGGTGACCATGAACTCGGCCGCGTCACGGCCAGCCGTTATGCCGCCGACGCCCACCACGGGTACCGACACCGAACGGGCGATCTCTCTTACCATGTGCAAAGCGACAGGCTTTATAGCCGGCCCTGAGAGCCCGCCGCTGGTCGAGGCCAGGGCCGGCCGCCGGGACTCGACATCGACAGCCATGCCTCGCAGCGTGTTGATGGCCACGATGGCGTCCGCGCCCGCTTCCTCGGCAGCCACGGCCACCTCCGCAATGTCGGCCACGTTGGGGCTGAGCTTGACCCATAAGGGCAACCCGGTGGCCCGGCGCGCGCGCGCGACTATCGCGGCCGTAGCCCGGGCATCGGCCGCGGGTATGCCGCCGGGCACTCCGAGAGCCGCCCACTCGAGCTTGTTCGGACTCGAAAGATTGAGTTCAACGGCATCTATTCCCTGGCAAGCGGACAAGCGCTCGACGATGGCCGCATACCCATCGGCATCGTTGCCGAAACAATTTACCACCACCCGCGGACCGAGTTCGCGCAGACGCGGAAGCTTGTCGCCGACAAAGGCCTCGAAACCGATGTTTTGCAGCCCTATGG
>CAYXZP010000009.1:0-3210 GCA_964469485.1 uncultured Myxococcales bacterium | reverse complement strand
TCGACCATCCGGGGGGCGGGCCGACCGTAGGAGGGCTCGACCGATATGCCCTTGACCACGACCGCGCCGAGCATCGTCCAGTCGACCAAGCCGTCGTACTCACACCCGTAGCCGTAGGTCCCGGAGGCAGCGATGACCGGGGTGGCCATTTCGAGGCCGCCGACCTTGACCCTGAGATCGGCCACCGGTCACCAGCGGTAGAGCGCCGCCCCCCAGGTGAAACCCGCCCCGAACACCGCCATGCACACGAGGTCACCCTCCTTTATCCTACCCGCGGCGGCTGTCTCGGTGAGCAGCAGCGGGACGGTGGCCGCCGTCGTGTTGCCGTACCTTTCGATGTTGTTGGCCACCCGATCTTCGCCGAGCCCGAGCCTCTCTGCGACCATCTGGTTTATCCTGAGATTGGCCTGGTGGGGCAGCAGCATGTCGATGTCGGACGGCGACAAGCCGGCCTCGGCCGTAACATCGCATACGGCCTCGGTCATCCGCTCAACGGCGTGCTGAAAAACATAACGGCCATTCATGACCGGATAGGGGTCGTCGCTCTCCGGCGGTATGCATGACAGGTCCAGTCTGGGCCGCCGTCTGTGCGACGGCCCGGTGGTCATCAATTTATCGTAGTGTGCCCCCTCGGCGTGCAGCCGGTAGGTCAGCAACCCATGGTCCTCATCTTTGGCGGGGCCAACGACGGCAGCCCCGGCTCCGTCCCCGAACAGCACGGTGATCGCGCGACCCCGCTTGCCTTGGAAATCGAGCCCCGAGGAATGGACCTCGCTCCCGAGCACGAGCACCCGCCGCGCTCCGGTCCGGACGAACTGGTCGGCAACCACAAGACCGTAAAGGAATCCACTGCACTGGTTGCGCACGTCAAAGGCCGGGATCCCCGGCACGCCGAGACGTTCCTGCAAGAGCTGGGCGTTGGACGGAAAGTCGATGTCGGGGCTCAGGGTACAAGCGATGATCAGGTCGAGTTCGGCGGTCTCGGTAGCGGCCATCTCGAGGGCCGCGTGCGCTGCCTCCTCGCCCATGGCCACGCTTCCACCAGCATTGTCGACATAGCGACGCTCACGGATCCCGCTACGTTTGACTATCCACTCGTCGGAGGAATCGACCACGGGAGCCAGTTCGTCGTTGGTCACGACCAGGTCCGGCGTGGCCGCGCCCCAGCCGAGCACCCTGCTGCGGAGCCCGCTCACTCCGGCACCCTCACCACGGCCGCGCCCCAACCGGCACCGGCACCGGCCGCTAGCAGGGCAAGATTGTCGCCGGCGGCCAGCTCACCGCGTTCCTTGGCGCGCGCCAAGCCGAGCGGCAGTGAAGTGCCGCCGGTGTAGAGGAGGTCCGAGGACAGGCTGCGTCCCCCGCTGTCACCGAGGCCCTCGGTAACCGCCGCTTCCGTGGCCGGGTCGAGATGCACGAACAGGGTCGCGTCGACCTCGGCCAGGCCGCTGGCCTCGAGCACACGATTGAAGATCCCGGGTAGTTCGGCGACGGCGGTCTGACGCATCGCCGCCAGGTCGGCGACCGGAAAGTGGCGGCCCTGTTCAAAAGCTTCGTGCGTTATGCGCTTTCCGCGTGCGATACCGGTGGTGTCGAGATGGCGACTGGAAGGAAACTCGCACCAGTAGTCCTTGTGACGGGCACCGTCGCTGCCGACGAGACAGGACAGGACCTGGCCCGGGCCATCGCCGCGCTCTACCAGGGCCACGGCCACTCCGTCGCTCATCGCCGAGGTCAGCTCCAGCGTGCCCCCGTCGAGCCGGTTCTGGCGCGACGGCAGATCGCCGCAGGCCAAGAGGATCCTCTCGGCATTGCCGGCCTCGATGAAACGACGGGCAACATCCAGGGCGGTCAGGAATCCCGTGCACTGGGACCGAAGGTCGAGGCAACCGACCGTCGCGGCGTCGAGGTGTCTCTGTAGTAGGCAGGCCGAACCGGGAAAGAATATGTCGGGTGTGTTCGTGCTGAAGATGATGAGGTCGATGTCGACGGCCTCGAGTCCGGCCGCACCCAGCACCTCGCGCGCGACATCCGCGGCCAGGTCGGCCGGGCCCTGGCCGTTGGGGGCGATGAACCTCAAACGACCGCGCGAATGGCCTTCTACCGTGGCCTGGTCGCAGAAAAGCTCGCTCGCCAGCGCGGCATCATCGACCGGCCGGCCGGGCAACCCGTAGCGGAGGTACGCCAAGCGGGCGGCCGACACGCGCTCAGATCCCCTGTTTGAGAACCGCTATCTCCAGAAGCTTGTCGGTGTAGCGATGCCGGAAACCGCCGAGGGCGGCACCAAGGTCCACATTGGTCTTGAAATCAGCCGGGAAGGCCGACGACACTCCGCACATCGCGCGCAACCGCGGATCGACCACGCTGCCGCTGACGGTCACGGCCGAGCGGCCGACGGCTACCCCGAGGTCGTAATCGGGCATCTCGTCGCCGACGCCGAGATCTTCCTTGGCGCCCGAAGGCGGCACGCTGCGGGGTAGTTCGAAGCGGATGTGGTAGCCATGGTCGAACTCAGTGACGGTGTAAACCTCGCCGTAACGGCGTTCGCGTTCCCGTTTTTCCTCGAACTCACCGGTGTAGAAGCCCTCGACCGGCACATGGCCGCTGTGCCGCTCCGGCACCAGGCGTGCCACCAACGGCCGCAACACGATGGCCAGCGGCGCGCCGTAGAAACTCGGACCGTAGTCCATCAGACTCACCGGCACGCCCTTGAACAGCCCCGAGCCGAGCCGCCAAGCGGTTTCGACGATCGCCACACCAAAGCCCGCGATGATCCAGGTTTTGTCGGCCTCGGTGAAGGGCGTAAGCCCGGCCAGCAGTCCGGCGGCATAGCCGGCAACGGGATAGACAATGAAATTGTGAAGGATGTTAAGCGCGGTCGCCCGCTGAGCGGAAAAGTAGCGACGGTCACCGATGGCGGTCTCAATGCCTTTCTTGGTACGGTGGTCGAGCGCACCGATGACCGGGGCGGCGACAAGCGCCAACACCGAGCCCAAGCGCGATACCAGGCCGTGGTCGGGCGCGGTTACGAGGTTCAAGACCTCCTGGAACTCGAGACCGAGCTCGGCGTCGAAATCGCCGCCCGGGTCGCCCGACCGGAGCGCCATCGGCGCCTTGGTGGCCCTTTCCACCCGACCGAATACGGCGGAAGCCTCGGAAGCCGCGGAAGCCGCGGAAGCCGAGCTAGCGAGGCTTCCGGTCTCCCCTGCG
>CAYXZP010000008.1:17738-49564 GCA_964469485.1 uncultured Myxococcales bacterium | reverse complement strand
CCATGTAGTAATCGATACGCTCACCGAGTTCCCGGCGTCCGCGCTCGCCGTAGACCGCCTCGGCGCCGCGCTGCACCGGATAGGACGCACCGTTGAACTTGGTCGTGTGTCTGCGGTTCCAAAGACCGGCAACGGGCACTTTGCCGCCCGGGGTTTCGGCTTCGAGTTGTCTGGGCACGACCACGTAACCGCAACGCAGGCCGGTAAACCCGGCGCTCTTGGAGAAACTTCGGAACTCGATGGCCACCTCGCGCGCCCCGTCTATCTCGAAGATGGAACGCGGCAGCGCGGGGTCCCTTATGTAGGCCTCGTAGGCGGCATCGAAGAGTATGACCGAACCGTTCGAGCGCGCGTAATCGACCCATCGCCGGAGTTGCTCGTGGGTGGCCACGCTGCCCGTGGGATTATTGGGAAAGCACAGATAAACGATGTCGACGGCGCGGTCGGGCGGTTCGGACACGAAACCGTTGTCCTCGGTCGCAGGAAGATAGACGATCCCCTCGTAACGGCCGTCGCTTGCGGCCGGACCCGTTCGTCCCGCCATCACGTTGGTGTCGACATAGACCGGATAGACCGGGTCGGGCACGGCCACGATGGCCTCAACCGAGAATATCTCCTGAATGTTGCCGCTGTCGCACTTGGAGCCGTCCGACACGTAGATCTCCTCGGCCACGACATCCAGGCCCCGGCTCGCGAAGTCACCCGAGGCGATGGCCTCACGCAGGAACTCGTAACCTTGCTCGGGGCCGTAGCCGTGAAAGCCGTCGGCGGTCGTCATCTCGTCGGCGGCGCTCTTGATGGCATCGGCAACGGTGCCGGCCAGCGGGAGCACGACGTCCCCGATACCGAGACGGATAATGTCGGCCGCCGGATTGGCCTCGGCGTAGACGGCCACGCGCCGCGAGATCTCCGGGAAGAGATATCCGGCCACGAGCTTGGCGTAGTGTTCGTTGAGGCGGGCCATATCCAGGCTTAGCGCCGCTAGTCGAGAAGCCCCTTGCCGGGCACGTGATTGATCTCGATCCGTATACCGTCGGGATCTTCGAACAGCGCGCTGTAATAGCCCGGAGCCCAGTCGTCCTCTTGTGGACCGTGCACTATGGTCGCGCCCCCGGACCTCAGGAACTCGTGGACGCTTTCCACATCCTCGCGGCTACGCGCGCGAAAACATAGATGGTGGAGCCCTGCCCGCCCCTGATCGAAACGCCCGCCCTCGTTACCAGCCGACGGCTCGCGCACCCCGAAGGCCGTCCGTCCGCCCACGCAGTAGTACATTCCCGAACCGTCGATGACGGCCTTCATTCCGAGCAGAGGCAGCAGCCCGGCGTAAAACTCACGCGAGCGTTCGAAGTCACCCGCTGTCAGCATGACATGGGCTATACCGTTTATTTCCATCGCCATCTCAGTCTCCAGAGCAGTTCTCTATGATCATCCGGTAGAGTTCACAGGCTTGGTTGGTGCAATAGTTTTTGCAAAGCCGGCCTTCGAGTGGCCGGCCGCAGCCGGGACAGCTCTCTAGATGGGGCACCGCCGGTAGCGGCCGTCGCCGCTCGGTCTCGGACGGTTGCCCGGTCCGGTCAGACATCGGCCAATGATAGCGGGTTTCAGCTGAAAGCTCTCTCGGCCCTACCCAAGGCCTCGGTCCAGGGCAGGCCTTGGGCGAGCCAAGCGCTCGATTCCATCACGCGGCGGGCCTGCCCGAAGCCCACAACGCCGGCCAGACGGTCGCCGCGGCGATAAAAGGCCAGGAACTTCCTCTCCCGGGTGGCTCCCGCCACCACGCGAACCTCATCGGCCGCGGCGCTCAGACCGGCGAGCTGTATCTTTACGCCGAACTGGTCCGACCAGAAGCTCGGGACCTCGTCGAAGGGCCTCCCGCCGGCAGGGCCGGCGAGCAGGTTCTCAGCGGCCCTCGTCCCCTGGGCGACAGCGTTGGTCCAGTGCTCGACCCGCATGCTTCGGCCGTATCTCGGATTGGGCCAGCGCGCGAGGTCGCCGGCGGCATAGATGCGGTCACCGGCCGCGAGCCGTTCATCGCAGACCAGACCGTCGTCGAGGGCGAGCCCGGAGCCCTCGAGCCAATCGGTCGCCGGCCTTACACCCACACCGATAACGACGAGGTCGGTCTCCACCAGACTGCCGTCGCTCAGGCGCGCGCGCTCGACACGGCCGTGCCCTTGGAGCTCTTCGAGTGAGAGACCGCAACGAAGCTCGACGCCGTTGTCGCGCTGAAGCCCGGCGGCCACGCCTGCCACCTCTTCGTCGAGGGCCGCTGACATCGGCAAAGCCAGCGGTTCGACGACCGTCACCTCGAGCCCCGCGGCACGCGCCGAGGCGGCCACCTCCGAACCGATGAAACCCGCACCGACGACCAGCACCCGCGGGCCCGCTTCGAAAGCCCGCCGTATGGACATGGCGTCCTCGAGGGTTCGCAAGTAATGGACGCCCTCCAATTCGGGCAAACCACCGAGGGTCCGAAGCACGGCGCCGGTGGCTATGACAAGACCGTCAAACCCGAGGCTGCCGCCGTCGCTCAGACCCAGGCGCCGAAGGTCGAGATCGACCGACTCGGCACGCACGCCGATCAGCTTGTCGGCCTCCAGGGCATCGAAGTCCGCCGGCCTTATCCACAGCCTCTCCTCGGTCCACTTGCCCTGCAATATCTCCTTTGAAAGCGGCGGGCGGTCGTAGGGCGCGTGCGACTCCTCCCCGATAATGACCAGGCGGCCGTCGTAGCCGAGCTTGCGAAGCGTCTCGGCCGCATTGATACCGGCCAGCGACGCACCGACAACAGCGACGGTTGCGAGCCCGCCCGCCACGTCGCTCAGTGAAGATGCCCGCCGTCGGCGGGCGCCGCGTGCGGGGAGGCCAGGAAGAAGTGCGCGAATGGAACCGCGGCCAGCGCCAGCCCGAACAGCAGTGCCGCGGCCAGCCCCGCCCTACCCGGCCCGGTCATGGGCGCTCGGCCCGCTTGGCCCAGACCGTGACGGCAAGCAGCAGCACCACGGGCAGGTAAACACCGCCGGCGTCAAGGGCCCAGTGCTCCGGCCCCAAGAAGCCGCGCGCGGTGTCCCACACGTGCAAGATGGCGTGCAACACGTAGAAGCCGCTTATAACGGAGAGGATCACCACCCTCAGGTTCGCGCGCGCGGCAGCCCACACAAGGGCCAGGCCCATGAGCAGGAACACGGCGCCGAGGTCGCGTACGAAGTGCTCGTTGAAGGGGCCGGTATCGGGAACCCCGGCCGGCAGGTTGTGGTACCAGTGCTCGGGGGCACGCAGCATCCAGGCCCCGTTGGCGAGATTGCCGGCGGCAAACAGACCGAGAACCAGCTTCATCCGATCGGGCTTCACCGGGCTGTGCGCGACGTCCATTACGGCCGTACATAACGCGGCACCCGTCCATAGGCCAGAGATTCTGGTTTTGCCGCCGGGCCGGTGTTAGCTGTTAGCGGCGCGCGGCCAGGGCCGGGCACGACGGATATGGGCGAAGCGCCGGTTTACCCGCTAAGCGGTATCAACCTGAAGGACGGAGACCTATTCACCGAGGGGCTCCCGTTCGACCTGTTCGCACAGTTGCGCAGTGAGGCGCCGGTATACTGGAACGAGGAACCGGAGCCGGAAGAGCCCGGGTTCTGGGCGCTCACCCGTTACCAAGACGTACTGTACGTTTCGAAGAACCCCGGGCTGTTCTCCTCGGCTGTGGGGGGCCACCAGATAAGTTACCCACCGGGCGTCGAGTTCAGCCGGGCCACCCGCGCCGTGGTCGCCAACATGATCGGCATGGACCCGCCCGAGCATAACGCCTATCGCAAGCTCGTCTCGCCCGGGTTCCGGCCCAAGGCAGTAGGCGCCATAGAAGAGAAGATCCGCGCGGTCGTTACCGGGGCCATAGACCGGGTGGAGGACAAGGGAGAATGTGAGTTCGTCTCCGAGCTGGCGGCCGAATTACCGGTGGCGGTGCTGGCCGAACTGCTCGGCGTACCCGACGAGGACCGTCACAAGATGTTCCACTGGAGCAATCAGCTCGTCGGCATCCAGGATCCCGAGTTCAATGAATCACCCGAACAGGTCCTGATGACCTTCGCCGAACTCTTCGATTACGGTAAGCGGCTGTGCGAAGAGCGCCGCGGCAACCCCACGGGTGATCTGATGAGCATCATGGCTCACGGCGAGATCGACGGCGAGCGCATCGAAGACGACATGCTCGACGGCTTTTTTCTCCTGCTCGTGATCGCGGGCAACGAAACCACCCGTAACACGATCGCCGGCGGCACCCTGGCGCTCATCGACCACCCGGATCAGAAGCGCCTGCTGATGGAGGACCCGTCGCTCATACCCACGGCCGTCGAGGAGATGCTGCGCTGGGTGAGTCCCGTTATCCATTTCCGCCGCACGGCCACGGCCGACACCGAAATAGGCGGCCAGAGGATACGGCGCGGCGACAAGGTCGTCATGTGGTACCCGGCGGCCAACCGCGACCCGGAGGTCTTCGAAGACCCCGAGACCTTCAACGTCCAACGCCAGAACAACGAGCACCTGGCCTTCGGCGCGGGTCAGCACTTCTGTCTCGGCGCGCGCCTGGCCAGGCTGCAACTGCGGGTGATGTTCGAAGAACTGCTCCGGCGCGTGCCCGCCATGGAACTCGTGGAGCGCCCACGCTGGTTCAAGTCCTTCTTCATATCCGGAATAAAAGAGATGCGGGTTCGATTCTCGACATGAAGCACGTCACCGACGATCTACACATCGGCGGACTAAAGCCGCTCATAGCGCCGGCCGTCCTCATCGAAGAGCTGCCTGTGTCGGAGGAGGCCTCGACGCTCGTATGGAAGGCACGCGAGGAAACGGCGGCTGTCATCGACGGCAAGGACGACCGTCTGGTCGCGGTGGTCGGCCCCTGTTCGATCCACGATACCGACGCGGCGCTCGACTACGCCGACAGGCTCGGCGTCGTGGCCAAGAGCCTGGCCGGCGAACTGCTCGTCGTGATGCGTGTATATTTCGAGAAGCCGCGCACGACGGTCGGCTGGAAAGGGCTCATCAACGACCCCGGTCTCGACGGCAGCTTCGACATCAACCGGGGGCTTCACCTGGCCCGCCACTTGCTGCTCGACCTGGCCGAACGCGGCATCCCGGCGGGCTCGGAGTTCCTCGACACGATTATCCCTCAGTACACGGCCGATCTGGTCTCGTGGGGCGCCATCGGCGCACGCACGACCGAAAGCCAGATACACCGCGAACTGGCATCCGGACTCTCGATGCCCATCGGTTTCAAGAACGGCACCGACGGCAACACCAAGGTCACGGTCGATGCCATAGCTGCCGCCCGCAACGCCCACCATTTCCTGTCGGTCACCAAGCAGGGCATGAGCGCGGTCGTCGAGACAACCGGCAACCGCCAGTGCCATGCGATACTGCGAGGCTCGCACGAGGGACCGAATTACAGTCGTGAGAGCGTGGCCGCCCTCGCCGCCGAGTTGGAGGCCGCCGGGTTGGCGCCGCGCATAATGATAGACTGCAGCCACGGCAACAGCCGCAAAGACCCGGCCCGTCAGGCCGGCGTCATCACCGACGTCGCCGGTCAGGTGGCTTCCGGCTCCACCACGGTCGTCGGTGTCATGGTCGAGAGCCATCTCGTCGGCGGCCACCAGAATGTCGGCAACGGCTCGGGGCTGACCTACGGCCAGAGCATAACGGACGCCTGCGTAGGCTGGGACGAGACCGTGCCCATGCTCGAAGAACTGGCCGCGGCCGTGCGCACACGCCGCGGCGCCTGAGCGCGGAAGGAAAACACATGAAGCTCGGACTCATGGTCGGCTACTGGATGATGGGTCCGGAGGACCCCATCGAGCGCGTGCTCATCGCCGAGGACCTCGGCTACGAGTCCGTGTGGACCGCCGAGGCTTACGGCTCGGACGCGGTCTCGCCGCTTTGCTGGATAGGCGCGCGCACTCAACGAATAAAGCTCGGCACCTCCGTGTTGCAGCTGTCCGCGCGCACACCCGCCATGGCCGCGATGACGGCCATGACCATCGATCATCTCTCCGGCGGGCGTTTTATCCTCGGTATCGGAGTGTCCGGACCGCAGGTGGTCGAGGGCTGGTACGGCCAGCCCTTCCCCCGCCCCATGGAACGGACCCGTGAGTTCGTCTCTCTGGTCCGCGAGATGATCAGGCGCGAGGGCCCGGTCGAATTCGAGGGCAACCACTACCAGTTGCCGCTGGCCGGCGGCGCGGGCCTCGGCAAGCCCTTGAAGCTCATAACCCATCCGCTGCGCCGCGAGATCCCCATCTACATCGGCGCCGAGGGCCCAAAGAACGTCAAGCAGACCACCGAGATCGCCGAGGGCTGGCTGCCGCTGTTCTACTCGCCCTACAGGAACGAAATCTACGAGGAGTCCCTGGCCGGGCTGCGCCCCGGCTTCGACATCGCGGCCACGGTAAACGTGGTCGTCAACGACGATCTCGAGGCCGCGCGCCTGCCGGTGAAGTGGATGCTCGCGTTCTACATGGCGGGCATGGGAGCTAGAAAACAGAACTTCCACGCCAACCTGCTCGAGCGAATGGGGTTCGGCGATGCCATCTCTGAGGTGGACGAGCTGTTTTGGGCCGGCAAGCGCGAGGAGGCCATCGCCGCGGTTCCCGACGAGATCGTCGACGAACTGGCCTTGGTCGGACCGGTCGAACGCATCAAGGAACGCGCCCAGGCCTGGCGCGACAGCCCGGTGACCACGATCCTCGTGGCGCCCTCGAGCCCGGACGCAGGCCCGGTGCTAGAGGCCATGGCCGACATCTTCCTGTGATCCTTCAGATCCCGCTTATGCCGTAAAGCTCGGCGACGTTGTCGTGGAGAATGCGGTCCTTCTGGGTTTCGGTCAGATCGACCGTGTGCTCGGCGAGCAAGGACTGTGAATTGGGCCAGGTCGAATCGCTGTGGGGAAAGTCGTTGGCCCACATCAGACGGCGGTCGTTCATGAGGTCGATCATCTTGAAGGCCACCCAGTCGTCCTGAAAGGTCACGTAGACGTTCTCTTTGAAGTACTCGCTCGGCATCCGTTCGAGCTCGAGCGCGGCCAAGGCATGACGGTGCCGGGTATAGAAATGGTCCATCCGGTACATGTAATGCGGCGCCCAGCCCGCGTCGGCCTCCACGCAAATGACCTCGAGGCCGGGGAAGCGGTCGAACACACCGCCGAATATCAGCGTGGAGATGATGTCCTGATTGCTGCGTATGATCGTGATCAGAAAATTGAGCACCGGTCCCCGGTTCTTCCCGAACTCGTCCTTGCTCGTGAGCACGTGGAAGGACACCGGCATGTCGAGGTCGACACAGGCGGCCCAGAATTCGTCATAACGGCGGTCGTCGTAGTCGGCATGGCCGGGGTTGCCCGGGATCATTACACCGCGCAGGCCGGCCTCTTTGATGGCGAATAGGTCGCGCACGCCTTCTTCGGGGGTTCTCAGCGCGGTCTGGCCGATGCCGAGCAGACGCTCGGGACATTCCGACACGTAGGCCTCCAACCAACGGTTGTAGGCGTCCATGCAGGCTTTCTTGAGATCGAGGTCGGGCATGTTGCAGACCATCATGCCGACGGTCGGATAGAGTATCTCGGCGGCGATCCCGTCGCGGTCCTGGTCGGCCAGACGCGCCTTGGGATCCCAGCCACTGCGGTGCCAGTCCTCGAAGCGTCCCATCAGACCGATATCCTCGGGACGGCTGCCGGCCGCCGCAATGAGCCCCATCGGGATCACGTACTCGAGGCCGGGTATGAGAAAACCCTGGCCGCCCGCCCCGTCGTCTATCAGGTGAGGAGCGGAGTCGCGGTAGGCCGGTTCTATATTGTCGGTGTAGGCCTCCGGATGCTCGGTGACGTGAGAGTCGGCCGAGATCACGCTCTGTGGCATGCCGCCTGCTCCGACACCGAACCCGCTAGATGGCCCGGTCCCGGTCCTCCCAGTAGGGGTCGCGAAGCTTGCGCTTGTACAGCTTGCCGTTGGGGTCGCGCGGCATCTCTTCGATGAACTCTATCGTGCGGGGCCGTTTGTACTTGGCCAGCTTGTGCTCGCAGAACGACAGTATGTTCTCCACCAACGGCTCGCCGGCCTCCTGGTCCTCGCCCGGCTGGACGACCGCCTTTACCTCCTCGCCCCAATCTTCGTGCGGGATCCCGAAGACGGCGGCATCGGCTACCGCGGGGTGCGTGAGAAGGACCGACTCGATTTCGGCCGGGTATATGTTGACGCCGCCCGAGATGATCATGTCGGCCTTGCGGTCGCACAGGAACAGGTAACCGGCCTCGTCGAGGTAGCCGATATCCCCGACGGTGAAGTAACCGTCGCGGCGGTTGTCATCGGTCTTCTTGTCGTCGTTGTGGTACTTGAAGTCGTTGCTGCCGAGTAGCATGTAGACGGTCCCCGGCACGTCCGGGTCGCACTCGCGGCCGCTGTCCTCGTCGATGATCCGGATGTCCGAGGTCGGCCAGGCCTTGCCGACCGTGCCCGGCCGCTCGAGCCATTCCTCGGGCGTTACCAGGGTCCCTCCCCCTTCGCTGGCCGCGTAGTACTCGTAGACCACCGGCCCCCACCACTGCATCATTCGCTGTTTGATCTCGACCGGGCAGGGAGCGGCCGCGTGTATCATCGTGCGCAGAGACGACATGTCGTACTTGCCGCGGACCTCTTCGGGCAGACCGAGCATGCGGTGGAGCTGAGTGGGAACCATGTGGCTCGTGGTCACCCGCCTCTCCTCGATGACGCGCAGGCAATCTTCGGGCTTCCATCTTTCCATGAGAGCGACCTGGTGGCCGTAGTGCAGGGAGCCGGTGGCGAACATCATCACGGCCGTGTGGTAAAGCGGGGACCCGCACAGATGGACGTTGTCGTCCTCGGGCGCGATGCCGAACATGGACAGAAACATCGCGTAGAGCGCACCGGCCTGGTCGGGGTCGATACCGGGCAGCTTGCGGCGCACGCCCTTTGGTTGTCCGGTCGTGCCCGAGGTGTAGTTCATCACCTGGCCGGCCGTGCGGGCGTCCGGTTCGTCTGTGGCGGCACCGGCCAGTAGGTCCTCGTAAGAACTAAAGTCCGGCAAGCTGCCGACGGCCAGCAGGCGCTCGCCGTCAAGACCGCATTCGGCCGCCGCGTTCTCGACCTCTGAGGCAAAGCTCTCATCGGCGATGAGCACTTTGGAGCCTGAGTCGCGGACTATGTAGGCGATCTCGGGGGCGGTGAGATGGTGGTTGATGGGAACGAGATACATGCCGGCCTGGAAAGCGGCCAGGTACGCGGTGAGCATTTCGCGCGAGTTCGGCAGCACGACCGAAACGGCATCGTCCTGGCCCAGGCCCAGGCCGCGCAGGGCGTTGACCAGCCGGCATGAATCTTCGGCCAGCTCGGCGGCCGTGGTCGAGCGACCACTGGCGGTTTCAACGAGCACAACGGCCTCAGGCGAGCGTTTAGCGCAATTCCAAAATCCGTAGTCGGGCATGGCGCGGGATTAAATCCCCGTAGACCGGACGTGGCAAGGCGGCGATGGACGGCCCGAGCTCAGCTTGCCTTACGAAATCGTTCGTAGCGCTGCTCGAGGTAGCTGCGGTCCGGCCGCAGTTCCGACTTCCTCGGCACCTGCAATTTGTCGCCATGGGCCCCCTTCAAGCCGTGCTGCAGCATCGGACCGTCTATCTCCTCGAGAATGTCCTGGCGAACCTCGATCACGAGGTCCGGGTTGACCCCTAAAATGTTCTTATCGAAAGCCGCGTGGTGCAGCTTGCACAGGGAAAGACCATTGCTGACGGTCGCGCGCCCGCCTTCGTTGTCCGGAATAATGTGAGCGGCATCCAGAAGTTCGGCATGTTTGAGCCGGCACACCGAACACTGTTCACGGTAAGCCCGCAGCACACGCTTACGAAATCCCTGTTGGTGGACCCGTCGCTTGACCGCCCCTGTATAGTACGCACGCCTTAGCTCGACACTACTATCTTCGGGCCATTCGATATTCTCGGTTTCTCCCGTGCCCATTACATCCGAAACCTGGCCGTGGTCGATTTGGACGGTAAAGGCCAGACGGCCTGGTTCGTCGTTGACGATCAAGGCAGGCCAGAACGGAAGGTAGCAACCTGGCACAAGTCCGTACAGATAGATGAGCGGCGCCTGCTGCTTCATGGCCCCGCGCAGACCGGCATTGTCACGATGCATCGGGTCCGTGCCGCGGTACCGATAGAGAATAACGCCATCCTCGCTCAGTTCGTCATCGTAGGGTCTCGCCTTGCTTCCGACCTGTGGCGTCGTCCTCATGCTGAGCGGCAAGTCTAAAATGGCCGGCTTGAAGATGCCCTGCTGGCTGACGAGCGGCACCCGTTTTCCTTGAAAGTCGAAGCCGCCTGCCAACACTTTCCACGGCAGTCCGTCCGGCCCATGGATCAAGGTTTGTTCTTCTAAATATCGGAAGGCGGCGGCCCGAACCTGTGCGTCATGGTCGTCCATCATCACGCTGCGGCCCGGATGGTTACCGCGACCGACTTGAAAGCCGGCGTTCCCGAGCGCGGGTCGAGGCGGCGCGGCACGAGCTGGTTGGCCTCGGGGTAGTACATGGCCACGCTGCCCGGTCGTATGTCGGCCAGACTGACCGAGACGGCCATGCGCCCGGCCTCGGCCTCGACGATCACACCCTGGCCTTCTCGCACACCGAGACGGCCGGCGTCGGCGGCCGACATCATGACCACGTCACGACGCTTGTTCCCCCGGTAGGGGTCGGCCTGCTCGTAGACGACCGTGTTGAACTGCCCCTCCGAACGCACCGTGGTAAGGCGCAGCTGTCCGTCACCGGGCCGGAAGCGAGGCAAAGGCGTGACGTAGAAACTGGCCCGGCCGCTGGCCGTGCCGAAGACCGGTTCATGGAAGCTGCGCCCTTGGACCTGGAACTCACGTTTGCTCTCGTCGATAGAGGCCAGCGGCGCGTATCCCGGAACCGCACGGGCGATCTCCGAGCGCAGCTCGGCGTGCGAACGCAGCCGGGCCCAGTCGAAGCGGCCCGGGGCAAGGATACGTTCGGCCAGGGAAGCGATGATATCGACCTCCGAACGCATCTCAGCTGTTGCCGCGGGGGCGCCGCCGTCCGAGAGGCGGACGAAGTTGAACATCGATTCCTGCGTCGTGGCCTGTGACTCCTCGTCGCGGGCAAGCGCGGGCAGAACTATGCATGTGCGCCCGCGGCCGTGGATGTGGCCTTCATTGAGCTTGGTGCTGACGTACACGGTCGTGTCGATGCATTGGAGGGCGCGGGCGGCCCAGGGCCGGTCCGGGTTGCTAGCGAACAGGTTCCCCCCGAGCAGGAAGGCCGCGTGGATGCGGCCTTCGGCCGCCGCGGTCATCGAGTGATAGGTGTCGAGCCCGTCGCCGCGCGGCATCTCGATACCGTAGGCCTCCTCGAGGCGGTCAGCGAAGGCCTCCTTGAGCCTCGGGGTCACCCCGCAGGAGCCCACTCCCTGCACGTTCGAATGGCCCCGGATCGGCAGCAGGCCGGCGCCTTTCTTGCCGAGCCACCCGCGCGCAAGCGCTATATTGGAAAGCGCATGAACGTTGTCCACTCCGTTCTCGTGATGGGTAAGCCCCATGGCCCACATCATGATTCCGGTCCCGGACTCGCCGATCATGTCGACCGCCTGGCTTATCTCGGTCTCGCTGACACCGCAGGCCCGTGACAGTTGGCGCCCGGACACGCCCGCGAGGTCGTCACGCAACGCTTGCCAGCCTTCGGTGTGTGATTCGATGAAGTCGTGCGCACAGGCCCCGCGTTCGAACAGCCCCTTGAGGATGGCCTTGAAAAGAGCCACGTCCGTTCCGACCGCAGGTTGCAGATAGAGGTCGGAGACCGTCGAGCCGAACACCATGGAGCGCAGGTCAGAGGGTATGCGGAAGCGCTCGAGCCCGAGTTCGCGCAAGGGGTTGACGATGATGACCCGCCCGCCGCGACGCCTCAGTTCCACGAGCTTGCTCATAAGACGGGGATGGTTGCTCGCCGGGTTCGCGCCGGCCACCAGAGCAAGGTCGGCGCGGTCGAGGTCTTCGAGCGTGACCGAGGCGGTGCCGGAACCGTAAACACCCGCGAGCGCGACCGAGGAAGCCGAGTGACAGTAAAAGGAGCAGTTGTGGACGTTGTTCGTGCCGTAGGCGCGAGCGACCAGCTGCATGAGAAAGGCCGCCTCGTTGCTCGCCCTGCCCGAGGAGTAAAAGAAGGTCTGGTCCGGGTGGGTGCCGGCAAAGGCGCCGCCGGCCCGTTCGAGCGCTTCCTCCCAGGAGATCCGCGAGAAACGGTCGTCGCCGGGGCCGGCCAGCATGGGAAAGCCGATGCGGCCAAGCCGCTCCAAGCCCTCGGAGCCGAGCGCGGCAAGGCTCGCAAAATCGTTGCGCCGCAGAAACTCTTCCTTGATGGGGGGGGCCATGTCGCCGGCCTGCGCCTGGACGGACTTCTTGCAGACCTCGGGAAAGCGGCCGGCCTCGTTGGTCATCCCGCCCTGCTGCCCGCCCATTCCGAGCGCGCAGGTCTTGCACGCGTTGCGCGTGCGCATGCGCTTGTAGAGCCGCATGAGACCTCCGGCCTCACGGGCTTTCTTGAGAGAGTATACGATGGCGGCCAGACCACCGGCCGACCGCAACCTGGCAGATCCCACCCGGCCTATCCCGTGGCTTTGGCCTGGTCCCTCTGGTCGGGCAAGACGTAGCCGCGCGCTTGGAGCTCGGCACGGATGACCTTCTTGTCGATCTTGCCGGTGGAGGTAAGCGGGATGGCGTCCTCGAAGAGAACATCATCGGGCAACTGCCACTTCGCGAAGGCGCTCGCGCAATGGTCGATGACCTGCTCGCGGGAAAGGGCGGCCCCTTCGGCAAGGACCACCAGCGCCACCGGCCGCTCGTCCCACTTGGGATGGGCCTGGGCCACGACGGCGGCCTGGGTCACCTCGGGCAGACCGATGATGTGGTTCTCGAGATCGACCGAGGATATCCACTCGCCGCCGCTCTTGATCAGATCCTTCGAGCGGTCGGCGATTATGAGATAGCGCTCGGGATCGATCTTGGCGACGTCACCGGTCACCAGCCAGCCGTCGTGGAACTTCTGCGGCTGCGGGTCGTTGTAGTACTCCGAGCATACCCACGGCCCGCGGATCAGAAGCTCGCCGACGGCCTCGCCGTCCTGGGGAAGCTCGTTGAACTCTTCGTCCGTGATCTTCATTGCCAGACCGGCGATGAGCTGCCCGGCCTTGGCCGCGTTGGCGAACTGCTCGTCTTCGGTGAGCCCCCGCTGCGACCGCTTTGCGACCTTTCGCGACATGGTCCCGAGCGGGTTGGTCTCGGTCATGCCCCAGCCCTGGATCATCTCGACCCCGAGCCGGTCCCAGTACCATTTGATGAGGCTCACCGGCGGCGCAGAACCACCGCAGGTCAGCCTGTCTAGACTTTCGAGCTTCCAGCGCTCGGGCTCGGCCTCGATGGTCGCGCGCACGCCCTGCCAAATGGTCGGTACCCCGGCCGAGATCGTCACCTCTTCGGCCTGCATCAGGTCGAGCAGGCTGGCCGCATCCATGAATCGGTGCGGATAGACCTGCTTGGCCCCGAGCATGGTGGCCGTAAAGGGCAAACCCCATCCCATGGCGTGGAACATCGGAACTATCCCGCAAAGCGAGTCTGTGGCCGAGATGGACATGGCATCGGTCATGGCCTGGGCCATGGTGTGCAGATAGGTCGAACGGTGCGTGTACATCACGCCCTTGGGATTGCCCGTGGTCCCGCTGGTGTAGCACAGCCCGAGCGGGGCGTTCTCGTCGAGTTCGGGCCAGGCGTGTTCGGTCGGTTGCGACGCGATGAACTCTTCGTAGTCGATGGCGCCGGCAAGGCTCGTCTCCCAGGGTTCGTCGCCGGCGCAAACGACAAAACGTTCGACGCTCTTCATATCGCCGTCGAGTTTCTCTAGCAGCGGCAGCAGGTCGGCGTCGATCACGATGACACGGTCGACGGCGTGGTTGATGATGTATTTCAGATCGCGCTCGGACAGCCGGATGTTGAGCGTGTGAAGCACCGCCCCCATAGAGGGCACGGCGTGATACATCTCGAGATGGCGGTGGCCGTTCCACATGAAGCTCGCCACGCGGTCGCCTTCTCTGATGCCGTGCGCCGCAAGCGCGTTGGCGAGCTGGGCGGCCCGCCCCTGCATGGTCTGATAGTCGTAACGGTGCGTGCCAGTGGCCGTACGCGTGATGATCTCCTCGTGGGGCGCCACCCAGGCGCCACGGTCCATGAGGCGCGACATCAGGAGCGGGGTTCGCTGCATGCTCATCGGCGGTCTACCTCCCGGCGGCCCCAGGTGGGGCCACAACTCGGCTGACTCATACTTTAAAGGATGGGCTTAGGACAAGCGGCGCCGTTCCTCATCACGCAGGGCCAGCGACATGACGGTGGCCGGGCCCACCGGCGCCTGCGGCAACAAGCAGGGAGGCCGGCCACACGCGCCACTCGGCAGCGGCGAGCGCTTCCATAGTTAGAACTTGATCAGCCGGGCGCAGATGGCCAGGCTGAGGTTGTAAAGATAGCGGAGCAGCTCCCGCCTGGCGGTCTCATCCATGGAAGCTGCCTACCCGAACAGAGCAAGTGTGCGCAATGCCAACACCGTTATATTGGTGACTGTCCTAGGCGGCGGCGACAAAATCTCGTCCCTCGAGCCAGCCTTCGGCGACAAGTGCGGCGCGGATCTGCTGGCGGCCACCGGTCTGCCCCACCGCGGCAATGGCCAGCGGTCTGGGTTCCATCAATAAGAGCGTTGCCATGTCGATGACCGGCCAGGCCTGGCCGGCGGCGTCGACGAGGCGGCCTATCTTCTTGGGGTCTACCTCGGCAAATCCGGTGACCGTGCAACCCTCACGAGCAAGAGCCTTGGCCAGAGCTTTGCCCGTCGGCCCAGCGCCCATTATCCACAGCGTGCGCGCGCCGGTCGCGAGCCGGCGGGCCAGGAAATGGGCCCGGCAGGCAAGGAAGTTGTCCGCCGAATAACGCTCGTCGCTGAGCGTGGCGCGCCCCGAGTGTAGCCGCCAGCCGTACAGGGTCTCCGGCAGACGCCGGATGCGCAGGCCTTGTTCCATCGCGCGCAGCCACAGGTCCCAATCCTCGGCCCAGCCCGGGTCGCGCCAGCCACCGAGACGGCGCAGCTCCTCGGCGCGCATCATGACCGAGGGATGCACGAACGGACTTTCCACGAAGCGGTCCCGGGCCAGTTCCTCGGGTTCGAGAAGCGAGTTCTGCCAGTCGAGATAGCGGCGCATGCCGTCCCCGAGCGCACCATCCGTCAAAGCGTCCACCCGCGAGGTCACGGCGAACAGATCCGTTTCGGCCTCTAGTGCATCGGCCAGTACGGCTAGGCGTCCGGCATCGCACAGATCGTCGGCGTCCATGCGCGCAAGAAAGCGGGCGCGGGCCGCTTTCAATCCGAGGTTGAGGGCCGCAACGATGCCGCGACGGCCGGCGGGGGTCTCGAGCAGTCGCACCCGTGAGTCCTTGCCGGCGGCATCGACGAGTCTGCGGTGGCTGCCGTCGCAACTGCCATCGTCGACGGCAATGAGCTCGAAATCCGTTTCGGTCTGCGCGAGCAGCGAGCCAAGCGCATCGCCGAGGTGGGGTTCGGCGTCTCGGACGGGCATTAGGACACTGATGCGTGGCACGCTCGGATGATACCCGCGGCTCGTGTAAACAGGAGGCCCGGTGGAAAAGCGACGTAAGTTCTGGGGCTGGGGCTTGGAGGGCGAAGGTCCTAGCGACGAGCAGGCGACCGCTATCGCGGCTACGCTCGCCGAGCGTTTGGGCGTCGACATCGGCAGCCCGCGACCCGTCCCCCGCCTCGACGACCTGGACCTGCGAAAACCGCGGGTCCAGGCCCCTGACTCGCTGGCCCCTTTCTGCTCGACGGAGATCTTCGACCGTGCCGGTCACACTTACGGCAAGGCCTTTCGCGATGTGGTACGCGCGCTCGACCGCGATCTCGGCCCGGCACCCGACCTGGTTGCCTTTCCGAACGATGACAACGACGTCAGTTCCCTTCTCGACTGGGCCAACGACCTGGGCGCGGCCGTCATTCCTTACGGGGGCGGCTCTAGCGTGGTGGGCGGCACAGAAGCGCGTGGGCTCGGCGAACGCCCGGTTGTGAGCATCGATCTGGCAAGACTGAGCGGGGTACGCGAGATAGACGGCAGCTCGCGGGCGGCCCGCATCGGGGCCGGCACGCTCGGCCCCGACCTCGAGGACCAATTAAGACCGTCCGGGCTCACGCTTCGCCACTTTCCGCAGTCCTTCGAATTCTCCACCCTGGGCGGTTGGATCGCCACACGCTCGGGCGGCCACTACGCCACGCTCTACACGCACATCGACGACTTCGTCGAATCTCTTCGCGTGGTGACCCCGAGCGGGCTTGTCGAATCACGACGGCTGCCCGGCTCGGGCGCGGGACCGAGCCCCGACCGTATGTTCATGGGTTCCGAGGGCTCGCTCGGAATAATAACCGAGGCATGGATGCGGCTTCAGGACCGCCCGCGCTTCAGGGCCTCGGCTGCGGTGAGCTTTGCCGAGTTCGACCGCGCGGTCGCAGCCGTGCGCGCCGTTTCGCAGTCCGGGCTGGCCCCGGCCAACCTACGGCTTCTCGATACCAACGAAGCTTTCACGAGCGGTGCCGGACAAGGTAACGAGAGCATACTCATCGTCGGCTTCGAATCGGCCGACCACGAACTCGATGCCTGGATGAAGCGCGCCGTCGAGATCTGCCGCGAGCACGGTGGTTCGGTACCCGATGAGGCCGTGCGCACACGGACCGAAGGGGACAGCTCGCAGCAGGGCGCAGCCGGGGCTTGGCGCCGCTCCTTTCTTCAGGCTCCCTATATCCGCGATGTGCTGGTACGCCTCGGGCTGATAAGCGACACCTTCGAGACGGCTATCACCTGGGACCGCTTCGAAGAGTTCCACGCTGCGGTCAGTTCGACCGCGCACGAGGCCATCAAGCGGATCTGCGGCACCGGCATGCTTTCGTGCCGCTTCACGCACGTCTACCCCGACGGTCCGGCCCCCTATTTCTCCGTGCTGGCCCCGGGCAGGCCAGGCAGCCAGCTCTCGCAATGGGACGAGATCAAGGCGGCCGTCGCCGAAGCCGTCCTGGCAGCCGGAGGCACCATCACCCATCACCACGCCGTCGGCCGTGACCATAGGCCCTGGTACGACCACCAGCGCCCGGACGGTTTCGCGGCTGCGCTGACCGCGGCCAAGGGGAGCCTCGACCCGGGCTCGGTCATGAATCCGGGGGTTCTCGTCTGAGGGGTGGCGCGGGGGGACGGGCGATGGCGGGCCCGTCCCCCTCGACGCCGGCGACGCGTGGAAGGAGGCCACGGCGCTCACTAAACAGAATGCGCCCCGGAGCCCGGGCGGGCGAGACCAGCGTGCACGATTGACCGGGCCCTGGCCAAAGGGCGCGGGCTGGCGCGGTAATTATTTCCGCCCCACGGAGCCTACCGGAGGCGAGCGGGAACGACCCTGCGATGGCCGCGCGCAAGCTCGCGAGCTTGCTGGCAAAACTGGCCGCTGCTCGAACCCCGGCCGGCCGCGGCAAGCCCCGGTGCGGGAAAACGATGACCAGCTCGTTGCATCGCCCAGGCGGGCCGGGCACAGGACCGCCGTGGAAGGAGCCCTACCCGAGCCCGGCGTGGCCGAGGCCATAGCGGCCTATTTCGAGGCTATCAGCGCACGCGACCGGACGCGCTGGCTGGAGCTGTTTGCCGAGGGCTCGTCGGTCCACGACCCCGTCGGCGCAGCACCGGTCGAGGGACAGGCCGCGCTCGTGGAACTGTGGAACGGGATCATCGGGCCCTTTGAGAGCCTGAGCGTCGAACCGGCCGCCCTACACTACGGCGGGGCCGGAGCGGCCGTGGCCTGGCGGGCCGCCGGCCAGGGCGTGAACGGCCGCGAGGTGTCCTTCGAAGGCATCACGGTCTTCGAGATCTCCGAACAGGGCAAGGTCCAGACCCTGATGGCCTACTGGGACCCGGCCGCAATGATCATGGAGCTAGCCGGCGACTAGGCCGGCCGTCCCTGCGGTCTCGGACCTTCGCATATGTCGTTGTAACCGCACCAGTCGCAGAGCCGGCTCGGGGCCGGCGGAAACACAGTCGAATCCTCCAACGCCTCGATGCGCCGGGCCAGAACCTCCTCGAAGGCTTGGGCGGACCGGCGGTCAATACGCTCGTCGAACTTGGCCCCGTGGCGGACGTAGTTGAGGACCAGGTCTATCTCCTCGCTGTCGTCGAACTCCTTGAACAGCGCCACGGCGTAGGCGCGCAGTTGGTCCGCATCCTTGCCCTCGAATCGCCGCGGGCGCCGTTTGGCGGTCTTGTAATCGATGACGCAGAGCCGGCCGTCAGGGCCGCGTGCCAAGCGGTCGATGAAGCCTTGAAAGGAGTGCTTGCCACCGAGCTCGACGAGGAAGTGACGTTCGGTGGCGAGCGTCTCCATCCGGTCACGGCTGAACTCGTTCTTGTGGAAGGCCTCGACCATGCGCGCGCCCTCGAGCCGGTACTCCTCGTAGCGGCGTCCCTCGCGGATGATCTTGACAGGAGCGCCGGTCTCCTTGATGCCTTCGTCCCACAGGTCGCAATAGCGGGCCACGGCTTGCTCGGTGCCCGGCTCGCGGCCGGCCATGTGCTCGAGGAATAACCACTCGAGCGCTCCATGCACCTGGCTGCCCACAAACGCTTCCACCGACTGGAAGGCTTCCTGAACACCGTCGATGTAACGGTAGCGGAACTTGCGCGCGCACTGTTCGAAGGTCGTTACGCGCGAGAAACTGTAGGTCATGCCCATGGTCGTGTTCAGTTGCGCGGGCTGGCCGGGAAGTAGCGGCGGCCGTTATAGAGGTACATGAAACAAAAGGTCAGCACCGGAAGGACCAATATCTGCCAGGCCATCACGCTGAACAACTCCGGTGCGCCGAACCCGCGTACCCCCCAGATAATGAACGTGATCAGGAGATAAGCGAGATAGGCCATGGCCAGCATGCGAGCCCAGGGTCTTAGCATCCACAGGCCGCGTGCGCAGATCAGATACATGAGGGTCTCGAGAACGCGCAGCGAGCTTACTCCGAACGAGCCGGCACGCAGTGCAACGGATGTGATCCAGAGATCGTAGAGAGCGGCCGCGACAGCGGCCGCCACCAGAAAGACGACGAAACGGGGACGGCGCACGCTGCTTTCCTAGCAGCGGCGGCGCCAAAACCGGAGCCGCCGCAGTCAAGGTCCTAGCCGATGGGTTCGGCTAGGTGGCGGCTCGTGTCGCCCGTGAGATCGATGTTGAGGATCCGGCTCGTGAAGTGCCAACCTGAATCGTCGCGGGCGAAAGCGTCGGCGTAGCGGCCGGCCAGTATGGTCTGTAGCGGGAAAGCGTCGGTGGCCTGCAGCACCGTGAAGTAAGACCTCGCTGTGGCTGTTGCGCCATCAGCGGCGAGCGCGATGACGAGGTTCGTCGTCACGTGCTTGGTACGCGGCGTGCCGTCGGCGTAGACAAGGACCAGACGGCGCATGGTCTCGAGCAACGCATCGGCGCCACGTAGCTGCGGGGCGCCCTCGATCCCGTAGCCGGCGCGCTCGAAGAGTTGGGCCACACCCTCGAGGTCGCCCGAATCGAGGCGTTCGGCATACTCGAAGATCAGGCGCGTGACGGCGCTGCGGGCCTGCCCGAACGTCACGGCAGCAGTTCCTCGGGCAAGGCGCAGGCAATGCTGAGCCCGGTGCCCTGCTTCATCCCTCCCGACCCGTGGAAGAGCCAGGGACCTTCGATACGAACGCCACCGGTCAGGTAGGAAAGCTCGATACGCGGGGCGCGCAAACGCCGCTCGCCCGCGGTCACGAGCACCGCCCCGCTCAAACGGACCACCGTTGCCATGTCGCCATTGGCGCTGGTCGTGCCCCAAGAGGCCTTCTTGGCACGCACCGAACAAATGAGTTCTCCGTCCCCCGTGCTGTAACGCATTTCGAAACCCTCCGAGGTCAGGCCGATGACATTGCTGGGAGCATCCTCGCCGAAGGCGTCGGCGAGTTTGAAAAGCGGGCGGCCGTAGAAGCTCACCGACAGGTTGCGGGTCTCGGCTATCTTCTGGCCCGCAAGCGGCACCGGACCCACGCGCGGTGTCACTACACGGACCCCTTCGGCGACCGCCAGCACACCGCCGCCGGCGCCAGGCCCGCCGGCCGGCTGGTCCCTGCAACCGCAGCCCAGTGGTCCCAGCGCTAGCAGCGATGCCAGGGCCAGCACTGAGACAGCCTGGGCGGATATCGTTTTGCGCGTGGCTGCCATGGTCTACCGCTACTGCTTATCAGCCTCTAAGGGTCGATTTCACCCGCCGAGTAGAACGTGTTCTACTCGGCCCCGCTGCCACCGCCCGGCAGTGAACCGCCAAACCAGATGCGAACGGAACTTTGTGAACGGCTGGGCCTGGACTTCCCCATATTTGCGTTCACCCACTGTCGCGACGTCGCCGCTGCGGTCAGCAAGGCCGGCGGCATGGGCGTGCTCGGTGCCGTAGGTTTTACCGCTGAACAGCTCGGGGTCGAACTCGACTGGATCGACGAACAGGTCGGGGACAAGCCCTACGGTGTCGATATCGTGCTGCCGAACAAGTACGAGGGCATCGGCGAGAGCGACGCCGACAAGCTCGAGACGATGCTCAGGGCGCAGATCCCCGATGTGCACCGCAACTTCGCGGCCAAGCTTTTGGCCGATCACGGGGTCCCAGAACTGCCCGAGGGCGAAAAGGCCCGTGAGCTGATCGGCTGGACCGAGGCCACCGCCGGCCCCCTGGTCGAGGAAACGCTCCGGCACGACAAGGTGAAGATGATCGCCAACGCTCTCGGCACCCCGCCGGCCGATGTGATAGCCGACATACAAGCCACCGGACGGCTCGTCGGTGCTCTTTGCGGCAGCACCAAGCACGCGCTCGCCCACAAGGAAGCCGGCGTCGACTTCGTGATCGCCCAGGGAACCGAAGGCGGCGGGCACACCGGCGAGGTCGCCAGCATGGTGCTGTGGCCCGAGATCATCGACGCGGTATCCCCGCTGCCCGTGCTGGCGGCCGGCGGTATCGGCAGGGGCCGTCAGATGGCCGCCGCGATCGCCATGGGCGCCGAGGGGGTGTGGACGGGCTCGATCTGGCTCACGGTGACAGAGGCCGAGTCGGCCCCCGAACAGAAGCAGTCCTATCTCGACGCCACCAGCCGTGACACGGTCCGCTCGCGCTCTTGGACGGGCAAGCCCGCTCGCATGCTCAAGAACGACTGGACCGAGGCCTGGGAAGCCGCCGACAACCCCGATCCGCTGGGAATGCCGTTGCAGTTCATGGTGACGGCCGACGCTGTAAGCCGGGTCCACCGTTACGCTTCCAAGTCCCAGGAGATCGCGTTCAACCCGGTCGGGCAGATAGTCGGGGCCATGAACGAAGTGCAACCCTGCAGGCAGGTCATACAACAGATGGTCGCGGAATACCTTGACGCTTTCGAGCGCATGGAAGGACTGATGCCCAAGGATGGCTAACGGACACATGCCCGACCACCCGGTCAATCCCGAGATCCGCCTGACCGACGGCAACTTCTACGCGAACGATCCGCACCCGCATTTCGAGTGGATGCGCCGGAACGCCCCCGTCTATTGGGACGAGACCGGCCAAACCTGGGGTATCACGCTCTACGAGGACCTCATGCGGGTGGCCAAGGACGCCGAGGGCTTCTCGAGCGCGCGCGGTATACGCCCCGATTCCGACGCGATGCCCCACATGATCGACATGGACGACCCGGCCCACAAGCGGCGCCGCAACCTGGTCAACAAAGGGTTCACGCTCAGGCGGGTCCAAGACAAGGAGGCGCGCATACGCGAGGTCTGCGTGGGCCTCATCGAAAAGGCCCGTGAGATGGGCGAGTTCGACTTCGTACGAGACGTCGCCGCTTGGCTGCCGCTCGTCGTTATCGGCGACATGCTCGGCGTTGATCCGGCCGACCATGAGACCCTGCTCGAGTGGTCCGACGCCTTGCTGTGCGTTACCGGGGCCCCCACCCCCGAGATCGCCGAGGCCGGGACCCGCGCATACGAAGAGTACCGCGAATACCAGATGCGGGTGATAGCCGACCGCCGTTCCAAGGGTCCGCAGGCCGACCTGGTGAGCGTGCTCACCCACGCCGAGCTCGACAACGAGAAGCTCGACGACGAACAGATCCTGAGCGAATCGCTGCTCATACTTATCGGGGGCGACGAGACCACCCGTCACGTCATAAGCGGCGGCATGTACGAGTTGCTGCACCACCCCAAGCAGATGGCCATGCTGGCCCAGTATCCGGAGAAAATCCCGACGGCCGTCGAGGAAATGCTGCGCTGGGTGAGCCCCATCAAGAACATGGCCCGGCACGCCACACGCGACGTCGAGCTTCGCGGCCAGACGATCCGTGAAGGCGACACCTGCTTGCTGTTCTACCCCTCGGCCAACCGCGACGAGAGCGTATTCGCGGACCCCTTCAAGTTCGACGTCGAGCGCGAGCCCAACGAGCACGTCGCCTTCGGTTTCGGGCCGCACTTCTGTCTGGGGGCCAGCCTGGCAAGGCTCGAGCTCAAGGTGATGTTCGAGGAGATACTCGCGCGCATCCCGACCATCGAACTTGCCACGGACCAGCCGCCGCCCGAGCGACCGTCCAACTTCATCAGCGGTATCGAGAACCTGCCGGTTCGGATCGGCGCGTGAAGCTCAGTCGCCGGCCTTGCCGGCGCCGAGGATACGCCCGACCGAACCCATGTAATTCTCGGCCGCCGGCATCAGGAAGAGCCCCTCGCATTCCGAAACACGCTCGCCGCCGGCCGCAAGCCAGGCGCGGTTGATCACCTTGCGCCCGTCGACGTTTTCGGTCCTGACCTCGAAGCTCAGCTCGGTCATGAGAGGGGTAGGCTTCAGATAGCTCACGGTGAGTCTCGCCGTCATGGCCGGTATGTTGTGCGCCATGTTGTGGTTGCCGAGTATCTGGTCGAAGAAGAAAGAAACGAAACCCCCGTGCACACAACCGGGCGGTCCTTCATAGGCAACGTCGAAGTAGACCGTGCCCTTGGTGATACCGTCTGCGTGCTCGATCGTGGTCGCGGGCACGAAGGGATGGTGGTCACCGATGAGCCCTCCCTTGACGTAGTAGGGCCGCTTGCCCGCTTCGTCCGAAACCATCACGCGCGGGAAACGGTCGTCGTGGGCGTGTTCGGCCACGCTGGCCTGGAGACTGTCGGCCTCGTCGCTGAAGCTCTTGATGCGAGCTTCTAGTTCTTCGGGAACCTCCCCGAGTGCCAGCACCTTGTTGATGAGACCGTGCAAGCTCTCGCCCAACCGGGCCACGGAGCTGTTGACCTCGAACCAGATTGGTTTGTCGAAAAGGCTCATTGTCGAGGCGCGGGCGGGCGGTAGCTCTAGGCCAGTACCGCATCCGGATACGGCAGACCCTTGGCCTCGAGACCGACGCGATAGAGAGCGTCCATGCCGGGCCCGTCCTGGGTCATGAGGATGTCGCCGTTGTCAGCGTATACCTCGATACCTTTGGCGATGGTGAACAGCGCGATCGTCGGCTCGGTGTTGTCCTCGTTGATGGTCAGCGTGTGGACCGAGCCAGCCGGTTCGAAGACGTAGTCGCCCGCCCCGGCGACCCAGTCGTATTCCTTGTAGTGCCAGCGCCCCTGTATCGTGTAGGCGTGGACATCGCCGAGGTGCAGGTGTTTGGGCGCAACGAAGCCGGGCTCGAAGCGGTTGATCATCGTGTAGACGCCATCGGCATCGCCACGACGCAACATCTTCATTTCCACGCCCGGCCCGATCTCGGCCCATGGCAGATGCTCGTGGGGAACTAGACTGGTCGGTACTTTCGCCGCTGCTGCTTCCATGGCGCGAAGATAAACGGCGGCCCGGTCCGATGCCACCGCGGCGGGCCTTGACAGATACCCCCTGGGGGTATATCGCATGACCCATGAAACACCCCACGGGCTCTGGGCGCACTCTTCCTGCTCGACGAGATCCTGCTCTTCACCGTGCTGGTCATCGTCAAGCACCGCCTACCCCTGCCGTCGGAGAATCCGCCCGCCGCGGGCTGAAGGCTGACAGGAAACAAGGACCGGCATGCCGACCACGGAATATATCCCCGCACTGGGCTTTCGGCCTCTCACCTTTCTCTTCGATTCCCTTCTCGCCTTCACGGGGCGAGAGAAACATTTCAAATCCCGCCTTATCGAGTTCGCACAGATCGACGCGGCCGACTCCGTTCTCGACCTCGGCTGTGGGACCGGAACGCTGGCCTGCCAGATCAAAACCGCTCACCCGCGCGTCAATGTGACGGGTGTGGACATAGACGCGGAAGTTCTTGTGCGAGCGCAGCAAAAGGCATCGTCTCGGAAGACCGATGTGCGTTTCGACAAAGCCCCGGTTGACCAGCTCCCTTATCCCGAGGGCAGCTTTGACCGTGTGGTCTCGAGCTTGGTCATTCACCACCTCGACACAACGGCCACACAAGAAGCCCTCAGCGAAGCTTACCGCGTCCTGAGACCCGGAGGCTTGCTCGCGATCGCAGACTGGGGCCGGCCGGCCAACCCGCTGATGCGGGTCTTGTCGCTCACGGTCCGTTTGCTCGATGGTGTTGATGCGACCCGTGACAACCTGGCCGGCGTCATCCCGGACCTTATGAACGAGGCCGGCTTCAGCGCCGTGGTCCACGCCGAGAATATTTCTACGGCCTACGGAACTCTCGCTATCTACACCGGAGCGCGAACCCAGCGAGACCCCAGGAGCGACTAGGACAGGCCGGCATGTCTACCCCACGGATCATCCTAGCGGCGGCCCTTGCCGCGGCAGTCCCGATGCTGGCGCCGGTGAACAAGGCCGGGGCCCATCCCGTCATATACCAGGGCGGCACCGTCGTGATGGACTCCTACCAGCGTCACCGCAACGACTTCCATGCCCATTATTCGTTCAGCTCACGGCTCGCGGCCGGACTTGCCTACACCAGCGCAAAAGACGCCGACGGCGAGCGCAACGAGTTCGTGCTGGGCCGCGTGAACTGGCTGGGGGCCCGCCGCAACCGCCCCAACTCACAAGCCAACCTCTACCTGACGGCCGGCGCGGGCTTTCGCACGCGCGGTGGCCACCAGTCACCGGCCGGGCTGCTGGGACTTCAGGCCGACTACGAGACTCCCAGTTTCTACACCAAGTTCGACGGCGAGGCTCTCATGTCGGCGGGCGGCCACCACATGCGCCGCCTGCGTTACCGCATCGGCCTGGCTCCCTATGTCGCCGACTTCGACGGCTTGCAGACCTTCGTGATACTCGACGTCCACTACCGCCCCGACATGGGCGCGGAGTGGTCGGTCGGACCGACCGTTCGTCTGTTCAAGGGACGCTTCCTGGTCGAAGCCGGCATCGATTTCGACGGAATCCCGAAACTTATGCTCATGTATCATCATTAGGAGGACACTTGTATGTCTATGTCACGCCTCACGCTTTCTGTAACGGTACTCGCGCTTGCGCTGCTGCTTGCCCCCGGACCCGCTTCGGCCGAAGAGGTCAACGTAAAGGTCAACGGAATGGTATGCGGCTTTTGTGCCCAGGGCATCAAGAGCAAACTGATGGAACAAGAAGGGGTCGAAGCCGTTGATGTCGATCTCGAGACCAAGGTCGTCACGGTCTCCCTAGACACGGGAGCGGCCGTGGACAATGAGACGATCCGTACGCTCATTGCCGACTCGGGCTATGACACGGTATCCATCGACCGCTCACCGGCATCCCCCGAGGAGCCCGAAGAGTGATGGACGGGGTTTCGAGCAGCCGGGTCTCGGCGTTCTTCTCTCTGTTCCTCTCCACGGGAACGCTCCTGTGCTGCGCCCTACCCGCGGCACTGGTCACGCTCGGCATGGGAGCCTCCCTGGCGGGCTTGGTCGGGGCCTTTCCGGCCATAACGGTGATCTCGGAGAACAAGGACGCGGTGTTCGCAGCGGCCGCGGTCATGCTGACGCTGGCATGGGTGCTCGAGCGGCGAGCGCGCCCGCTTGATTGTCCGATCGACCAGGACCAGGCCGAGGCTTGCGAGACGGCGCGGCACCGTTTTCCAGCAATGCTGGCAATATCGACCTTCCTTTGCGTCGCCGGCGCCTTCTTCGCCTATGTGGCCCCCCTACTGATCTGAACCACCGGAGCAGGACCATGACCGAACACCATCACCCCGACCATTCCGAAGAGACCGCACGCATCAACCGCGCCATCGGACAGCTCGAAGGCGTCAAGCGCATGATAGAGGAGCGCCGCTATTGCCCCGACATACTCGTGCAGACCCGCGCGATAACCTCGGCCGTGATGGCGATAGAGTCACGTATCCTCGAACGCCACATCGAGAGCTGCGTGCAAGCGGCCTTCGATTCTAAGGACGGCGGCGAGGCCGGCGCCAAGGTCACCGAACTCATCGACATCTTCCGCGGTTTTCGCCGCAGCTAGTCCGCGAAGGGCGCGGCAGCGACGAGCGCAGCAACACACACAAAGAACGTCAGCTCAGAACAGCGCCCTGAGTATCCAAATCTCGCCCAGCACCGTGACGCCGAACACGATGGTCCGAACGTAGACCAGGCCCATCGTGTAAACGGCCACATGGGCCAGGCGCCCGTAGAAGAACAACTGTGCTCCACAGGCCGTTGCCTCGTTGGCCTTCCCGGTAACGTGGGCCACGAGCACGAGAACGGCGAAGGGGGCGATGTTCTCGATAAGGTTTAGGTGAGCACGCTTGGCACGCTCGACCCAGGGAGCGACATCGAGCGCCGTGTCCCGGTTGCCGGCCAACCACTTGCCCCCGCCCGAGGCTTGCAAGCGCCCGGCCCCGTAGAGGAGCGGCACCGATATCGACAAAACGGCGGTACAAACCAACATCCATAGATCTGTGGTCATTGTTTCCTCACATATATCGGCGATGACCAGGCCCGCTCTTCGTTCGGCGCCAGGCAATCGTCGTCATAATCGCTGCGGTAGTCACCGTAGCAGGGGTTCGCCTCCAGGCAATTGCCGTCGGCATCGTAGCTGCAGCGTAGATTGCCGGCATTGACGGCGAGCGAGGGTTCTTCGACGGCACGAACGTAGTAGACGACCTCGCGGCTCTGGGCGGCATAGTCCGGATCGTCGAATTCGACCACGCAACCGTCACCCCGGCCCGAACATTGAAATACCCGCCAGGGATCCTCGATGAGGTCCTCGATGGGCTCGCCGGCATAGATCTGCGGACGGACCCGCACAACCTCTATCCGTGTTATCTTGCGGCGCTCCTCACCCGGGTTGAAGCACTCGCCCCGGCACAGCTTTTCGAGGCGGCCGCCGCTGAGCCCGTCGAGAGCGACCTCGGGACAGCCCGGCAACTGCTCGAGGCTGCCCAGCGTACGAACCCGGAAGCGCGGGTTGTCCAGCATCACCACCTCGCTGCCCATCACCCTCGGCGCCGGCCCGGCGTTTATCAGGTCGAACCACAGAAGGATGCGTGGACCGCTGGTCCCGTAGACCTCTTTCTTCTCGAGCGCGTCCCAGATCTGTCCGCGTGCGCGTCCTTCGGAGTGGACCGCGATCAGGCCGCCGGACATGAAGAAGGATGCCTGGCGTTCAAAATCGGCGATCCCGAGGTTGATCCGTATATTGCCGGGGTTGCGCAGGTCGAGCCGCATCGACTCCACCGCGGGCTCCTCGAAGGACCGCGGTGAACGCAAGCGTCGGGCCTGGGTCTCGTTGGCCGACCCGCGCGCCTCGGTGACATCGAAGCGGGCGAACTCTTTGTAACCCGTTCCCGGGCGCGCCGTGTGATTGTCGCTCGAGGCCATGAAGCCGAAGCGGAAGCGTCGGGGCGTGCCGTCCTCCTCGAACTGGGTCGAGGCGACCGCGGCCTGCACCGAAGACGACGGCCGGTAATTGAAGGCCGGCAGATAACAGTCGCGGCAGTGTCCGCAGTCGAGCCACTCGGCGAGGTCGGTGCCGGGAAGCGTCATGGTACGGGCGGCCAGATTGTTGGCGATGAAGTCGGCTCGTGCCTTCCGGACGGCCTGCCCGCAGGTCTCCGAGCCCGGGTCATCGCAGCGCGAGCGAATGATCTCGCCTGCCTGCCAGCAGCAGGGAAGGAAATCGTCGGTCGGCTCGGGGCAATAGGCCTCGCCATCGGCGTCGAGCAGCTCGGGGCGCCAACTACGATACTCCTCCGAGTTGCCATGGCCTGAGAAGATCTCGATGAGAAACTGCTTGCCGGGGTCCTGATTGCCGCCGGCCAGCTGCTTGTGCCAGGTCGAATGGGTGGGCGTGTAAAGGCCCCAGGTATTGCCGTGGGGGATCACAATGGTCTCGAATCCCCACTGGCCGAGCTTCTCGAACAGAACGGCCGGGGTGGTGGCTATCTCCTGGCAATTGGCCGGCAGTTCGCGGACATCGACCCCTTCCTCGCAAAGCGGGACGGCTCGCAGGTCGGTCCTGAACTTGACGAAATCGAAGTAGTGCTGCCGGTCCGAGAACTCGGCCAGGGGCAACAGGTAGCGCATCGCGAAGTTGGGTTTCTGACGCATGAACTGCCAGCCCATTCCGCCGGCGTGGATGGGACGCGCCGGAACCTTGTCCTCTTCGGTGTCCAAGAGGATGACGTTCTTGTGACCGTAATGGTCCTCGCGCACGAAGCCGGCCTCGGTCCATTCCCAGCCAAGGAAAGAGACCATGTCGGGGTTGCCGGGGTCGCCGGCCAGCGCGTTGCACTGACGGATGGATTCTTTGGTGTCGGTCCAACTGCGCGGGGTAAGGGCTTCGGCATGGTCGTTGATCGACCAGAAGTCCAGCGCCGAGCAGTAGCGCGCATAGTCACAGGCGTCGGCGATCGGGTGGGCGCCGTCGCCCTGTAACATCGGCAGGCTCATCAAGAAGGCGTCCGAAGAATAAGTGGTATGGACGTGGAGGTCGCCGAATAGGATCTGCCTGACCGGTGCGGCGGCCGGGGCGACCGAGGCCGCCGAGGCAAGTTCGCGTCCGGCCTCGACACGCACCGATGTGCGCCGGGCCACGACGGTCTCGGGAACGCGCGCCCCCACGATGACGCCCGGACCCCGGTACTTTCCGCAGCCTGGTAGGCAAGCGAGCGTGAGGACCGCCAGCAGCGGCAGGCACAGGGGCGCTCTGGCCATAGGCCTCATCGGCGCTCAGGCGGGCGCGGGGGCGGAAACGACACCGGCTGCCAACTTTTCCTCGTACTCGGCTATGCGGTCGAGCAGCCGGTCGTAGACCCTAGCGTTGCCGGCAAGTTCGGTCAGCCGCTTGAGCCTTCTCCGGTAACGGGCCGTAAGCTCCACCTTGAAGTCCTCGGCATGTTCGTTGATCCAATCGGTCAGTTGGGCGCGGCTTGCATAGTGGGGAAGCCCGGCCTTGGAGAGCCGTCGTACCGTGCGCTCGAGCCGCGTACTGGTCCGCAGCCGCTGCTTTTCGAGTGCGAGCCGGAGACCGCGCAGCGCTTCGGCCCTTTCAACCTCGTCGCCCACCCAGGCCAGAACGTTGCGTACACGCATGCGCCAGCGGTTTGTGGGGCCGACCCGCTCGAGCCCCCAGGCCACGCGCGCAAAGGACAGCGCGGCGATCAGCCACTTGCTCGGGTCCCACGCGAAGGGGCTTATGCCGTTACGATAATCGACCGGAAAACTGTGATGATAGTTGTGAAATCCCTCGCCGAAGGTGAGGAAGGCAAGAAACCAATTGTCATTGGCCGAGGTCGCCGGATTGTACGGGCGGCGGCCGCCCAGGTGCGCCCACGAGTTGATGAACCAAGTCATGTGGTGAAGAGCCACCAGGCGAACGGCTCCGGCCAGCAGCAATCCCCCGATGCCGCCGATAAGCAGCGGCACCACGAAGCTGGCCGTTATCGCCACCGGCAAGTAGTAGCGGTGTTGCCACATCACCAAGCGGTCGGCGGTCAGGAACTCCGGAGCGTCGCTGCGGTCGCATTGGTGTTTCAAAAGCCAGCCGACGTGGGCGTGCCAGAACCCGCGGCGAATGTTGTACGGGTCGAGCTCGGTGTCGGTATGCGCGTGGTGTTTGGCGTGGTCGGTGGCCCAGTCGAGCGCGGAGCCCTGCCATGCAGCCGCTCCGGCCACCAGGAGGCCGGCCTTCACCCAGGCGCGGCAATGAAAGGACCGGTGCGTTATCAAACGGTGGTACCCGACGGTTATCCCCATCCCGGTGGCCACCAAGTAAGCGACGGCCAGGGCGACCTCGCCGCCGCTGACACCGAAGAAGAAGGCGTAGACGGGCCAGACAAGAGCGGCAAGGCTGGTGCCGGCTATGAATAGAATGGTCGGCCAGTTGAGCCGGCCCGGCCGCGGTTTATCGGTCATTAAAAGTCATATTAGACGCCCTGGGCCACGGGCGCGAGCGCCGGGGCGGACCCGGTCGGACGGCCCAATTGCCCCGCCGACGGCGCTTTGATACTGAGCGCCGGCATGCTGCTGCTCAACCCCAAGGCCCACGACCGCTACTACCCCGATGAGCGCTCGCGCGAGATCATGCGCAAGACCATCGAGTTCTTCGAGACCAAGGGCAAGAAGAAGCTCAAGGACGACGACCGCGGCATGGTCTGGTACCAGGACTTTCTCGACTTCGTGCGCGAGGAAAGGATCTTCGCCACCCTGCTGACCCCGGCCGGATACGGCAAGGAGGACTGTCGCTGGGACACCTGGCGCAACTGCGAGTTCGGCGAGATCCTGGCCTTTTACGGGCTGCACTACTGGTACGCCTGGCAGGTCTCCGTGCTGGGCCTGGGGCCGATATGGATGAGCGACAACGAAGAGCTCAAGCAACGGGCGGCCGCCCAGCTCGAGGCCGGCGAGATCTTCGCCTTCGGGCTGTCCGAGAAGGAGCACGGCGCCGACGTTTATTCCTCGGATATGATGTTGGTGCCCGGCAACGGCGACGGCCAGTACTTGGCGCGCGGCGACAAGTATTACATCGGCAACGCCAACGCGGCGCGCATGATCTCCACCTTCGGCCGCGTGACCGGGGCCGACGGCACGCTGGCACCCGACTCGCGTGACTTCGTCTTCTTCGTGACCGACTCGCAGCACGAGCGCTTCAACTGCCGCCGTAACGTCGTCAACGTTCAGTCATACGTCGCCGATTTCGAGATCGATGACTACCCGGTGACCGAGGCCGACATTCTCTCGCGCGGGCGCGACGCCTGGGACGCGGCGCTAAACACGGTCAACGTCGGCAAGTTCAACCTTGGCTGGGCCTCCATCGGTATCAGCACCCACGCCTTCTACGAGGCCATCAACCACGCCGCCTCGCGCAACCTGTACGGCACCTGGGTCACCGACTTCCCGCACGTGCGCCGGCTGTTCACGGACGCCTACTCGCGGCTGGTAACGATGAAGCTGGCCGGCCTCAGGGCCGCCGACTACATGCGTTCGGCCACACGCGAGGACCGCCGTTACCTGCTCTACAACCCCATAGTGAAGATGAAGGTGACCACCGAGGGCGAACGCGTCATCAACGATCTCTGGGACGTGATCGCGGCCAAGGGCTTCGAGAACGAGATGTACTTCGAGATGGCGGCCCGCGACATACGGGCTCTGCCCAAGCTCGAGGGCACCGTCCACGTCAACATCGCGCTCACGATCAAGTTCATGGCCAACTATTTCTTCGGCCACGAGGAGTTCGCTCCGGTCCCCACCCGCCGCAGGATCAGGAGGGCAGATCGTTGCGCAGCCGGA
>CAYXZP010000008.1:0-17728 GCA_964469485.1 uncultured Myxococcales bacterium | reverse complement strand
GACGACTTCCTCTTCGACCAGGGCAGCACCTCGGGACTTTCCGAGGTGCGCTTTCACGACTACGCGCCGGCTTTCGCCGCTTTCTCGAAGCTGGCCAACGTCCGGCTCTTCACCGAACAGATCGAGACCTTCAAGTCGGCCATCCTGGAGGAACCGCCGGGACCCGACCAGATGAGGGATCTTGATTTCCTGATGGCTGTCGGCGAGATCTTCGTCTGCATCGCCTACGCCGAACTCCTTCTCGAGAACGCACCGGTCTACGAGGTCAGCGACGACCTCGTAGACCAGATCTTCGAAGTTCTGGTGCGTGACCTGTCGGACTACGCCCTAAAGCTTCATTCGAAGTCGACGACCAGCCAACCCCAGGCCGCCAAGTGCATGGAAATGATCCGCCGGCCCGTGTTCGACGCAGAACGATACGGGCGCGTATGGACCCAAGAGATCTCGGGCCTTGCGGCCCTCTATGAGATGAACTCCTAGGCGGAAGATCAGTCGCGAGAACGTCGCTCTTGAGCTTCGTTCACGCGCAGGGTGCGTCCACCGAAATCGGATCCATCCACGGCCTCAACGACGCCGGCCACATTGTCGCTTTCGATCTCGACGAATGCGAAGCCTCGTGAGCGCCCGGTCTCCCGGTCGGTGATGATCCTTACTTCCTTCACGTCTCCGTGCGGGCTGAAGATGGTCGTGATCTCTTCTTCGGTAGCGGTGTAGGGAATGTTCCCCAAATACAGTGTCTTTGACATCTTGGTGGCGAAGCCTCCTTGTTTTGAAACGGGGTTAGAGTCTGGAACGGATTAGAGCCTGAGGCGGGCGCGGGGACAGAACCCGCGCGACCTTGTTGGCATAACGACCGTGACTGTAGACCAAATCGCGGCGTACGTCGAACGGACCGGGCAACTCGGAAAGCGAGCCCGGGCGGGGCTTAGAACTTCTCCTTGTAGGGCCTCAGATCCAGCTCCAGCGCCCAGGCCCGGCGGTCCTGGCAATGGAGGGCCCAGTAGGCCTCCGCGATCGCGTCCACCGACAGCATCCCGTCCTCGCCGAGCCGCTCCTTTAGGGCCGGAAACCGGGAATTGACCTGGTCCCCGTCGATTACGCCGTCGATAATGACATGGGCCACATGCAGCCCCTCCGACCCGAACTCCCGGGCCATCCCGTGGGCCACGGCCCGCTCGGCGGCCTTGGCCGAGGCGAAGGCCGTAAAGGGCGGGCGCGAGCGCAAAGAGGCCGTGGCACCGGTAAATATCAGGGTACCCCCGCCGGCCGGGACCATGCGGCGGGCCGCCTCGCGCCCGCACACAAAAGCGCCGAAGGCGCAGCTGCGCCACAGCCCCTCGAAGAACTCGTCGCTCATCTCGACCAAGGGCGAGAAACGGTTGTTGCCGGTGTTGTAGACGACCAAGCGTGGTGGGCCGCCCGCGGCCCGCTCGACCGCGTCGAACATGGCCTCGACCTCGGCGGCCACCGTACAATCGGCGACCAGGGCCTCGGCGGCCCCGCCGGCCTCGCGTATCGCTCCGGCCACCGCCTCGACCTTCCCGGCCGTGCGGCCGGCAACGAAAACCTTCATGCCCTCGCGGCCAAAGCGCCGGCAAAGCGCGGCTCCGAGCCCCCGCCCGGCGCCCACGCCGATAACCAAGGCTGAATCGGTGTCTTGGCCCTGCCGTCTATGCGAGGGCGGCACGGGCCTCCGAAAGCATCCGCCGGGGACGCGGGCGCCCCGAGGCGCCGTACATGTTGAGAAGGCCGGGCCGTTGCACCCAGGCATACGCCGTCTCGACGCCGCCGGCTCCCGGTCGCATCACGAAGTAGGCCGGTTGTAGGAAAGCGCCCTTGGGATATTTCTTGGCCATCGGGTGGCCGCTGCTCGTCGGCACCTCGAGATGCTCGGCCATCGTCAGCTCGGGGTCCGAGAGCATCGTGAAAGGGATCGAGTTCTCCTCGCGCATACGTGCCAGCCGGTCGGGCCGGTCGGCCGCGACGCCAAGCAACTGCACGCCGGCGCTATTGAAATCATCCTCGAGTTTGGACAGCCCCTTCCAGGAGCTGATACAGAAGGGTCACCAGTGGCCGCGAAAGACGACCAGTGCCAGCGGCCCCCGGACGAGCGCGTCCGACAGGCTCCAGTGCTCATCCTCGTGTGTTCGCAGAACTAGATCGCCGGCGCTGGCCACGGGCGGGATTTATGTCTTACGATATGAGACAAGGAAAACGCCATGACGAAGACGCTGAACCAGGAGCAACTGAGCGCATACCGGAGCGACGGCTACCTTTTCCCGATAGATGCCCTGTCGGCGGCCGAGCTTGACCGCTGCACCCGCGGCTTCGCCCGTTATCTGGAATCGGCGCGCGGGCCCATGCGCCCCTCCTACAAACACAAGCTTCACCTGGCGGCGCCCTGGGCGGCCCAACTGGTGCGCCACCCGAAGATACTGGATGCCGTCGAGGACCTCATCGGACCGGACATCCTGGTGTGGACAACCAATCTGTTGCTAAAGAAGGCTGCCCGCCCGGACTACGTGTCCTGGCACCAGGACGCCTCTTACTGGGGACTCGAACCACACGAGGTCTGCACCGCATGGGTGGCGCTCAGCCCGAGCACCAAAGAGTCGGGATGCGTGCGTGTGTTGCCGGGCAGCCACCGCCGCAGCGACGCCCGACATCGCGACACCTTCGATGCGGCCAACATGCTCACGCGCGGCCAGGAACTGGTCTGCGACATAGACGAGAACGCCGCCGTCGACCTGGAGCTGGAACCCGGTCAGATATCGCTCCACCACATCGGTCTCTATCACGGCTCGAAGCCCAACCGCTCGGACAAACGTCGCATCGGGATCGCGATCCGCTACATGTCGGCCGACGTGAAAAAGGTAGGCCGCCCCGAATCGGCCACGCTTGTAAGGGGTAGCGACCGTAACGGCCACTTCCGCCTCGAGCCCGAGCCGGACGGCGATTTCAGCAAAGCGGCCCGCCTTGCCCACAACCGGGCGGTACGCCGCCAGGTCGCCAACAATTACGACCCCGTCGGCCCCGAGCCCCTGGCCAAACGCACGCGGCTACTGGCTGAAAGAACCTTGCTGACCACGGCGCTCGACGTGGCCTGGGCAAAGTGGCGCCTCGAACAGATGTTCGGGCGCTAAGCCGCCAGAGGTTCAGGCCGCCAGGCGCGTCGCAGTGGCCTCGAACGCGGCCAGGGTCTGCTCGATGTCCTCGTCGCTGTGGACCACGGAAAGGAAGAACTTCTCGTGTGCCTTCATCACGCCCTCATTCAGAAGCAGGCTCGTGAAGCGACCCGCAAGCTCCATGTCGGCGCCAAGCAAGGAAGCATGGTCACGGGCCTCGCCGTCCATGAACCAGGGCTGGAAGGCCACGGGCTCTCCGCTTACCGTGACCGCGATGCCGGCGTCCACGAGACTTGCCTCGAGACCCGCCATCAGGCGGCGGCCGCGGCGCTCGAGGTCTTCGTAGACGCCGGGCTCGCTCAGTATCTCGAGAACTGCGAGCGCGGCTACGGCCGACACTGGGTTGCCCGAATAGGTCCCGGTGATCGAAACATAACCGCCGCTGCCCTGCCGCCCGGCCTCGGCCAAGGACATGATGTCGGCCCGCCCGCAGATGACGCCTAGAGGATGGCCGGCCGAGATGCTCTTGCCGAGCACGCAGAGGTCGGGGACCACGCCGTAGCGTTCCTGGGCACCTCCCCAGGCAAGGCGAAACCCGGTGACGGTCTCGTCGAAGACGAGCGGGATGCCGGCCGCGGACGTGGCTTGCCGCAAGCTCTCAAGGAAACCCGGCCGCGGCGGGATGGTCCTTTGCATGGGCTCGACGATGACCGCACCGAGCTTGTCGGCGTGGGCCTCGATCAACGCGGTGGTACCGTCGATGTCGTTGAAAGAAGCCACCACGACCTCTTCGGACACGGCCGCCGGAATCCCCAGCGAGTTCGGGACCGCCGTTGTGGCGCTGGCCGCCGTCCACTGGTTGCTCATCAGCATCACATCGCTCTGGCCATGATAGGCACCCTCGAACCTGAGCACCCGGTCGCGGCCGCGGTAGGCGCGCGCCAGCCTGAGCGCGTAAAGCACCGCTTCGCTGCCCGTGTTGGCGAAGCTCACGCGTTCGGCCGCCGGAACCGCCTCTGTCAGGCGCTCGGCCAGACGGACGGCCGGCTCGCTGGTGAGAAGGTAAGAGCTGCCTTTTTCGAGCTGGCGACCTACCGCCTCGACCACGACCGGGTGAGCGTGTCCGGTAAACAGCGGACCCGAGCCGAGCAGATAGTCGATGTATTCCTTGCCCTCGGTATCGATGATGCGCGAGCCACGGCCCTCGCGAATGACCATGGGCCGCTCGGCGCTCATGGCCGGTCCACGGGCGGCTGCCGGGAGAAGCCGCAAGGCGCGTGCGACGAGGTCTTGTCCGTTGCGATCTCCCACCTGGTTCAGTCAGCGCCCGGCCTTCTGGTATATAGACGCGCACGGCGGGTGAGCCCACACCCACCCGCTGCCTTATATATGCTTGGCAAGTTCATCGCCCGCGACCTCATCGTAGCCGTAGCCACGGCCTCGGTATGGCTGGCCGCCCGGGACTGGATGGCCGGCACCGGGCCGGTGGCCGACCTGCTAGGTGTGTTGGTGGGCCTGGGCGCCGCATTTACCGTCATCAAGATCCACGAATGGGGGCACTTTCTCGGAGCGGCGGCCACGGGCAGCACCTATCGTCTGGCCAGCCGTTTGGGTTCGCCCTTCATGTTCGCTTTCGATTCGAAGCAAAACACGAAGCGTCAGTTCCTGATCATGTCGCTCGGCGGCTTCATCGGGACCGCTATCGTTTTGGTAGGCAGTTATACGCTCTTGCCCGACGAGGTCTTGGCCACGCGCATCACCCGGGGCGTCGCTGTGCTGGGCGTCCTTGCGGGTATCATCCTGGAGCTTCCGCTCTTGCTGCGCGGAATGTTCGGCACAAGCCTGCCGCCACTTGACACGATAGGAGGCCGCCATGCCAGAGCCGCTTGATGAGGGCACCCGCGCGGTGCTCGAGATGTTAAACGCCGAGGGCGTCGTGCACATGCACGAGGGCACGCCCGAAGCAGCCCGAGAGATGATGGAGACAATGGTCCACCTCATCGACGAGCCCGGACCCGAGGTCGGTTCGGTCGAGGACTCCCTGGTGCCGGGGCCGGCCGGCGAGCTTCCGGTGCGCATCTACCGTCCCGAGGGCACGGACAGGACTCCCGGTCTGCTGGTATTCTTTCACGGCGGCGGCTTCGTGATCGGCAGTCCCAACACCCACGACACCCAGTGCCGCTATCTGTGCAAGCACGCCGCTGTGGTGGTCGTGTCGGTCGATTACCGTCTGGCCCCCGAACACCCCCACCCGGCCGCGGTCGAGGACTGCTACGCGGCGCTCCTGTGGGCGGCCAATAACGGCGAGCTTCTCGGGGCCGACACGGCGCGCCTGGCCGTCGGAGGCGATTCGGCCGGCGGCAACCTGACTGCCGTCATCACCCAGCAGGCTCGCGACAAGGGCGGTCCGGCCATCATCTTCCAGCTGCTCTGGTATCCTAGCGTTTCGGCAAAGAACGAGAACACTTTCGAGGAGGGCTCGATGAAGGAGTTCTCGGAGGGCTACTTTTTGGACCGCCCGACGATGGAGTGGTTCTACGGACACTACATTCCGGAAGACACGGACACTGCAGACCCCCGGGTGGCGCCCCTCGAGGCCGGCGATCTGGCCGGGCTACCGCCGGCCTTCGTGCTGACGGCCGGTTACGACCCGCTGCGCGATGGCGGCCGCGACTATGCCCGCCGCATGCGCGAGGCGGGCGTGGCGGTGGACTACAACTGCTATGAGACGACCATCCACGGCTTCATCAACATGACCAAGGCGGTCCCGGTGGCCACCGAAGCCCTGGCCGAAAGCGCCCGCAAGCTCGAGGCGGCGCTAGCTTAGGGTCCCGGGGTCGTATCGCTACAGCTCTGATTCGACTCGGCGTCGTCGAACAGATCACAGTCCCGGTCGAGATCGTCGGCGCCGTTTATTATCTGACAGGTGCGACAGGCCGCAACCCGGCCGATGCAGTCGCCAAAGCCGGCGGTATTGGTCTGGTCGGAGCACTGGCCGGGAAATGCCGTCGTCATGTAGAACCCGCACTTCCTCGTCATGCGGCGGACAACTTTTGCTCTGACCTTGGCAAGCCTGCCTCTCGGATCCTCTAGAAGGTCGTCGAAACAACCGGCCAGTTGTTGGCGGGACCGGATCTGCCCCTTCTTTAGCCCGGCCTTCTTGCAACGAACAAAAGCGGCCATCCCCGTGGAAAGCAGCTTCTCATAGTCTTTGGCAAGACCCGCCTGGCAAGAGGCCGCGATTCGGTTCTGGCCACCGTCGAGCAGCACCGGGTTTAGGTCGGCTCCGAACACATCGGCCACAAGTGCCAGTTCGCCGTCCACGGCAGCCGCGCTTATGGCCGCCGTTCCGGCATAGCCGAAGTCGGGAAGCTCGGTGCAGTTGCGCTCCCGGGCCCGGACCAGCTTGGCGCGCGCACTAGCGACCTTGCCGCCTGCATCGGCGGACAAGCAGGCCTGTGGGTCCGGCTCGCGGCCCCGACCGGCGGCCTTGATGCAGGCCAGGCTAGCCTTGCCCTGCGTCTTGGCCAGCTTCGCGCCGGCCTTGTTTAGCCCGTTTATACACTTTTGTTGGGCCGTGCTCTGCTCGTCCGGCACCGTTGTGGTTGTCGTGGTGGTGGTCGTCGTCGTGGAGGCCGGGCAGCCGTTGCTACCCGTCGATATCCTGAGGGCCACGCGCGCAGCGCCCGTGGCGTCTGCCGGAACGGTGTCGAGGTAATGCAGCAGACGACGGCGCGGGCCGAGTTCGGTTTCCGCCGCAGCGCCGCTCAGATTGTAGAGGGCCGTATCTAGGGGTGCGAAACTAGCGCCGGCATCTGTCGATATTTCGACAATCACCTCGCTGTCGTCGGCGTCGAAGTCCTCGACCGCCAGGACCGGCGCGACGTAGGGCCTGCAGCCGCGTTCCGGGCCAAGGCCACAGGGCCGGAACCTGACCACGGCCTCATTGCAGTCGGCCTTTATCCGGTAAGCGGCGGTGCCCGGGTCGAAGCCCGCCGAGGTGAGTTCGGGGCCCTGGGCCAGCTCGCCGACCAGGACACTGAGGTAGGGAAACCGGTAGTCCATGCCGAGCGGCAGCATATCGGCCACGCTCTTGATCGTCGGCAGCGTAGTTGCCGCGCTGCTCCCGAGCTGTGCCAGAAAGTGACGGCTGTGCGGCGTGAAGGCGCGGCTGCCGGCCTTACCCAGCTGGGTGTAAGATATGTCGGTAAAGGCTTCGTCGTTGAAGTAGCCGCCGTTAACGCCCTCCCACTTCTCGAAGAAGACCAGCCCCGCACCGGCGCCACGGTCGCGTGTCCAGTGTGCCAGGATCACGTCGTCGGCTATCGGGGGGTAACCCGTGCTCGGGTGATTGTCGCGATATCGTGTTCGGCATGCATCGTTGTCGAAAGTAACCGACCACAGTGGATCGCCGCTGCTACCGCCCTGCCAGCGTGAGGTCGAAATGTCGGAACATTGGTTGCCTATGGTCGGGTCGCCATCGGCGTGGGTGGAGATCGTCTCGAGGCGGATCTGGTCGCGCCGGATGACGTAATCGAGCCCCGTGCCGGCCGGAACCGCCTCCTCGAGCACTAGTTGCGTAGGACTGGGCCGCTGCACGATACGTATCGGCCCCCAGCCACCGGCCTGGCTCTCAATGGTGTCGCCCGCCCACACGAAGGGCGCGAGAAAGTCGGCGCCTCCGCTGCCGTTGAGCCACTTCTCGAAGCCACAACAGCCGGTCGCGCCGACACCCTTGCCGCTGCCGCCCGGACCGGTGTCGACGATGACACCGTCGGGGTCGACCTCGGCATCGAACTCGATGGCAACCTTGCCGTTCGGGTATATCGTCCAGAGCGTGGTCACGCGGATCCACTTTAGCTCGGGAAAGGGATCGCCGGGCGGGCCCTGCCCGTTGTTGAGGCGTGGATGGCCGCTTTGCCGTATACGCACGCGCAGGGCCGTGTTCTCGACGATGTCGAGTTCGAGCGCGCCCGGGTCAGAATTACGACCCATGGTGGTCATGAACTCCTGGGCGTCATTGAAGCCGGCTCCGAGATAGACGTCGTAATCGAACAGCACGCCCTGACCGTAGCCTCCGCCACCGGACTCGGTGGCCAGGTTGTCGGTCTGACCCGGGTCGAAGGCCAGGTCGTACCAGCGGCTCATTCCACCGTTGAAGGCCTCGTCAAAGACCAACTTCCAATCCTCTGTCTCTACAATGATGGTGCCATCGGTCGCGCGGTTGTCGGTCAGGACCAAGGGCAGAGCGATGTTACCGGCCGCCAGCGCCACACCTTGCCAGAGCAGGGTCAGCAGCAGGGCAATGAAGAAGGGTCCACGCAAGGACCGACAGCGACACAGCATGAGCCCTCGACACTAGCCGTATCTAGCGTTTGCTGTCCACTAGCCCAGTCCGGCGCTGGCCTAAGCCGGCTCGGGCAGACCGTCGAGCGCCCGGCCCATCAGATCGACAAAGTTGGTGCGGTAGAAACCGTCGAGCAGTTCCTCGTCGAGTCCCTCGGTGGCCCGTTTGAAGCGCTTGATGGGGTCGCGCCCGCCTTCGACGTGGGGCCAGTCGGAGGAGAACATGCATATCCCGGGTCCCGACTGTTCAATTATCCAACCGGTGGGTTCGGCCGGATAGGGCGTCACGCGTATCTGCCGGTGAACGTAATCGCTGGGCTCGAGCTCGAGCTTTTGGAGCCGCTCCTCGTTCTTGCGAAAGGCCTCGAAGGCCGTGTCCAGCGAACGCATCCAACTCGGCAACCACGCCGCTCCCTGCTCGATGACGCCGACCTTCAGGCGCGGGAAATGATCGAAGACACGGTCGAAGATCATGGTGGCAAGGGTCTGCATGGGCGGACCGGGAATGGCCATGTAATCCACCGAACGAAAGTTCTCGGCGCCGCCGTGAAAATCGGGCACCGGCGCTAGACCGTTCTCGAAATAGGCCGGGTCGAGCAAGCGCCCGCCGCCGCCGACATGGAAGACCACGGGAAGTCCGGCCTCCTCGGCCTGGGCCCAGACCGGGAAGAGCCCGGTGTGGCTTGTCGAGTGCCCCCGCGGACAGGCCGAGGCTACCAATAGCGCCGCGGCACCGGCCTCTATGAACTCTCCGGCGATCTCACGGGCGCGTTCGAAATCGGCCAGCGGCACATAGGCCGTGGCCAGAAGTCGTGGATCCACCGAACAGAACTCAAGCATGGCGCGGTTGTGGGCACGCGCAATCCCGTAGGCAAAATCGAGGTCGTCCTTGTGCTCGGCCTCGCAGAGATACTCGTTGGTCGAGGTGTTGAAGACCAGCTGGCTGCGAAAGCCGAGCAGGTCGAGTGCGCGCGGCCGGTCCTCGCGGATGAAGGAACCCAAGGCCGACCAGTTCTTGCGCAGCATGATCTCGGCCTCGGCTCGTTCGCGTTCGGCGGGGTCACCGTGCCGGCTGCGCCACTTGTCTATCAGGCGTTCTTCGCCGGGCGCGACCGCGGCCACGAACACAGAACGAACGCGCTCGCGTATCCCCGGGTCGGCATAGGGCAGGAGCCAGTCGGGCTCTTCCATGATGTGGGCGTCGGCGTCGTGGTAAATGCGTCCGGTCGCATAGGGAGTGGTCTCGGCGGCAGCCTGCATGCCCGCGACATAGCCGCTCGACTGACTTGGTGCCACCGGGCTGCTAAAGAGACCGCCCGGTGGAGATCGTTGCTTCAAAAGAAGCGCTCGGTGCCGAGATAAAGGGCCTCGAGCTGGCCCGTGAGCTGGCCCGTGAGGAGTTCGAACGGGTCGAGCAGGCACTTGTCGACCACAAGGTCCTCTTCTTCCGTGAGCAACACATAGAGGCGGCCGACCAGCGGCTCTTCGCCTCCATGTTCGGGCCGCTGCAATGCCACCCGGCCTTCCCCCACATCGAGGGGCTCCCCGAGGTGACCCTGCTCGAAAGCGACCGCGGGAGCCCCTCGAAGATCGAGAGGTGGCACAGCGACATGAGCTACCTCGAGTGTCCGCCCTTGGGCACGGTGCTGCGTGGGCGGGTGATCCCAGAGAAGGGCGGCGACACGCTCTTCATGAACACCGAGCTGGCCTGGCAAGAGCTGCCGGCAGATCTACGGGAACGCCTGGCCGGGCTCGAGGCCGAACACAGCTTCGCGCACGGCTATCGCGAGAGCCTGGCCGAGCCCGGTGGCACCGAACGGCTCGAGGCTGCAGTCGAGGCGAACCCGCCGCGCCGGCACCCGGTGATGCGGCGTCACCCACGAAGCGGCCGCCGCTGTCTTTTCGTCAACAGCCTGTTCGCCACACGCATAGTCGGGGTGGAAGCGGCGGAAAGTGACGATCTGCTGGCGGCGCTCTTCGAGCACCTGACCGACTCGCGCTTCCAGACGCGATTCAGGTGGGCGGTCGATTCGATAGCCTTCTGGGACAACCGCTCCACGCAGCACCGCCCGGACCGGCAGTGGTGGCCGGCCAGCCGGCGCCACGAACGCACCACTATCGAGGGCGACCGCCCGCGCTGAAGAAGTCGAGGGCCCAGCGGGCCAGCAGCTCCTCGTCGGTGGGCTCGTCTAGAGAGCCGCGGGCCTGGCGCCACAGCTCATCGCCGAAGATCTCGCGGCGGGCATCATATAGCTCGGTGGCGTAGTCGCGGCTGAACTCGGGATGGCCCTGACAACTCATCACGTGCGAACCGACGCGGTACATCGATACGGGGCAGGCATCGTTCGTGCCGACCAGCTCGGCCCCCTCGGGCAAGTCCAGGACCTGGTCCTGGTGGCTGTGGATGAGACGCAGACTGTCGGTGCCGGCGCCGGTCCAGGGAAAGCCGTCTTCGATCCTGGTCCTGCGCACGCCGAGCGTCCAGCCGCGCGCGGCCGGCTCAACCCGGCCGCCGAGTAGGTCGGCGACCAGCTGGTGACCGAAACAGACCGCTAGCAGGGGCCGGCGCTCTTCGAGAAGGCCCCTTACGAAGGCCTTGAACTCGTCCAGCCAACCGAGCTTGTCATAGACGCTGTAGCGGCTGCCGGTAATGACGTAGCCGTCGCAATCGTCCAGGCGCTCGGGAAGACGGCCGAGGTCTACGTCGTAGCTCGGGTACTCGGCCTCCGGCCCGGCCTCTGCCAGCAAGCCGGCGAACATGTCGGAGTACTCGCCGTGACGTGCGACAAGCACGGCCCTTACCCGTTCTGCCACTAGGATGCCGATCTTCATCCGCCCAAACTCTTATCCTGTATACTGAGCCGCATCGATTCTTCCGTAAACGCGCTTGTTGCGCCGCTTTCAGCCGCGCTGTCCTCGCTGGTCTTCTATTCGGTGCCCGTCGGCACGGCCCGCGTACCGCTGATCGTTGTATGGCTCGTCGCCGCCGGACTGTTCTTCACCGTCTACCTTCGCCTGTTGAACCTTCGAGGCATGGCCGAGGCACTGCGCATCATCAGCGGCCGCAGAAAGGTGCCGGGCCAGAGCGGACAGATAACGGCCTGGGCCGCGCTTTCGACGGCCTGCTCGGGAACCGTGGGGATAGGCAACATAGGCGGCGTGGCCATGGCCATTACGCTCGGCGGTCCGGGAGCGACCTTTTGGATGATCGTGGCCGGACTGCTCGGCATGGCGACCAAGTGCGCCGAGTGCGTGCTCGGGGTCCGCTACCGCCAGGTCGCCGCCGACGGCGAGGTCTCCGGCGGTCCAATGCATTACCTGCGCGCCGGGTTCGCCGAGCGCGGCTGGCACGGGACCGGCCGCGTGCTTGGCACCTTCTACGCTGCCGCGATGGTGGTCGGCTGTCTCGGCATAGGCAACATGTTCCAATCCAACCAGGCCTTCGAACAGATCGTGACCGCCACCGGCGGCCCCGAGGGACCTCTCGCCGCGCACTCTCTCGGCATAGGCCTCCTGCTAGCCGCGGCCGTGGGGCTGGTCATCATCGGAGGCATCAAGAGCATAGCCCGTGTCACGACCCGCCTGGTCCCCTTCATGGCGGCCTTCTACTGCCTGGGCTGTCTCGCGGTCATTCTTCTCAATGCCGACCGCCTACCGGCCGCCCTGTCCTCCATATGGACCGGCGCCTTTTCGCCCGAAGGCGTGGGCGGTGGCGCACTCGGCGTCATGGTGTTGGGTTTTCAGCGTGCGGCCTTTTCCAACGAGGCCGGCCTCGGTTCGGCCGCGATCGCCCACTCGGCGGTAAGAACGCACCACCCGGCCACGGAAGGACTGGTTGGGCTGCTCGAGCCTTTTATCGACACAGTCATCATCTGCACGATGACGGCGCTCGTCATCCTTACCACCGTCTACGAACCATCGCTGGCCGCGGGCGGCGTACAGGGGGTGGCGCTTACCTCGGCGGCCTTCGAGTCAACGCTTTCCTGGTCGCCGCCGGCCGTGGCCCTAGCCGCACTACTGTTCGCCTACTCGACGATGATCGCCTGGAGTTATTACGGACTTAAGGGCTGGACCTATCTGGTCGGAAACTCGCGCGCGGCCGACCTCGGTTTCAAGCTCGCTTTCTGCGCGTTCGTCGTGCTCGGCTGCACGCTAGAGCTCGACTCGGTGCTCGAACTGTCCGACGCGCTCATCTTTATCGTCGCCTTCCCCAACGTGCTCGGACTTTACCTGCTCGCGCCGAGGATCAAGGAAACGCTCGACGACTATTCGCCTTAGGGATGTGGAATCATATCCAACAGGATGTAGATGTTCCCATCGATTACGAAATAGAAACGCCATGACCGGTTGATGCGAGCCTGCCAGATACCGCGGGCCTCATCGTATTTCTTCGCTCTCAGCGAAGGGTGCCTGCGGTCCCGCAGTAATATCGATGTCAGTTCTTCTTTCGGCGGGCCAGCGAGCGGGAAAGTTCAGCGCTAGAGGAAAGTTTAGGACTGACCCGGCCCTCGTTCAGGTCGGCCAGCCCCTCGGCCAGACGGCGTTCTATGAGGGCCTGAGGGGTAAAGACTACCTTGCCGCGGTCCACGCCGACCTCCAGAAAATCGCCAGCTTCGAGGCCGAGCTGATCGTGAATCCGCTTGGGAATTACCACCTGACGGCTGGTCCCTAACTTAACGACCGGCTTGGGCTTCCTGGCTGCAGAGGATTTATTCATATATTCATATATATGTATCAACAGGCCCTTGCGTCAACCCCGCCTACTGCCCGCCGGAACTGACCCGACAGCGCTAGCTCCACCGCTTAGAGCGCGTCAATTAGTGGCGTGTAATAACCCGCCGGTTAGGTCCGGGCGGGACCTTCAGGCGGTCTTGCAGGCAAGCAACTCGAAGACCGAGCGGCCGGTAACACGGGGCATGCCTATGAGGTAGGTCAGAGCGATGACGCCGTCGAAGACCACCAGCGAGTATTCCCAAGGCTGGGAAAGCCCGGCCGGAACCGCGTAAACAATGGACGAGGCTGCCGTGAGCCGGACCAGCCCCTGCCAAAAGACCACCGGCGCACGCGCGACAAGGTCCTTGGAGGCCCACACCAAGAGCGCCGCGGCCATCATCAAGAAGGTCCCCAGCGTCATCAGCGCCACGAACTGCTGGGGCTGCGGGTCGTAAAGGGCCCCTGCCCAGGTCGCCGCCCCGACCAAGTAATCGAACATCCCGGTCACGTACACGAACTTCCTCACTGCGTTTCCTCCAATTCTATGCCGGCTGTTCGGCGTCGAAGCTGATGTTCATCTCTTTTATGCCGGCTATGAAACTGGAAACCAGATATTTGGGCTCACCCAGCAGCCGGGGGTTTCTAAGGCGCGGGACTATCTCTTCGAACATCACCGTGACCTCCTTTCGCGCCAGATGTGAGCCGAGACAGAAATGCTGGCCCATGCCGAAGGTGCGGTGCTGATTCTTCAGGTCGGGCATGCGCGTGGCCCGCGTTACATCGAAACTCTCGGCGTCGGGGCCGAACACCTCGGCCTGATGATTGGCCGAGGGGTAATACATGCGAACCATGTCACCTCGTTTGATGTCCATCGTGCCGACGCGCACATCCTCGGTCGCAGTCCTTTGCATATAATTGAACGAGGGCTGAAAGCGCAGGATCTCCTCGACCGCGCCGGGAATGAGAGACGGATCATCGACGAGCTTCTCTAACTCGACCGGGTGCTCGATGAGAAGCCGCATGCCCTGGTTGGTCGCCGTTCGGGTGGTCTCGACGCCGCCGGCAATAAGAATGAGAAAGAAGCTGCAGAACTCGAACTCGCTAAGCGCCTCGCCTTCGACCGTGCCGTTCAAAAGAGCGTCGAGCACCGTGCCCGGCCGCGGCTTGGCCTTATGCTCGGTGGCCAGCTCCATGGCGATCTCGAAGATCTCGGCCGCGGCCGCCTGGCCCTTTTCCGCGGTAACATCGAGCTCGGGGTCGTCCATGCCGATCATGACGTCCACCAGATCCGAGAAGGTCCGTCGCTTCTCGGCCGGCATCTCCATGAGCGCGCATATGACAAAGAGCGGCATCTCGGCGGCAACCTCACGGGCAAACTCACAGCGGCCCCGCCCTGCGATCCGGTCGATGATCGTGCGCGCGAACTCGCGCATCATTGGTTCGAGGGCATCGACCGCATTCATCGTAAATGCGTTCTTGATGACCTTGCGGTACTGGGTGTGAGCGGGCGGGTCCATGTTGATGATGAGCTGGCGCATGATCTCCATGGAACCGGCATCGGCATCGGGGGGCGAGGGATGGGCCAGGTTCACACTCGATGAGAACTTGCCCGGGTTCTTGGAAATGTAGTCGACGTCCTCGCGCCGGGTTACCGCCCAGAACTCGGGGCTGTGCGGGCCGGCCTCCTGCAAGGCAACCGGGCACTCATTGCGCAAGGTCCGGAAGTCCTCGAAAGGAACTCCCCGGCTCATCCGGGACGGGTTCATGAGGTCGAACTGGTAGGGACATTTTGGGGTCATGTTGCCGCCTGACGCTCGAGGCCGCCGTTTTCGACTATGAAGTCGACGATCACACTCACGCCCTCGCCCGACTTGAGATTGGTAAGGACGAAAGGCTTACCGTCGCGCATTCGAAGCGTGTCACGCTCCATGACCTCGAGGCTGGCTCCCACGTGCGGAGCGAGGTCGATCTTGTTGATCACGAGCAGGTCGGAACGGGTGATGCCCGGACCGCCCTTACGCGGGATCTTGTCGCCGGCCGCGACGTCGATCACATACACAGTCAGGTCGGCCAACTCAGGGCTGAAGGTCGCTGCCAAGTTGTCACCGCCGGACTCGATGAAACAAAGCTCGGCGTCAGGGAATCGGTCCTGCATACGGCCGATGGCGGCGAGATTGATCGATGCGTCCTCGCGTATCGCCGTGTGCGGACAGCCACCGGTCTCCACACCCTCGATACGCTCGGCGGGAAGAGCCCCGGCGCGCGTCAGTATGAGCTGATCCTCCCGGGTGTAGATGTCGTTGGTCACCACGACGAGGTCGTAGGAATCCCGCATCCGCTTGCACAGGGATTCGACCAGCGAGGTCTTGCCCGAGCCCACAGGCCCACCCACACCGATACGAAGTGGGCCATGGTCGCTCCCCGCCCCGTTGGTCATGAGCGGAACAGCCTCGTGTACTCGTCCTCGTGTGCCATGCTCGACCAATCGACCATCGGCGTGGTGGTGCCGACGTCTTCCAAGGACGCCTCCCGGGCCCGCACCGCGGTCTCGATAACGCCCGCTTCCAGCGCTGCGATGACAACCTGCCCCTCGGTCTGCCCCAAGGGAATGAGCCGCACGCCGGCCGACACCAAACTGCTGGTAACAGAGTGCAGATATCCGACCAGTGCCGTGTCGAGCGCCACCGATGCCAGCGCCGAGCTAACGGCAACGGCAACGGGATAGGCCGGCCTCAGGCCCGCGCGCTCTAGCGACCCCATCCAGACCTCGAGCTTTGGGTCCGGCCAGGCGCCCTGCGCTGCTTTCAGGAAGGCCTCGCCTTGCTGCAGGGTTTCGGTCGCCAGCTCGGCGGTGCCGGGTAAGGCGGCGGCCAGTTCGGCCGCCCCGAACAGTCGTCGGCCGGCCACCCCCTCATCGGCGACCGCACGCCAGGCGGCGCAAAAGACAACCGCGTCACTCCAACCGCTGCCCTGAGCGATGATGTGGGCCAGCCACGCCTCGAGCTGGCCGGCATTGCCAACCAGTCCGGCCGATACAGCGGTCTCGAGACCATGAGAGTACGAGTAGCTTCCCACCGGGAAAGCCGGCGAGTGCCAACTGAGCAGGCGATAGAGCACTGACCGGTCAGCGATGGTCATGTCCGTGGTAAGCGCCGGGTTCGGGATCGAAGGACCTTTCGAGCGAACGGGTGCTAGCCCCAAGATCTTCCACCATGGCGACGATCACATGGTCGGGCCGGATGAAGATACGGTCCGCGTGTATCTCGGCCGCTAGGTGACGGTTGCCGAGATGCCAAGCGACCTTGGCCAGCTGGTCCGCTCCGGTGCAGGTTATTTCGACCACGGCTTCCTCGGCCGCACGTACCGCGATCCAGCTGCCATCCTCACAAGCGAGACCGTCGCCGTCGGCCATGGCAACGGCGCGTGCAAGGTCGAGCAGGACGACCGTGCCGGCCGAGGTCGTGAGCCGGCAGCGCCGCCGGTGACGGTCGTCGAAGCTGAGGGCAATCGAGTCGCCCGCCTCCTCGACCGGCCAACTGCCTCTGGCGTGATGGGTTGTGGCCCGCTGCATCGGCACCACCTCAGTAAAGGAAATAGCGTTGGGCCAGCGGCAAACGGTCGGCGGGCTCGCAGGTCAACAGAACACCATTGGCACGCACCTCGTAGGTCTCGGGGTCGACCTCGATGTCCGGTGTGGCGTCATTGTGGACCATCGCGGCTTTCCCGATCCCACCCCGCGTGTTGTTCACCGCAAGCAAGGGCCGTGAGATGCCGAGGCGCCCGGCGATGTCGCCGTCGAGCGCGGCCTGGCTCACGAAACTGACCGAGCTTTCGGTCAGCGAGCGTCCGAAAGAAGCGAACATCGGACGCAGGTACTCAGGTTGCGGCGTGGGAATGGACGCGTTGGGATCGCCCATGACCGCCGCCGCTATGCTTCCCGACTTAAGCACCAGGTCCGGCTTGACGCCGAAGAAGGCCGGTTTCCAAAGCACGAGATCGGCGAGCTTGCCGGCTTCGACCGAGCCCACGTGCGGGCTTATCCCCTGCACGATGGCGGCATTGATCGTGTATTTGGCCACATAACGCTTTACACGCACGTTGTCGTTGTCGCCCGATTCCTCGGGCAGACGGCCCAACTGCCGTTTCATCTTGTCGGCGGTCTGCCAGGTCCTGATGATCACCTCTCCGACCCTACCCATGGCCTGGCTGTCGGAAGCGATGACCGAGAAGGCTCCCATGTCGTGCAAGATATCCTCGGCCGCGATCGTTTCCGGTCGTATGCGACTTTCGGCGAACGCCACGTCTTCGGGAATGGAGCGGTCGAGATGGTGGCACACCATGAGCATGTCGAGATGCTCTTCGATGGTGTTTACCGTGAAGGGCCTGGTCGGGTTGGTGGAGGACGGGATGACGTTGGTCTCACCGCAGACCTTGATGATGTCAGGGGCATGGCCGCCGCCGGCGCCCTCGGTGTGGTAGGCGTGGATGGTGCGGCCCTTGAACGCCTTTATGGTGTTCTCGACAAAGCCCGACTCGTTGAGCGT
>CAYXZP010000007.1:0-51996 GCA_964469485.1 uncultured Myxococcales bacterium | reverse complement strand
GTGTCGAAGGCGGCGAGCATCTGGTGCTGGTCAAAGGGGAGATAGACGAGAACGAACCCGTTCTTGTACGCGCGCATGCCGAGTACCTGCCCGGCGATGTTTTCGCATATGCCCACCGCAATACCGGCGAGGTGCTTCACCGCGCCATGGAGCGGATATCGGCCGAGGGCGCGGGGGTCGTTCTGTATGTCCGGCGTCCGGGACGGGGTGCCGAAATATTGGCCGAACGCGAAGGCGCGCCGCCGAGCACCAATCCGTCGGCACGGCTTGCCGCTTTCAAGGATTACGGAATCGGCGCGCAGATTCTTCGTGACGTTGGTGTACGGAAGATTCGGCTGCTTACCAACTCACCACCGCGCTTGCCCAACCTGGCCGGTTACGGGCTCGAGGTGGTCGAGGTCATCCCCTTCGACGCTAGTCAAAACTGACTGTCAGGTAGCTCGTGTTGAGCCCCGAGTTGGCCTCGGCCCACAGGCCCGCGTGTGAGATGTGGCGGAGCCGCAGCCCCACCGATACTCGAGTGCCGGACGCGCTCGTGCGCGCAAGACCGGCTCCGCCCTGGCTGGCGAAGTGTATGCGCGAACCGAGTTTGATGCCCCTGAGGTCCGAGTAGGCGAGTCCCAAGCCGGCTTCGAGGAAAGCGGCCCAGTTCGTGCCGATGCCGCGCTCGTAGCGGACCATCGGCGCCACCGCGAATTCGACCGAATCGGTGTCGCCCGTGATGATGCCGAGCAGCGGTTCGACCAGCAAAGTGATCTCGCCGCCGGCCTTCTTTCCCAGTCTGTCGAGCGTATCGACAGAAGGCAGCGGGAAGCGCCAACCGACCGAGTAGGTGGTGAAGTTTGTCGTGCTCCATTTCGATGATGTGCCGACGGCCACTATAGGCGCGCCGTCAGAACGGGCCGGCGCCGGGGCCGTACAGGGCGGAGAGCTCGGGGGCCGTAGAGACGCGGTTCGAATCACGTGCATGGAACCAGGGGCCGGCTACATTTAGCGCCGGTCATTCTGACTCGCAAATCCGAATATCGTGCGGTAACCTGACGTCTCGCTCGGCGACCATGCCTTTCCATATACCACTCATACGGCTGCTCGGCCTCGTCGTTGCGCTGTCTTTCCTGCCGGCGCCGGCCAACGCGGCCGACGTAGTCGGTTCCGTCGTGCACGCGGGATTCAACGAGGACCTGGCCGGCGGCATTGCCGGTATCGTTTCAGGCGGATTGTGGGTGCTCATACCGGGCATGCTGCTGCTCGGGCTGGCGCTCAACCTCACTCCCTGCGTCTACCCTCTTATATCGGTGACGGTGGCCTACTTCGGGATACAGACCGACAGCAGCCGTGGCCGCAAGTTGTGGTTGGCGCTCTGCTACACCTTTGGCATCGCCGTCACCTTCTCCGTGCTCGGGGCCTCGGCGGCGCTGTCGGGCGGTCTTTTTGGCGAGGCCATGACCAAGCCGGCCGTCCTGGTCGCGGTTGCGGGCGTCATGGTCGCGCTGGCCCTGTCCTCCTTCGGTTTCTACCAGTTGCGCCTTCCCGCCGCGCTCGGATCCAAAGTGGGCCGCGCGTCAGGCGGCACCCTCGGGGCGTTCTCCATGGGCATGACGATGGGCGTGGTCGCGGCACCCTGCATAGGTCCCGTGGTCGTCGGGCTGCTCGTCTTCGTCGGAAACAGCGGCAACGCCCTGCTCGGCCTTTCCCTGTTCTTTCTGCTGGCCCTCGGGCTGGGCATTCCCTACATCGGATTGGCCATGGCCGCCGGGTCCATATCGCGCTTGCCCAAGGCCGGCGATTGGCTCGAGTGGGTCGAGCACCTGTTCGGCTGCGTGTTGTTGGCTATGGCGATCTACTTCGTCGGGCCCCTGCTTTCGGAAGCGGTCGAAGGCGTCCTGATGCCGGTCTTCATAGCGCTCTCGGCCGTTTACCTCGCCTTTCTCGACCCGGCGGGCAGCAAGTTGCGGGCTTTCCGGATCTCGCGCCAGCTGGCCGGCGGGGCCGTACTCGCATTGCTCGCCGTGACCCACATGCCGGTCGAAGGTCACACGAGCGCCCTGGCCTGGGAGGAATTCTCGACCGCGGCCTACGACCGGGCCCGCCGCAGCGGCGCGCCGTTCGTTATCGAGTTTGGTGCCGACTGGTGCCTGCCGTGCAAGGAAATGGAAGAGCGTACCTTCACCGATCCGCAGGTGGTCGAGCTCGGCCGGGGCATGTCCTTCATCGAGGTGGACATGACAACGACCGACAGCTACACGGATAGTGTCTTGGAGACCTTTGACGTGCTCGGAGCTCCGACCACGATCTTCTTCGACACCGAGGGCAAAGAGTTCACGCGACGAATAGGCTTCATAGGTCCGGAGGACTTCGCCGGTCTCATGCGCGACTCCGGCACCGGGGCCGGTGGCTAACGACAACCCCTTCCTTTCTCCCAGGAGCGTTCCCATCAAGTTCAGCGATATAGAATTGCCCGAGTCCGTACGCCGCGGAATAGCCGACGTGGGCTTTACCGAGTGCACGCCGATACAGGCCAAGACCTTGCCGTTGGCCCTCGATGGTCTCAACGTCGCCGGTCAGGCCCAGACAGGAACAGGCAAGACGGCCGCCTATCTCATCGCGTCGTTCACACGGCTGTTGGCGGCCGAGCGGCCGCGCCAGCGCGGCAAGACCTGCCCGCGCATGCTGGTGCTGGCACCGACCCGAGAACTGGCCATCCAGATCAGAGAGGAGGCCGATCAACTCGGCAAACACACGGGGCTTACCATTCACGCCGTCTACGGCGGGGTCGACTACGACAAGCAGCGCGACCGCTTCGCCGAGCATGTCGACATACTCATAGGGACACCCGGGCGCCTGATAGATTACTTCAAGCAGAAGGTCTTCAGGCTGGACAAGACCGAGATATTCGTGGTCGACGAGGCCGACCGTCTGTTCGACATGGGCTTCATCGACGACGTCCGTTTCATCGCGCGGCATATGTCCGAGCCTTCCGCCAGACAATCGTTCCTGTGGTCGGCCACCCTGGCCCAACGTGTGATGGAGTTGGCCTTCGAGCACATGGGCGATGTCAAGAGGATCGCGGTCTCCGACGACAGCATCACCGCGGACAATATCGACGCCGAGGTCTACCACGTCGGCCAGCCGGAAAAGTTCTCTCTCCTGCTTGGGCTGTTGAGACAAGAGAAGCCCTCGCGCGCGCTGGTGTTCGTGAACATGCGCGTGATGGCGGCCGATCTGGCCGACCGTCTCAAGCACGAAGGTTACACCGTGGGGAAACTGGCCGGTGACATGGACCAGACCCGCCGCATAAAACTGTTGGGACGCTTCAAGGAGGGCAAGGTGGACATACTCGTGGCCACCGACGTCGCCTCGCGCGGGCTCCACATCGACGATGTGAGCCATATCTTCAACTATGATCTACCGCAGGACCCCGAAGACTACGTCCACAGGATCGGCCGCACGGCGAGGGCAGGAGCCTCGGGGCGCGCGCTCTCTCTTGCTTGCGAGAAATACGTGTACTCTCTGGAGGCGATCGAGGAGTTCATCGGGGCGCCCATTCCCCACCGCTTCCCGGAACCCGAACAGCTGGCCAAGCCGCGTCCCTGGCGCCGCCCGGCGCGGCGCCCGGCCAGGCGCGGCCCCGAGGCGGGTGCGGGCGGCGGCCGCCAGCACCGCCGCAGCGGCAAGCGACCGGGGGCCTGAGCCTTGGCTCTGGCGGCCACCCTCGGCTGCTTCTTCCTCTACTGGGCCGGTTTCAGATTCTATTCGCGCTACCTGGCCCACCGTGTCTATTCGCTGACCGGCGACGAGGCGACACCGGCACACACAGAACGCGACGACATAGATTACCTTCCGACCAACCGCTTCGTTCTCTTCGGCCACCACTATGCCTCGATAACCGGTCTCTCACCGATGCTCGGGCCGGCCATAGCCGTTATCTGGGGCTGGGCTCCGGCGCTCCTGTGGGTGGTCGCTGGTGCGCTTCTGGTCGGCTGCGTGCACGACATGAGCGCGCTGGTGCTTTCGATACGCGCGCGCGGCCTGTCGGTGGGCGCGATCACGGAAGGGATCATCGGGCGACGCGCCAAAACGATGTTCCACGTGGTGATCTTCTTCGGCATAGGACTGGCGATGGGAGTGTTCGTCTCGGTCATCTCGACCTTGTTCACGCCCTCGTTCTACCCACAGTCGATCGTTCCGTCCTTTGCGTTGATGGTCGTGGCCGTTGCCGTCGGTTTCGCGGTTTTCAAGGGCGGCGCCCCGGCCGGCCCGACGGTGGCCGTGGCCATGCTGGCCATCCTGGCGCTCGTTGCCTACTCGGCAAGCCCCGGGGCCGCGAGTCCGGCCTGGGACAACGCCACGGGCTGGGGCGTGGTGCTGCTCGGCTACAGTTTCCTGGCCTCGGTGTTGCCGGTGTGGGTGCTCTTGCAGCCCCGTGATTTCATCAACTCCCTGCTCCTATACCTCGGCATGGTCCTGATGTACGCCGGCTTCTTCGTCTCACGCCCCGACTTCGTGGCGCCCGCGTTCCAAGCCTCGCCCGACGGCGCTCCGCCGATGCTTCCCTTCGTGTTCGTCGTAATAGCCTGTGGCGCCGTCTCGGGCTTCCACGGACTGGTCTCTTCGGGCACGACGGCCAAACAGCTCGACCGCGCCCCGGATGCGCGCATGATCGGCTACGGTGGCATGATTGGCGAATCCCTTCTCGGGCTGATGGCCGTGCTGGCCTGCACGGCCGGCTTCGGTTCTAGCGGACAATGGCATTTGCACTACTCGGACTGGTCGGGCGCCAACACGCTCGGTGGCAAGATAGGCGTGTTCATCGAAGGAAGCTCGGGTTTTGTCTCTTCACTGGGCATTCCGGCCGAGCTGGCCACCGCCTTCATCGCCGTCATCGTGGTCTCGTTCGCCCTAACCACGCTCGATTCGGCCACCCGTCTGTTGCGCTATAACATCAGCGAGATCGCCTCGGGTCTCGGGCTGGCGCGCGAGAACCGCTATCTGAGTTCCGCCTTGGCGGTGGCCGTTATCGCCGTCTTCGCCTTCTACCGGGTCGATGGCAGGCCGGTGGGCCTGGCGCTGTGGGCGCTGTTCGGGACCACCAACCAGTTGCTCGCCAGTCTGACGCTCATGCTTGCGACCGTATATCTGTACCAGCGCGGCCGGAATTTCTGGGTCACGGCCGTACCGGCGCTGCTTCTGACCGTTATCACCCTGGCGGCCATGGCCGTGAATCTGGCCGCTTTCTACGCCGACGGCCAGGCTTTGCTCCTCGGGGTGGGCGCCATGCTCATGGCGCTTGCCCTGGGGATCGTCGCCGAAGGCCTGCGCGCCCTGGCCAGGGACGCCCGCGGGAGCCGGGGCTCTGATCTACGAGTTTTTTCGGCCACAGGGCCACAAACCCCTTGAGAGGTCGCTAGCGGTTTGCTAGCTTCGCCGCCGTCATGGGCGACGCGGCGCGAGACAGGGCAGCTGGGGCACGGCCCGGCCGTGGGAGGCCCGCGCGTACGGTCGAGACCAAGCGTGACGGCCCAGAGGCCGAGGCCCGCTATGCCGCACTGCGCGAGGCTCTGGCCCTTGCCACCGCCCCCCGCGACAGCGCTACGGCCTGGGGTGCCGAGGACGATTACGGTCTCGACCTGGACTTTCGCGACAAGGTCCTGCCGGCCGTCAAGTTCCTGTTCGACGCTTACTGGCGGGTGTCGTTGGTCGGCATCGACAATATTCCGGCCAAGGGTCCGGCCATCCTGGTCGGCAATCACTCGGGCGGCCTGCCCTTCGACGGGGCCATGGTCGCCTACGCCATCAGCCGTTACGGAAAGGGCAGGGTTGCGCGCCCCCTTTACGCCCGTTTCGTGGAGAAGATGGGGCCGGTGGCGGATATGTACCGCAAGTGCGGCGCCGCCCCGGCGCGTTATACGGTGGCCGATGAACTGCTCTCCCGCGGTGAGTTGCTGGTCAATTTTCCCGAAGGGGTCGACGGGATCGGCAAGCTGTACGCGGACAGATACCAGCTGCGGTCCTTCTCGACCTCGGCCGCCCGTCTGGCGATGCGCCACCGGGTGCCCATCGTTCCCTTCGCGGTCATCGGCGCCGAAGAGATCTACCCGGTGATCGGCCGCAGCGAGCAGCTCGGCAAGGCGCTCGGGGCGCCCTTCATTCCCGTAACCCCGTTCTTTCCGTTCCTGGGCGTGGCCGGCCTCGTGCCGCTACCGACCAAATGGACGATCGCTTTCGGCAAGAGGATCCATCTTTATCGGGAGAAGCGGTTCGCTGGTGCTTCGGTGCTGGACTTCGACGCGATGACGGCACGGCTTCGTCGTACGGTGGAGGTCATGGTGGGGCGCCATCTTGCCGAACGTTCGTCAATTTTCCTTGGTTGAGATACGCACTTATCGGTGCTCAAAGAAGGCGACCAGGTAGTTCACCAAAGTCATCCCGGCCGTTTCTCCGTTCTCAGTATCAAGAAACGCCGGCACCTCAACGAGTACAGCGACAGCATCGTCATACGGTCGGCCAACGGCGTCGAGTTGACCGTGCTCGAAACCTCGGTGCGCAAGGTCGAAGGTACACCGCTGGGGGCAGCCGCGCGCGAGGAAGAGTAACGGGCTTGTTACCGACCGGGCGGCAACTCGTGAGACTGACCTTGGTGGCGGCGGTGGCACTGCTGTCGGCTTGCAGCCGGCCCACGCCGGTCGTGATAGTCGCCATCGACGCTCTGCGCGCCGACCCCCTGTCCACCTACGGGTACCACCGCGAGACCGCCAAGGCGGTCGCCGATTTCAGCGATGAGTCCGTGGTCTTCTTGCGCGCGTTCACGCCGTGGCCGCGCACCACGGCCGCTTTCTCCTCCCTGATGACGGGTAGGTACCCCTACCGTCACGGGGTCAAGCATCTCGGGCAGGCTCTGCCGGCCCAGAACCTTACGCTAGCCGAGTTGCTGTCGTCGAAGGGCTACGCCACTGCGGGCTTTGTCAGCAGTACCGTGATGATCTCCGGCCTATCGGATCTCGACCAGGGTTTTTCCGTGTGGGATGACCTCATGCCGTCGCGGGAGGACAATCGCGACAACTACGAACGCAAGGCCGAACAGACGGTCACCGCCGCGCTCGAGTGGCTCGATGACGCCCCCCGGAAGATGTTCCTGTTCGTGCACTTGATCGACCCGCACGGACCTTACAGCGCGCCCGAAGACTTCAGGTCTCGTTACAAGAGTACTATCGGCCGGCCCATGGAGCCCGGCACGGTCCCGCGCTTTCAGCGGCTCGCGGGGGCGGCGACCGTCGAGGACTATGTTGACGCGTACGATAACGAGATCGTCTACACGATGGGGCAGGTCGAGCGTCTCTTTGCGGCCCTGCGCGAGCGAGGCATATACGACAAGGCTCTTATCATTCTGACCGCCGACCACGGCGAGAGTCTCGGCGAACACGGATCTTTCTTCCGGCATGGCGAGACCCTCAACGACCCGTCGGTACAGGTGCCGCTCATTATAAAGCCGCCGGGCGGGAGGACCGCCAGTGTGGTTCCACGTTACGGAGCGGCAGTCTCTTTGGTGGATATCGTGCCGACCGTGGCCGACTTTCTCGGGCTGGGCCGGCCCGTGAAGTGGGATGGGCGCTCGCTCAAGACCGGACTGCTCGGGGAGCCGCCGAGGCGCACGCGCGTGGTGTTCTCGAGCCGTGTCGTGCCCGGACAGCCGCAGCGCTGGGGGGTGCACCGAAGCGACGGCTCGCTTCTGGTGGTGGGCTGCCCCGGCAAGATCGACCACCGCCGCGACGACTGTTCGGTCTCATACTTCAACGCCAGGCTGGACCCGTCGCAGGTACGTCCCATACGCCACGGACCGCGTGTCGAACAGCTGAGAAAGAAGATCGCATGGTTCCGAAGAAAGGCCACGGGCTACGAACTGCCCTTTGAGGTCGAACGCCGGTACAGACCTTCACAGAAGGGCTTCGTCAAGGAATACGTCGCCCGTCACAACGAGGCCAAACAAGTGCCCAGTCTCGACCAGCTCGACGGGTTGAGAAGCCTCGGCTACCTGGAATAGGAGGAAAGTCATGGCGGTTACCTTTTACGTCAAGACCGACTGTCCATACTGTGCGGCGATGCGCGAGGAACTTGACGCGCGCGGTGGCGAGTACAACGAGATCAACGTCAAGGAGACCCCCGAGGTTATTCCTGAGGTCTTGAAGCTCACCGGTGGCCGCCGCATAGTCCCGGTCCTGGTCGACGGCGACAAGGTCGAGATAGCTCCCAACGGCGGTTGAGGGTTCTGATCCGGCGGTCCGCCGGACCCCCGCACTGGCACGTTTTTTGTCCCGCCGGCCCGTCAAAAAGGGTGGCTAGTGGACCGACCGCGGTGTATCGTTCGCGTCATGGCCAAGGCTCGCCTGTACCTGAGGCTGGGCGACCGCGTCTATCACGACCAACGCGAGGAATGGGGTGAAGGCGCGGTGGTCGAGGAGATGACCTCGACGATAACGGGCGGCACCTGTTTGGTAAGAGTGCTATTCGACGACGGCGTGCAGCGCACCTTCCACAACGATCTCGACAACGGAATGTGCTGTTACTTCCTCGGGCTCAGGCGCGAGTTCACCTTTGATTGGGACGACCCGGCCCGCGCGCGCCGCCGTCCGGTCCGCCGTGTCGCCGCCGACTAGCGGCCCTCCAACGGACGCCCCCAGGGGTCGGTGCGTTCGATGCCGAGCTTGTCGAGCGTGGCCTTTGTATCCGCGTTGAGTTCCCCCATACCGCTGGCGCAGGGCCGTGGTTGCCCGTTCTCATCGACCATCGTCGGTCCGGGCTTGCGGAAGTCCACCTGCAGCCGTTTGGCCATCGAGCGACGCTAGCGCGGCTCTGGCGTAGTTGCCAGCCCCGGTGGCCGTTGCTATGAGCGCTCTCTTACCGCGCACGATGGAATACAAGGACACTCTCAACCTGCCCTCCACGGACTTTCCGATGAGGGGCAATCTCCCCAAGCGCGAGCCGGCAAGGCTCGAGGCTTGGCACAAGGCGGGGCTTTACCAGCGCATGCTGGAACTGCGCGCCTCGGCGCCGCTGTTCCTCCTTCACGACGGCCCGCCCTACGCCAACGGCCACATCCACGCGGGACACGCGCTCAACAAGGTCCTCAAGGACATCATCATCAAGTATCGCAGCATGGCCGGCTATCGCGCCCCCTACCGCCCGGGCTGGGACTGCCACGGGCTGCCCATCGAGCTCGAGGTCGAGAAGGCCATTGGGCGGAGGGCCAAGTTGGAGATGGGCATAGTGGAGGTCCGCCGCAAGTGCCGCGAGCTTGCCGAGCGTTTCGTCGGCGTCCAGCGCGAGGAGTTCCAGCGTCTCGGGGTCTTTGGCGACTGGGACAGCCCCTACCTGACCACGGACCATGCTTACGAGGCGGCCGAAGCCGCCGAGTTCGGCCGTATGGTGGCCGGCGGCGGGCTCTATCGCTCGCGCAAGCCGGTCTCCTGGTGCGCTTCGTGCCGGACGGCGCTGGCCGAGGCCGAGGTCGAGTACGAGGACCGCGGCTCCACCTCGGTCTACGTCGCCTTCGACATCGTCGGACCCTCGGGCCCGCTGGATGCTATCGCCGACAGGAAGCCGGCTATCGCCATCTGGACGACCACGCCGTGGACCTTGCCGGCCAACCTGGCCGTCGCCTTGCACCCCGACCTCGACTACTCGGTGGTCGAGTCCTCCGCCGGCCAGGCCAGACCGCTTGTGGTCGCCTCCGCCATGGTCGAGGGACTCGCCGAACCACTCGGTCTCGGTCGTGTCCTTGCCGGTTTCAAGGGCCGTGAACTCGAGGGCATGACGGCACGACACCCGTGGTTGGACCGCTCCTCGCTCGTGGTTGTCGGCGACCACGTTACCCTCGAGGCCGGCACCGGCTGCGTGCACACGGCGCCCGGGCACGGTGACGACGACTTTACCGTCGGTCGCCGTTACGGGCTCGACGTCTATGCTCCCGTCGATGATGATGGCCGGTTCACCGACGAGGTTGCGGAGTTCGCCGGCCGCGGTGTGTTCGAGTCGGACCCGGACATCATCGCGCTGCTGGACGCCAAGGGGCGGCTTCTGGCGAGCGAGGATATAGTGCACAGCTATCCCCACTGCTGGCGCTGCAAGGATCCGGTGGTGTTTCGTGCCACCGAGCAGTGGTTCGTATCGATGGACAGCGGTGACCTGCGCCGCCGCGCACTGGAGGGAATAGACGCGGTCGAATGGATACCCGCTTGGGGGCGCGAGCGGATCCGCGGGATGATAGAGGCGAGGCCCGACTGGTGCCTGTCGCGCCAGCGCTCCTGGGGAGTTCCGGTGCTAGCTCTTCACTGTGCCGGTTGCGGCGAGGCTTTCGTGTCGGAGGAGCTGGCCGCGCGCGCCGCCGACCTGTTCGGCCGGGAAGGTTCGGACCTGTGGTTCGTTGACGGAGAGCTCGAGCGCTTGCTGCCGCCGGGGCTATCGTGTCCGGCCTGCGGCGGCACCGCTCTCGACCGCGACCGCGACATCCTCGACGTGTGGTTCGATTCGGGCATAAGTTTCGCCGCTGTCACCGAGGCCGATCACGGCCCCGACACCGTTGCCGATCTCTATCTCGAGGGCAGCGACCAGCACCGCGGGTGGTTCCATTCGGCGCTGCTGGCATCGACGGTCACGCGTGGCCGCCCCCCGTACAAGGCCGTGCTCACTCATGGTTTCCTGCTAGACGGCGAGGGGCGCAAGATGTCTAAATCGCTGGGCAACGTCATTTCGCCGCAGGATATCGTCAAGCGTTACGGAGCCGACATTTTGAGACTATGGGTGGCTTCCGAGGACTATCGCGACGACGTGAGCCTGTCCGAGGAAATACTGGCTCGCTTGGCCGATTCGTACCGGCGCGTGCGCAACACGGCGCGCAACGCCCTGGGCAACCTGCGTGATTTCGATCCCGCGAGCGACGCCGTTGCGGCCGGCGACATGGTGGAACTGGACCGTTGGGTGCTGTCCGAACTTGCCGACTTCGCCGCGCGTTGCGGGCGGGCCTACGACGCCTACGAATTCCATGTTGTCTACCATGCGCTCAACAACTTCTGCAGCGTGGAGTTGAGCTCGCTTTATTACGACATCGTCAAGGACCGTCTTTACTGTTCGGCGCGAGCGTCGCGGGAGAGACGCAGCGCGCAGACCGCGATGTACGAGATCGTGCGCGTGCTCGCGGGCGTTATCGCACCGGTCATGCCTTTCACCGCCGAGGAGATATGGGAGTCCATCGGCCCCTCTACCGGCACCGACAGCGTGTTGCTCACTGATTTCCCGGCGCCACCCGGCGAGTGGTCTGACGCCTCGCGGACCGCCCGCTGGCGCCGGATCTGGGAAATACGGCAGCAGGTCACCCGTTGCCTCGAGGAGGCGCGCAAGGCCGGCGCCATCGGCCACTCTCTCGATGCGTGCGTCAAGCTGGCAGTCGGCGGCGAGGATGCCGTCGTGCTTGCCGGGGTGGGTGCTGATGAGCTTGCCACCCTGTTCATCGTCTCGCAGGTCGAACTGCTGGAGCCGGGCGAGACGGTGCCGGAGGTCGAGGTGGCGCCGGCCTACGGTGCCAAGTGTTCGCGCTGTTGGAACTACCACGAGACGGTCGGCGAGCACGCCGACCATCCCGAGGCCTGCAGCCGCTGCTACGGCGTGATGGCCGCCATGTCGTGAGCAAGCCGGTCTTCTGGTCCGTCGTTGCCGTGATGGTGGCCCTCGACCGGCTCAGCAAGTGGGCCGTCTCCACATCCATTGACCCGGCCACCAGCGTTAGCCTGGTACCGGGCTTTGCCTCCCTGGTGCACGTTCGCAATCCCGGGGCCGCCTTCGGGATGCTGGCCACAGCGGACCCGCTGATGCGGTCGGCCTTCTTCGCGCTGATCACGACCGCGGTGGTGGCAACGCTCGCGGTCCTCTTCATGCGTGACAGGTTGAGCGGCACACTGGAGTGCGCTGCTGCCGCGGCGATAATCGGCGGGGCGCTCGGGAATGCCTGGGACCGGCTCACGCTCGGCGAGGTCATCGATTTCATCGACCTCTATGCCGGCCCCTGGCACTGGCCCGCCTTCAACCTTGCCGACAGCTTTATCACCCTCGGCGCCCTGGCCTTCGTTCTGGCTTCTTTCATGGGGCGCCGCGGTGTCGAGAGTGCTTGACGGGGCGCCGCTGCGGGCGCTTGCCGCCACGCTGATGTGCCTTGTCCTGGCTGCCTGTGCCGCGCGTCCCGCACCCGTGCCGCCCGTACCCGCCGACGCGCAAGCTTTGGTCGGGGACGAAGCCGGTGAAGAACTGCGCCGCAAGCGCCGTGGCCGCCGCGCGTTAAGACGCAACCGTCGCTTGCTGGCCGCCTTCAAGGGCGCCTCGCTGGAGGCCGAGGCCGACGAGCGTGGCGTCAAGGTCACCGTTGCCGACCTGCTCTTCGAGTTCGGCAGCGACGGCCTCCGGCCTTCGGCCGAGGAGAAACTACGGCGGGTAGCGGCCGTGCTCGTCAATGCGGGCCGCGGGCGGCGTATTTTTGTCGAAGGCCATTCGGACGCCATTGGCGCCGAACTCTTCAACCTCGAGCTGTCCCGCCGCCGCGCCGCAGCGGTGGCCGGGGCATTGAGGCAGGCGGGCGTGGCCCCGGCCTTGTTGTCAGCGGCCGGTTACGGCTCCAAGTACCCGGTAGCTTCCAACGAAGCCCCGGACGGGCGCGACGACCCGGCCGGCCGGGCCCGTAACCGCCGGGTCGAGATCGTCGTGCTCGACTGAAAAGAAAAAGGCCCGCTCCCTGGCGGGAACGGACCTTTTAAAGAGCCTCGCTCTTGGCGGCTCAGCCGTCGTAGTAGAGCTCGAATTCGTGGGGATGGGGCCGTAGCCTTACCTCGTTGATCTCGCGCTCGTACTTGTAGCCTATCCAGGTGTCGACCACGTCCGGCGTGAACACGTCGCCGCGCAGCAGGAACTCGTGGTCGTTGCGCAGAGCCTCAAGCGAACCTTCTAGCGTGGCTGGGACGCTTGGCACCCCGGATTTCTCCTCCGCCGACAGGGCATAGATGTCCTTGTCGATGGCCTCGCCCGGATCGAGCTTGCGCTCTATGCCGTCGAGTCCGGCCATGAGCATGGCCGAGAAGGTGAGGTAGCCGTTGCACAGCGGATCGGGGAAGCGCACCTCGATACGCTTGGCCTTCGGCGACGGCGAGTACATCGGTATGCGTACGGCCGCCGACCGGTTGCGCCTCGAGTAAACGAGGTTGACCGGTGCTTCGAAGCCCGGGACCAAACGCCGGTAGGAGTTGGTCGTCGGGTTCGAGAAGGCGCATATCGAAGGTGCGTGGGCGAGAATGCCGCCGATGTAGTGCAGGCACATCTCGGACACGCCGCCGTAGCCTTCTCCCGCGAACATCGGCGTCCCGTTGCTCCAGATCGACTGGTGTACGTGCATGCCCGACCCGTTGTCGTTGAAGACCGGCTTGGGCATGAAGGTCACCGTGCGCCCGTTGCGCCGGGCGACGTTCTTGCAAACGTACTTGTACCACATCAGAGCGTCGGCCATCTCGAGCAACGGTAGGAACCGCAGATCGATCTCGGCCTGTCCCGAGGTCGCTACCTCGTGGTGGTGCTTTTCGACGATCAGTCCGACCTTTTCCATGGACTGCACCATCTCGGTGCGGATGTCCTGGAAACTATCGACCGGTGGTACCGGGAAGTAGCCTTCCTTGTACCGGGGCTTGTGGCCGAGGTTCTGGCCGCCGTCCTCGCCGGAGTTCCAGACACCTTCGACCGAGTCGACCTCGTAGAACGACGAATTCTCGCCGGTCTCGAAGCGCACGCTGTCTAGGATGAAGAACTCAGGCTCGGGTCCGAAGTACGCATTGTCGCCAAGGCCCGTCGATTTGAGATGCTCGGTGGCCTTCTTGGCGACGTTACGCGGGTCACGCGTGTAACCTTCCCCGGTTATGGGGTCGCGTATGTCGCACAGGAACGACAACGTCGGGACCTCGGTGAACGGATCCATCTTTGCGGTGGACGGGTCGGGAATGACCAGCATGTCCGACTGGTCAATCGCCTGCCAGCCCCGAATGGACGAGCCGTCGAAACCGAGCCCCTCCTCGAACACTTCGTTTTCGAGCTGGTTGATGGGTGTGGTGAAATGTTGCCAAGTGCCCGGAAAATCGCAGAATTTGAAATCTACCATTTCCGCGCCGTTCTCCTCGGCGAACTTGAGTGCCTCCTTCGCTGTCATTCCTGACTAGATCCTCCTATCGCTTTTTTACGCGCTGGCCGGTGCCCGGACCCTCAGAGGGCGGATTCGCCTCTTTCTCCGGTGCGGATGCGGATGACCTCGCCGACCTCGGTGACGAAGATCTTGCCGTCGCCTATACGGCCGGTCTTGGCCGCGGAGCCGATAGCTTCGACCACCTGGTCGAGCTGGTCGTCCCTGATGATGATCTCCAGCTTCACCTTCGGGAGAAAGTCCACCACGTATTCCGCGCCACGGTAGAGTTCTGTGTGACCGCGTTGACGGCCAAAACCCTTGACCTCGCTAACCGTGATGCCCTGCACACCTGCTCCGCTAAGAGCTTCTTTGACCTCGTCAAGCTTGAAGGGCTTGATGACAGCCTCGACTTTCTTCATTGCGCTTCCTCCTCGAATTTCTGGGCGGGCTCCCCAGCGGGCGGCGCATACTATGAGAAACGCCGCTGGGCTGTAAAGCGCCCGGCCGCTCATATGCGGCCGCCGGTGAACCGGCCCGGTCAGGGTCTTGATTGCAAGCCAGGTGCCACGCCGGCTGCCGGCTCAGCCCTGTGAAATCAGGGGTAAGCGGCAGCGCGGACCGCCCCTGACTGCCGACTTTGGCGGCATTGCCCGCATTCGAGGCAGGCCTCAGGCGACCAGGCCGGCGTCCTTGAGGTCCTCGTAGGCTCCGTTTATCCGCCGCATCTGCTCTTCTGCCACCCTGCGGAACTCAGGGCCGAGGTGGGTGGCGCGGTCCGGATGGTTTTCCATGGACAGGCGGCGCCAGGCCTCCTTTATGGCACTAGCGTCACTATCGTTGCGGTCGAGCCCGAGCGTGGCCAAGGCCTCGTCGACGCGGGCCGCGCCGGCGGCTTGGCCTGGGGCCTGCCCGAACTCACCGGCGAATGCCCCGAGGCCGAGAAGGGCGGCCACGGATCTTACGAAGTCCATCTCGGCCGCTGCCACTGCCCCGTCGGCGCGCGCGACCTCGGCTAGCACGCGCATGGCTATGAGCCGCTCCTGGAGGCCGTAGCCGGCCGCGATCTCGGCGCAGATCTCCTCGGTCGTCTCTGTCCGGTAGCGGCTGGCCTTGATGAGGTCGCGTAGCCAGACCAGCCGTTCGTCGCGGTAACCGAGGTTGCGTTCGAAGAAGCGCCGGATGGCAGCCACCTCGCGGCGGTCCAGGCTGCTATCGACCTCGGCCAGACGCACGAGCAGGACCACGAGGAGTTCGACGAAGCGGTTGTGCGCCTCGCCCTGGCTGCTGGTGTAGAACTCTACCGCCCGCCGCCTTATCCACCAGCTGCCGACCAGGCCGGCTATCGACGTGACAAGGGCGACGGCGAGAAAGACCCTCAGCAGCCCGACCAGAAGGGGGCTCCCGCCGATGAGCGCGAGCAGGAGCAGGGTCCACAGGCAGCCGAGGTTACCGCGGTATCCCATCAGGCGTGTAAGTCCAGACCTTGCCGGTCATGGTCGGGGCGAGAGGATTTGAACCTCCGACTTCCTGCTCCCGAAGCAGGCGCGCTACCCGGCTGCGCCACGCCCCGTCCCTGAGACCGAACAAACGAGGCTGGATAACACGGCGCCGTCAGAAAACGAAGCCACCGGACGCTCAGACCGTCTTGCCGGTCTGCATCACCCTTATCGCCGCCGCGTAGTCGTCGCTGCCAAACACTCCCGAGCCCGACACCACGACGTCGACACCGGCACTGATGACCGCCGCGACGTTGCCGGTTTTGATGCCACCGTCCATCTCGAGCAGACAGTCGCTCGAGCAGCGCCGCTTGAGTTCGGCGAGTGCCGACAGTTTCTCGAGCGTAGACCCGATGAAGCCCTGGCCGGCAAAGCCGGGGTTGACGCTCATAACCAGTATCATCGCGGCCCGCGATATGAGCGGCGAGACGGCCTCCACGGCCGTTTCGGGATTGATGGCCACGGCGGGCCGGCAGCCGCAGGCCTCGATCTTCTCGAACAGCGGTTCGACGTCATCGACGGCCTCACGGTGGATCGTGATCAGCTCGGCACCGGCACGCGCGAAGGGTTCTATGTAATCGGCCGGATTCTCTATCATGAGGTGAACGTCGAGCGGCAGCCGGGTGATGCGCTTGAGGGCGGCCACGGTCTCCGGTCCCATCGTCAGATTGGGCACGAAGTGTCCGTCCATGACGTCGACGTGTATCCAGTCGGCACCGGCGCGTTCTACGGCGGCGACCTCGTCGGCGAGCCTGGCCAGATCGGCGGCCAATATGGAAGGGGCTACAAGCGGCATCGGGGGTACGGCGGGCTTATACGAACCGTTCCTCAGACGCGCAAACAGCGGTCCGGATTCAGGGCCTTCGGGCCAGGCGGGCCACGAAGAAGCCGTCGGTGCCGTGGCGGTGGGGGAAGCTCTTGAAGCGGCCCAGTTCGTCGAAGAGCTCGGCGGCAAGGTCTAGCCCGCCGGCCGGCCCGGCCAGCTCTTCGAGTTCGTCACGGCCGGCCAGCAACGACTCGAGGACCCCTTCGTTCTCTTCCCTGGAGATCGTGCAGGTCGCGTACACGAGCCTTCCGCCGGGCCTGACATGGGCGGCTGCCGCCGCCAACATCGCCGCCTGCCGTCGGGCCAGCCGCCCGATGTCGCTTCTCGACAGGCGCCATCTGATCTCGGGGTGCTGCCGCAGGGTCCCCAGCCCCGAGCACGGGGCGTCGACGAACACGAGGTCGAAAGGCCTGTCCGTGGTGAACTCCTCGACCGGGCCTTCAACGGGCACCACGCGCGCGCGGCGGCCGTCCGGGCTTCCCGCTTCGACCCGCTCCATGATCTCTGCGGCCGCCCCCCTTTTTTGGTCGAGCGCGACGACCTCGCCGCTAGGGCCGGCAAGAGTGGCAAGATAGGCCGTCTTGCCACCGGGGGCGGCCCCCACATCAAGAATGCGCTGCCCCGCTACGGCACCGGCCAGCAGTACAGCCAACTGTGAGGCTTCGCCCTGGGCCAGCAGGCCGGCCCGGTCAGGCGGCCGGCCCGCGCACACGATGGCCGCGGGCGCCCAACGCCCCGGCTCGACACGGCGCCCCTCGGCGCGCAGCGAATCGAGAAGGCTGGTGCGGTCACCGATGGCGCGAAGCACGGTGGCCGCTCCCTGGTTGTCGGCATCCATGAGCAGGTCGGCCTCGGACGCTCCGAGTTGCTCCGACCACATCTCGACCAACCAGGGCGGGTGGGACAGCTCGACGGACCTGCGTGCGATATCGTCGCCCGCCGGCGTGGCCAGTCCCTTGTCCGCAGCGCGCCTGAGCACAGCATTGACGTAGCCCGATGCGTGCGGAAGGCGCTCCTTGACCAGCCGTACAGCTGAGTCGACGGCCGCCCAACCAGGGACACGGTCGAGAAAGGCCAACTGGAACAGCCCTAGCCTGAGGGCCAGCCGCACCTCGGGATCCAGGTCCGCCGCTGCCTTGCTGCCGTAGGCGCTGAGACTGTGGTCGAGGGTCAGCTGCCGGGCCAGCGTTCCGTAGACCAGCAGCGTGGCCAGACGGCGGTCGCGTTCCTCCAGTATGGTGTCGGCCAGGGCTCGGGCCAGCCTAGCGTCGGCATAGGCGCCGTGCCGCTCGACATCGAGCAGGACGTCGAAGGCCAGCCGGCGCGGGTCAGTCTCGGCCATCGAAACGGGGCACGGCGTTGCCGCGCCTGCCACGCAGGTACTCGGCGCCCGACATCGCCCGGGCACCGGCCGGCTTGAGCCGTGCGATCGCCAGCACGCCGCAGCCGCAGGCGACCTTCAACGACTCGCCCGTGGCCGAGCTCACCTCGCCGGGGCTCGCAGCGGCCTTGTCCGCCGCCGCCGCGCGCGCCTCGAGCACCACGATGCGGCGGTCTCCGTCGAAAGTGAAAGCGCCCGGCCGGGGAGAGAAGGCCAGCACCTGCCGTTCGATGGCCTCGGCCGCCCGGTGCCAATCGATGCGCGCCTCCTCCTTGCCGACCGGTGGCGCGTAGGTGGCCCGCTCGTGGTCTTGGGGCCTGAAGCCGGCCCTGCCCCCGGCCAGCAGCTCGACGGCCTCCCGGAGCAGCTCGGCCGCGATCCCGGACAGTTCGTCCGAGAGTCTGCCGGAGTCGGTTCCCGGGGCGATCGCGTGCTCGCGCGCGCTCATGATATCGCCCGTGTCCATGCCCTCGTCGAGACGCATGATGGTCACGCCTGTCTTCTCGAAGCCGCCCAAGATGGCACGCTCCACGGGCGCCGCGCCGCGAAGAAGCGGCAGCAGAGAAGCGTGGGCGTTGATGAAGCCGAGGCGGGCAAGCCCCAGGAGCGGGGCCGGCAGTATACGGCCGTAGGCCACCACCACGCCGAGGTCGGGTGAAAGCTGCCGCAGCCGGTCCTGAAAGGTTTCGTCGGCGGGAGTGGCGGGCGCGAGCGTCTCGATGCCGACCGCCTCCGCCGCGGCTGCCACCGCCGAGTCTTGCGCGGCCTGACCACGCCCGCGCGGCTTGGGCGGGCGCGTGGCCACGGCCACCACCTCGTGCGGTCCGGCGAGCAAGGTCTCGAGTGAGGGCAGCGCGAACCCGGGTGTGCCGAAGAATAACAGCCGGAGCCGCCGGCTCATGTCGCCGTCAGATTCGCGGAACGTCGTCTTTGTCCGGTTCGTCTGGCCCGTGTCTGGCCATCTTCTTGAGGCGGTTGCGGTACATCTCGCGCTTGAGCTTCGAGATCTTGTCTATGAACAGCATACCGTCGAGGTGGTCTATCTCGTGTTGAATGCACACGGCCTCCAAATCCTCGAACTCGAACTCGACCTCTTTGTGATCGGTCGTCCAAGCCTTGACGAGTATCTTCGAGGGCCGGGTCACCTCGGCGGTGTAGTTGACCACGCTCAGGCAGCCCTCTTCGGTGGTGATCTCCCCAGAGGCTTCGGAAACAACGGGATTGACGAGCTTCATCAACTTCTTGCCGCGGTTGTCCGTATCGATGTCCATGACGAGCGCTCGGTCGAGAACGGCGACCTGGGGAGCGGCCAGACCGATGCCCTTGGCGGCGTACATGGTGTCCACCATGCTGTTGAGAAGGCCGGCGACGCGACCGTCGATGTTCGTTATCTCGCCGGCCATCTGCGTGAGGATCTTGTCGGGGAACTTGTGGATCTCGAGGACGGCCACAAGGGATAGTCAACGTTAAAAACTTCCGAACTGCAAGGGGGTTACATCATGTCGACCGGGTCGACGTCGATGATGACGCGGACGCCGGTTTTGCGGGCCTCGGCCTCGAACGCTTCGCGCAAAGCGGCGGCCGCGCGCCGCGGGCTGGCGGCCTCGCTGCTGCGTAGTTGCAGTTGGTAACGATACCGCGACCTCAGCCTGGCGATGGGCGAAGCTGCCGGGCCGCGCACGATCAGGTTCGGCCAAGACCCCGGCTGTCGCGAGACAAAAGCGGCCGCGCGCGTGGCCAGTCGTGAGACCGCATCTTCTTTCCTTCCCTCGAAGCGGATGAGCGTCATACGTGTGTGTGGCGGATAGGCCAGTTCCTGGCGCTCGGCCAGTTCCTGTTCGGCGAACCCCGTGTAGTCGTGCGCTACCGCGGCGCGTACTGCGGGGTGCTCCGGCCGGTAGGTCTGTACTATGACGCGTCCGGGGCGCTCGCCGCGTCCGGCCCGTCCGGCGACCTGGCAGAGAAGCTGGAAGGCCCGCTCGGCACCACGGAAATCCGGCATGCAAAGCGGAGAGTCGGCTTGGATGACGCCGACCAAGGTCACGCCGGCGACATCATGGCCCTTGGCCACCATCTGCGTGCCCACCAAGACGTCAAAGTCTCCGCGGCGCCAGGCCTCCAGGATCGCGGCCGAGCTGCCGCGCGCCGCCGCCGTGTCGCGGTCGAGTCTTGCCACCCGGGCCTCCGGCAGTAGCTTTGCCACAGCACGTTCGAGGCGCTGGGTGCCAAGTCCGGCGGCGAGCAGGCCATCGGCGCCGCAATCCGGACACAGATCGGGCACGGGCCGCCTGCTGTCGCAGTGGTGGCAGCGCAGACGCCCTTCTTGCTTGTGCAGCTTGAGGGCCACCGAGCAGGACCGGCAGTCGACCGTGTTGCCGCACTGGTAGCACTGCAGGCTACCCGCCCAGCCACGGCGGTTGAGGAAGAGCAGGCTCTGGCCGCCGGCCTTGTAGTTGCTCTCGAGCTCCCTGGCCAGATATTCGGAGATCCCGCCCAGTGCGGTGATGTCCCGGCCGCGCAGGTCGACGACCTCCACCGGCGGCAGGCGGCCGCCGCTTACGCGGTGGGGAAGTTTGAGGGTGCGGTAGCGGCCGGCTCCAGCGTTGGCCCAGGTCTCGAGCGAGGGTGTCGCAGAGGCCAGCACCACGGGACATGCGGCTTGGCGGGCACGGATCACGGCCAGGTCGCGCCCATTGTAACGGATGCCGTCACCTTGTTTGTAGGCGGGGTCGTGTTCCTCATCGACGACGACCAGACCGAGGTCGGCCACCGGCGCCATGACCGCCGAACGGGCGCCGACGGCTATTGTGGCCTCCCGCCGGCACAGCCTGCGCCATTGGTCCCAGCGCTCTCCGGCTCCCAGCTCGCTGTGGAGCACGGCCACCGTAGGGCCGAAGCGCGCGGTCAGGCGGGCCACCGCCTGATGCGTGAGCGGGATCTCGGGCACCAGGACCAACGCACCGAGCCCGCGCTCGAGCGCCTCCTCGATCAGGCGCAGATAGACCTCGGTCTTGCCGCTGCCGGTGACGCCGTGGAGCATGAAGGCCTCGAAGCGCCCGAAGCTCGTGCGTACATCTTCCACGGCCAGCTTCTGTTCGGGGCTGAGTTCGGGCCGGACATCCTTGTCCTTCGCCAGCGGTATTGCGCGATAGACCTCCTCGCGCACCCTTGACACCAGCCCCGCGGCCTCCAACTCGCGTAGCTGGGCGCTGACGTTGCCGAGATCTTCGGTGAGGCTTGTCATGCTCGCACGGCGCGCGGGCAGGGCGAGCAGATGCTCCCAGAGGCGCCGGCGTTTGGGGGCGCGCCGGAACAGTTCCGTTGCGAGTTCCTCGCCCGCCTCGCCCACGACCTCGATCACGGTGTCGTAGCGTTCCTTCACACGCGGGCCATGCAGCGTGTCCTCGCTGCGGATGGCCCCTCTGCCGGTCAGCGACCGTAGTGCCGCAGGCAGGCCGGCAGCGGGCAGCCGCCGCTTTAACAGACCCTGGTCGGCCCGTCCCCCCGAGGCCTGGAGAAACTCGACGACGCGGCGTTCGGCGTCGTTGCGCGCTACGGCGGCGTCCACCAGATGCAAGAGCTTGGAGGAGGTCGCTGTTAGCCCCTTGCCCAGCGCCAAGGCCAGGGCCTCGGGTAGGGCGGCCAGGTAGTAGCCGGCCGTCCACTCGGCCAAACCCAGGACATCGGCGGGCACGACGATCTCGCTGTCGAGCGAGTCGGCGATCTCCCGCAAGGCAATGCCTGCGGGCCTGGCCACGGGTAGGTCGGCTACGACGGCCGTGACCTTGCGTCTACCGAGGGGCACGAGCACGCGAGTGCCGGGCCTCACTGTGTCGGCGAGATGGTCGGGGACCAGGTAGGTGAGGCGGCCGAGCGCCCGCGGCCCGCCGATGGGGACCACCTCTGCACAAAGCGACATCGGAGCGGCTGCTGGTCTCTCATGACCGGAGCTTTTTGTCGACATTACACCCCGGTCCTTGACGGCTCCGGCCCGTGGCCTGCAGGGTTCCTCCATGTCGTTGCTTGCCCGGGTCCGGCGTTGCTTGGGGGGGCCGGGCAGCGGGCCGGCGGCCTTCTGGCTGGCCGAGGACAGTGGCCTCGTGCTCGCGGTCATAGAACGGAGCGACGACGAAGCGCTGCTGCTCGACTGCGCCGCTTCGGCGGGTCCTCCGCTGGCGGGGCAGCTAGTGGCCGCGGGTCTTCTGGAATGCGCCTTGGCCGCCGGTGCTACCGGGCTCGAGCATTTCGTGGCCGTGGGCGGTCGCCACTGTCGCTTGCTCGTCGACGATGAGCCGCCGGTCCGCGACGAGTCCCGTCTGCGTGTGCCCGTACAAGGCTCGGCCGGGCTGTCGGTGGAGACCTCGGCCGGGCTGGTGGCCGAGATACATACGCGTTTTGCCGCCGCCGGAATGAGCTTGACGGCGGTCGATGCCGAGCCTTGCGCCTTGATGAGCCTGGCCGCCTATCTCGGTTGCGACCCCGGGGCCGGACCGCCCACGGCCGCTTCGCTCGACCCCTTGGCCGGCGTTGCCCTGGCCAGCTCCTGTCAGGACAGAGCGCTCGCTCTCGGGAGGCGCTTGGGTGGGCCGGTCGGTCTGGCTCTGGCCCGCTTGCGGTTCGTCGGCGATGGCTAGTGCCGAGTTCGAGGTGCCGCCGACCCAAGGCGGCCGCCACCGCGTGCGGCTCGTCCTCGCCGTGGCGGCGCTTGCCGTGGCGGCGCTCGCCGCGCTGCTCGGCCGGCAAGCTCCGGGCCCTTCCGAGGGCGTGGCAGCGTCGCTGCCGAGCCTGTCTAACGTGCCTGGCCTGCCGGCGGCGCCCGTAACGGTGCGGCTGCGTACCCGTCCGCTCTCGCGCTGGCTTGATGATCTGGCCCGTCAGGCCGGTCTTGGCTTGGTCTTGGCTCCCGGTCTCGACGGCCAGTTCGTGGCCAGCGAGGGGCCCGCCGACAGCCGCTGGCGGCAGCGGCTCGATGCGATGTCGCGTGTTTACGGCTTCTCTTACCGCCTGGGCGAGTCTTACCTCGAGGTCGTTCCGGTGGCCGGGGAGCTGGAGGAGGCCTCCGGGCAGGTCTCCGGGCAACCTGGCTTCACCGTAGTTCCGCTGGCGCGCGCCAACCCCACGCGTATGGCCGGCCTGCTCGGGGACGCGGCCCGTGAGCTCGGCGTGGTCCTTGTCGCCGACTCCGCCGCCAAGGTGCTTGTCGCACAGGGCCCGGAGGAAGGGGCCGCCCGGCTCGCTCGTCTGGTCGAGCGGCTCGATGCAAGCCCGGCCACGGTGGTGTTGGAGGCGGAGATCGTCGAACTCACACGGGCGGCCAGGACGGAGCTGGGCGTGGAGTGGTCGCTGGACGGTTCCCTGCTGGTTGCCAAGAGTGGCCGGGCCGACCTCGAGGCCAAGCTTTCGGCCCTCGAGTCCTCGGGCCGCGTGCGCGTCGTGTCCCGCCCCAGGCTCGTTACCGAGGAGGGTAGCTCCGCGCTTATCGAGAGTGTCCGCATACTGCGCATACGCCTGCCCGAGAGAGCCCCGCTGTCGGAGACGGCCGGGCCGGCGGGCGGCCGTGCCGTTGAATCCATACCCGTGGGCGTCACGCTCAGCGTCGAACCGAGCGTCGAGGCCGACGGCAGGGTGCGCATGCTGATCGAAGCCCGTTCGAGCACTCTGGGGACGCCGCAGCCCCCCGACGGCATACCCGAAGAGCTGGCCAGGCGCTTGCGCTGCACGGCCACGGTCGCAAGCGGCGAGACGCTGGTGCTCGGGGGCCTGCTGCGTTCGGCCGACCGCAGCAGCGGCAGCGGTCTCCCGCTGCTCGGCTCGCTGCCGCTGCTCGGCCCTCTGTTCGGCAGCACCGAGCGTTCGAGCGACGGCGAGGAGTTGCTGGTCGTGGTGACCCCGACGGTGGTCTGGCCGGGGACGGATTAATTTCGCAGGCGGCTATGATAAGTTGGGAGAAATGCTTCGTTTTCTTACAGCAGGAGAATCCCACGGCCCCTGCCTCACGGTCATCATCGAAGGTCTGCCGGCCGGCTGGCCGGTCGATATCGACGAGGTCAATCGCCATCTGGCCCGGCGCCAGCAGGGTTACGGGCGCGGTGGGCGCATGAAGATCGAGAAGGACCGTGCCGAGATCAGGTCGGGAATACGCTGGGGTGAGACCCTGGGATCGCCCGTCACGCTGGTCATCGAGAACCGCGACTGGGCCAACTGGGAAAAGAAGATGTCGGCCGATCCGGGTGACCGCGACGACTCGCTGGCCGTCACGCGGCCCAGACCGGGGCACGCGGACCTGGTCGGTTCACAGAAGTACGACCACGACGATATCCGCAACGTGCTCGAGCGGGCCTCGGCGCGCGAGACCACCTCGCGGGTGGCGGCCGGGGCGCTTTGCCGCCAGGTCCTAGAGCGCTTCGGCGTCAGTGTCATGGGATACGTCGTCGAGATAGGCGGGGTCGGAGCGCCCCTCGGCGGTCTCTCACCCGCCGAGGCCTTCGAACGCGCCGAGGCATCCCAGGTGCGCATGGCCGACGCCGCGGCGGAGGCCGAGGTCATCGCGTTGGTCGATGACTGCAAGAAGAACGGTGACACGCTCGGCGGTGTCGTCGAGGTCTGTGTGACCGGGCTTCCCCCGGGGCTGGGTAGCTATGTCCATTACGACCGAAAGGTCGACGGCCGCTTGGCTGGCGCCTTGCTGGCCGTACAGGCCGTCAAGGGGGTCGAGCTGGGCGCCGGGTTCGCCGTGGCGCGCGTGCGCGGTTCCGAGATACACGACGAGATCATCAAGACGGAGGACGGCATCGGGCGGGCCTCCAACAACTACGGGGGGACCGAAGGCGGCATGAGCACCGGCGAGCCGCTCGTGGCGCGTATCGCCTTCAAGCCAATCTCGACCCTCATGAGACCCATGCGCTCGGTCGACATAGCCTCGGGAGAGGAATCAACCGCGGCGGTCGAGCGCTCGGATGTGCTGGCCGTGCCGGCGGCGGCCGTCATATGCGAGGCCGTGGTCGCGTTCGAACTGACCAAGCTCTTCCTCGAGAAGTTCGGAGGCGATTCCCTTGCCGAGGTCACGCGTAACTACGACGGTTACATGGATCAGGTTGCCAAGCGTTCAACTTGAAGCACGTCGTCATGACAGGCTTCATGGCCGTCGGAAAGACCGCCGTCGGACGCCGGCTGGCGAAGAGATTGGGCCGCGAGTTCGTCGATACCGATGAGCTGATCGAACAGCGGGCCGGAATGGCGATAGCCGACATCTTCGACAAGCGGGGAGAGGCCGGTTTCCGCCGGCTGGAGAGCGAGGTGATATCCGAACTGCAACCCGAGCGCCCCTCCGTGATAGCCACCGGGGGCGGGACCTTCGTGGAAGCCGGCAACCAAGCCGCGCTCAGGGCCTTGGGCGTCGTGGTGTGCCTGGTCACCGGTCTGGAGACTCTCCGCAAGCGCATGTCGGCAAGCTCGGCTCCCTTGCGTCCGCTGGCGGCCGACCCCGAGGCCCTCGAGGCACTGTTCGAGCAGCGCATGGACGCCTACAAGCAGGCCGACGTCATGGTCGAGACCGACGGCCTGTCGGTGGAACAGGCGGCAACACGGGTGCTCGCCGCTGTCGGGCCGCGGCTGAAGGGCGACGACGGTTAGACCGATGCCGGCCCGATGCACGGTCAAGGTGGAGCTTGGGCGGCGCTCATACGAGGTGCGTGTGGGGCCGGGGCTCATAGCCGAAGCGGCCGCGATGATCGGCGAGATGGCCGGTACGGGCGGGGTCACCGTCGTCACCAACCCCGGACTGCGCGAACTCTACGCCCGCCCCATCCTTGACGGGCTCGGAGAGTCCGGGTGCGCCGCCTCGGTCGTCGAGATACCCGACGGCGAACGCTTCAAGACGCTGGCCACTGTCGAGACCATCTACGATGCCGTGCTCGCCCGCGGCGGCGACCGTTCGAGCCTCGTAGTTGCCGTGGGGGGTGGCGTCATCGGCGACGTGGCCGGCTTCGCCGCCGCGACCGCCCTGCGCGGGCTGCGCTTGGTCATGGTGCCGACCACCCTGCTGGCCCAGGTCGATTCGAGCGTGGGCGGCAAGACGGGCGTCAACCGGACCGAGGGCAAGAACCTGGTCGGTTCTTTTTACCAACCCTCCTTGGTCGTGGCTGACACCGCGGCGCTTGCCACCCTGCCCGAGCGCGAGTTCAAGGCCGGTCTGGCCGAAGTCGTAAAGTACGGGGTTATACTGGACGAGGAGCTGTTCGCCACGCTCGAGGACAAGCACGAGGCCGTGCTGGCGCGAGACGCCGGACTCATGGCCGACATCGTGGCGCGCTGCTGCCGGCTCAAGGCCGCCGTTGTGGCCCGCGACGAGCGCGAGACCGGTGGCTACCGCGTCATCCTCAACTTCGGCCACACGGTTGGCCACGGGCTCGAGCGTAGCGCGGGCTACGGGCACTTTTTGCACGGCGAGGCCGTTGCCGTCGGCATGGCCGCGGCCATGCGGGTCTCCCGTGCGCTCGGGATTTGCGATCAGGCCGATGCCGACCGGCTCGACCAGCTGCTGGCCACACTCGGACTTCCCAGCGAACTTCCCGGGGACCTCGATAGGGCGGCCCTTTTGGAAGCCATGGGTTTAGACAAGAAAGCGCGTGGAGATAAGATCCTGTTCGTGGTGGCCGATGGGATCGGTAGCTGCCACACCGAGGCCTTGGCCTTGGCGGAGATCGCCGACAAGCTGTAGCGGGTCATGAGCAGGGGCACAATACCAACGGCCAAGGTGTTGGTCGTACACGGGCCGAACCTCAATCTTCTCGGCGATCGCGAGCCATCGGTCTACGGGACCTCGAGCTTGGAAGAGATCAACGCCGCGCTTGCCCGGCTGGCCGCGGAACTCGGCATCGAACTGGAAACCTTCCAGTCCAACAGCGAGGGGGACATAGTATCGGCCATCCAGGAGGGCCGGACCTCGTACGCGGGACTGCTGATCAACCCGGCGGCTTACACGCACACCAGCGTGGCGATCCGCGACGCCGTGATCGCCACGAAGATCCCGGTGGTCGAGGTGCATCTGTCCAATATCCACCGGCGCGAGGAGTTCCGACACACGTCACTGCTCGCAGATGTTGTGACCGGACAGATCCTCGGCTTCGGAGCGGCGAGCTATCTCTTGGGCTTGCGTGCCTTGGCGGGTCTTCTCGGCGATAACTGACGGGCTTTGCCCGCGTTCGCTTCCAGCGAAGAGATCTGTTCCGAATTTGAACGGGCCCGGGCCGACGGCCTGCCGGCCCCGCGCTGGACCGTCGGCGGTTTGGCCGGAGGCTCCAAGGCCTATCTGCTGGCCCGCCTGGCCGGATTGGATGTGGCCGGACGAAGTGGGGCCGGTAGCGGTCCGCTCTTGGTCCTCGCCCCCGATGGTTCGGCAGCCGAGACGCTCGTTGAGGAGATTGGCACCTTCCTCGGCGAGGGCGCGCATCTCGGGTTTCTCGAACGACGCGTGCACCTGTTGCCGGCGCGCGAAGCGCCCCCGCTCGAGATGGTCTCGGCGCCGCCGGAGATCGAGAGCGGGCGTATGGCCGCGCTCTACCAGCTCGCGGCCGCCAGAGCGCCGGTGGTGGTGGCCTCGCCCGAGGCCATCCTTCAGCGCACGCCGAGCCGCACCGAGCTGCTCGATTCGCTGGCCTACCTCGTGGTCGGCCAGGAGTGCGACCGCGACGCATTGGGCGAGCGTCTCACAGAGCTCGGTTACAGATTCACCGGACTGGTCGAGGAACCCGGGGACTTTGCCGTGCGGGGCGGCATCATCGATGTGTTTCCGCCGGGCAACGACCTGCCTCAGCGCATAGAACTGCTCGGTGACGTCATCGAGTCGATCCGTATATTCGACCCGGTCGACCAGCGTTCGGTCGCCGAGGTGGAGGAGGCCGTCCTGTTGGCGCCGGCCGCCCTGAACCCCGCGCGCCTTCGCAGCCGCGCCGCCAGGCGCGCCGTCTTGGAACGGGCCGACGAGCTGTCGCTGCCGACGAGCGAAGCCGCCGAACTGGACAGGGCCCTGGCCGAGGGCCTGCCGATACCCGGGATCGAACTGCTCATCCCCTATGCAATGACGGAAAGGGCTTGGTTGGAGGACTACCTCACAGCCTCGAGCCTGGTCGTACAGTATGAGCCCGGCAAGGTCCGCGAGGCCACCGGCGACTTCCAGGAGCGGCTGGCCGAGGCCGAGAGTGCGGTGGCGCGGGCGGGTAGCTTCTATCCTCCGCCCGAGAGTCTCTACGTCGCCGCCGACGAGCTGTCGTCCTTCATTGACGGGCACAGCGGTGTGGATCTCAGGTCCGAACGCGTACCCGGGTCCGGTGGGGGCCGGGCCCGCGTCCTCAATTTGGAGGTAAAGGCCAACGGCGCCGTAACCGAGGCTCGGGCCCGCATCAGGGCTGCGCGCGCCAGGAGCGGTTTTGCACCGATGGCGCGTGTGCTGGCCGACTATCGCAGCAGCTGCCGCACGGTGGTGGTGGCCAGTGACGCGACGCAGGCGGCCCGGCTGGCCCACCTGCTCGAATCGTCCCGTCTCGTGCCGGACCTGGCGGCCGCGCTCGGGGCCGAGGACGGTTGCCTGCCCATCATCGAGGGGCGCCTGGCCGAGGGGTTCCGCATCGATGGCGATGGCCTGGCCCTGATCAGCGACGAGGAGATATTCGGGCGCAGGCGCCACGCGGCCCACAGCAGGCGGCGCGCGAGAAAGCAGGCCACGACCGGGCTGAGCGACCTTGTCGAGGGGGAGCCCGTTGTTCACGTCGACCATGGCATCGGCCTGTACCGCGGCCTGATCCATCTTCGCGCGGGCGGCACCGAGGGGGACTTTCTCCACATCGAGTACGCCGACGGTGACAGATACTACCTGCCGGTAGACCGCATAAACCTGGTCGAGCGCCATGCCGGCTCCGGGTCGAAGGTCAAGTTGGCCAAGCTCGGGGGCGGAGCCTGGTTGCGTACCAAGACCAAGGCGCGCGAGGCGATCATGGTGCTGGCCAGCGACCTGCTCGAGGTCGAGGCCTATCGCTCGGCCGGCTCGCGTGCGCCGTTTGCCGTACAGGACGCCGGTTTCGAGGATTTCGAGGCGCAGTTCGAGTTCGAGGAGACCGAAGGTCAGGGGGTCGCGATCGCCGATGTGGTCCGTGACATGGGTGCGTCCAAGCCGATGGATCGCTTGGTGTGCGGGGACGTCGGCTACGGCAAGACCGAGGTCGCCATGCGGGCGGCCTTCCTCGCGGCCATGGGCGGCAAGCAGACGGCGTTGCTCGTGCCGACCACGGTTCTGGCGCGCCAGCACCACGAGAGCTTCAAACGTCGCATGGCGGGTTACCCCATCGAGATCGGAATGCTGAGCCGTCTCGGCAGCGCGGCCGGGAACCGCGAGGTCGTTGCCAGACTGCGCGAGGGTGGGACCGACATCGTCGTGGGCACCCACCGGCTCCTACAGACCGATGTCGTGTTCAAGCGCCTTGGCCTCCTTATCGTCGACGAGGAACACCGCTTCGGCGTCAAGGCCAAGGAACGGATCAAGCGCATGCGGCGCGAGATCGACGTTCTCACGCTCACGGCCACCCCCATCCCGCGCACGCTGCAGATGGCGCTCGGCGGCGTGCGCGACCTGAGCCTGATCGCGACCGCGCCCGTGGACCGCTTGGCGATAAGGACCTACGTGGCCCGCTACGACGAGGGGCTCATACAGCAGGCGCTGATGCGTGAACTGGCCCGCTCGGGGCAGGCCTTCTTCGTCCACAATCGCGTGGCCACGATCGAGAAGGCACGCGGGCTCGTGGCGGGCCTGGTGCCCGAAGCGCGCATCGCCGTTGCCCACGGGCAGATGCGTGAGAGCGAACTCGACCGTGTGATGCTCGATTTCCTGGAGCGGCGTGTCGACGTGCTGGTGACCACCTCGATCATCGAGTCTGGTCTCGACATTCCCAACGCCAATACCATCATCATCAACCGCGCCGATACTTTCGGACTGGCACAGCTCTACCAGATCCGCGGCCGGGTCGGCCGGTCCTACCGGCGGGCCTACGCGTATCTCCTGGTGCCGGCCGAACACCTCATAACGGACGATGCCCGTAGACGGCTCGAAGTGCTCAGTTCCCTCGACGACCTCGGCAGCGGGTTCAAGGTCGCGGCGCACGACATGGAGATACGCGGCGCCGGTAACCTGCTGGGAAAGGAACAGTCCGGGCACGTCGAAGCGGTCGGTTTCGAGCTGTTCATGAGCATGCTTGAGGAGGAGGCGGCCTCACTGCGCGGCGAACCGCACCGGCCCGCCGTCGAACCCGAAGTCGAAGTCGGGGGCGAGGCCTTCATCCCCGCCGGCTACATAGAGGACGTGGGCGAGCGTTTGCTGGTCTACAAGCGCTTTGCCAATGTCGCGGACGTCTCCGGAGTGACGGCGATCATGGACGAGCTGGTGGACCGTTTCGGCCCCGCCCCTCCTCCGGTCCGGGCCTACGCGCGTGTGATGTCGCTCAGGCCCGCGCTCAAGAGCTTGGCCGTGGAATCGCTCAAAGTGTTCACGGGCAAGGGCGCCGGAGCCAGCCTGACGATGAGCTTCAACGAAGCTTCGCCCCTGGACCCCGCAGCATTGGTGAGCCTGGCCGGGTCCGCAGCTCAAGGATTTCGCATCCGGCCCGGTGGAGTGCTTACAATGCGGCTGGACCGGAGCGACTGGGACGAGCGTATGGAAGAGATCACGAGCTTTCTCGATACCCTCTGTGAGCGCATTGTGGAGGACGGCCTTGCCTGAGGCCGTTCTCGCTTCCCGCATCGGCCGCTCCTGCCTGGCCGCGGCACTTCTCGGGTCCCTGCTGCTCGGTCCGGACCGCGCCCTGGCCGACCGCCTTGTGAACGCCGTTGTCGCGGCGGTCGATGGCGATGCCATAACCGTGCGCGACCTCGATGCTTATGAGAACGGCCGCGGGCGCCTCCTGGCGCCCGAAGAGAGCGGCAGCCGTCGCCAGCTGCTTCGCATGATGATCCTGGCGCGCCTTTACCGCTCGGAGTTCGAGCGTTACGGCATGGAAGCCGATGACGAGGACGTCGAGAACTATATCAATCGCGTTCTTGCCGAACGCCAGAGTAGCCGCGAGGAGGTCATGGAGGCTCTCGAGGAGGCCGGGCTGGGGTGGCGGGATTATTTCGAGCGCATGCGCGAAGAGGTCCAGAAGTTGACGCTGGCCAATCGTGAGATACGCGCGCGAATCAGCATCACCGACGAACAGGTCGAGCGAGCCTGGCTTGCCGAACTTGAGTTTGAACTGCCGCCGCGGGCCGAGATCGGCCACATCTACATGCCGGTGCCCGCCGGCGGCGACGACGGCCAGGGGCCGACGACACAAGAGCGAGCCGAGCAGGCCTACAAGGAAGCCCGCCGCAACGGTTTTGCCGAGGCAGCCAAGCTTTACTCAAGCGGCCCGACGGCCGCCGAAGGCGGCAACCTGGGCGTCTTCGAGGCCGCCGCCTTGGCCCCCTTCATAGCCGAGGCCATCGAAGGTCTTGCCGAAGGCCGGTCAAGCCGCCCATTCAGGGCCGAGGGGGCCTGGCACATCGTGCACCTGGTGCGTCGTCTCGAGGCTTCGCGCGTGCCGCTCGATGAGGTCGCCGACCCCTTGCGCGACCGCCTTTACGAGGAAGAGTTGGCACGGCGTTTCCGGCACTGGGTGGACCACGATCTGTACGAGCGGCACCACGTTGCCGACAGATACGACGAGGTCGAGCGGCTGGCCGCAAAATGAGGCCGCGGCTTGCCGTGACCATGGGCGACCCCGCGGGCGTGGGCGCGGAAGTCCTGTTGCGGGCGGCGGCCAGCGCTCGCGTAAGGCGCGCCTGCAGGATCACGGCCTTCTGTGACGCCGGCATCCTCGCCCGGCTGGCCACCGACCTGTGCCTGGCGGCCCCGCTTTGTGCCGCTTCGGCGATAGACGAGTTGGTCGAGGTGACGCGCCTGCCGCGTCCGAGCGGCCGCCTGCTGCCGCGACCCTCGCGCCGGACGGGGCAGGCGGCCTTCGAGTATCTCGATACCGCTGCGCGCGCGGTGGTCGCGGGCCGACAGGACGCCCTGGTCACCGCCCCCGTAAACAAAATGTGGATGAGCCGGGCCGGTCACGACTATGACGGACACACGGGCTACCTCTCGGAGCTTACCGGGCGTCGTGCGACCATGATGCTGGCCGGGGGGCGGTTTCGCGTGGTGCCGGTGACCACCCATCTGGCGCACCGCGAGGTTGCCGCGGTGCTCAGCAAGCAGCTCATTGTCGAGGCTGGGCGCGCCACCGCCCGCCACCTGGCGCGCTACCACGGGCTAGCACGCCCGCGTTTGGCTGTGGCCGCGCTCAACCCGCACGCGGGCGAAGGCGGGCTGTTCGGAACCGAAGAGGCGGACACCATCGCCCCGGCCGTGACGGCGCTGCGGCGCTCGAGGATAGACACGGCCGGGCCTTTTGCAGCCGACACTCTGTTTGCGGCAGCCAAAGCCGGCCACTACGATGCCGTGCTTTGTATGTACCACGACCAGGCCCTTATACCGCTCAAGCTCTTGGAATTTGGGCGTGCCGTGAACGTTTCCATGGGGTTGCCGCTCCTGCGTACCTCGCCGGACCACGGCACCGCCTACGATATTGCCGGTAGCGGGAAAGCCGATCCCGGGAGCATGACGGAGGCCCTGGTGATGGCCACAACGATGGCGAAGAAGGCGGCCGGGAGCGTAGCGGCGTGACGATCAATCCCGCGGTATTCCGCGAGTACGACATACGTGGGGTGGCCGGGCGCGACTACGACGAGAGTTTCGTCGCGCGCCTCGGGCAGGCATACGCGACCAAGCTCGAAGCCGAGGGCATAGGGCGTGCCGCGATCGGAAGGGACTGCCGGCTGAGTTCTCCGGTCTACCACGAAACGCTGAAGGCCGCGCTTCGCGACAGCGGCATCGACGTCGTCGACATAGGCCAGTGTCCGACCCCCCTGATGTACTTTGCCATCCATCATCTCGATCTGGTGGCGGGCATACAGGTCACCGGCAGTCACAACCCCCCGGACCACAACGGCTTTAAGATATGTATAGGCAAGACGACGATTCACGGAGAGGCGATCCAGGAACTGCGCGCGATCATGGAGGCCGGCGGTCTGGTACGCGGCAACGGGGGTGAGGAGACATACCCGATCATCCCGGCCTACCAGGGCTACGTGGCAGAGAAGCTCGGTCGCTGCGGCCAGGGGCTCCGCATCGTGGTCGACTCGGGCAACGGCACGGGCGGAGAGGTGGCGCCCGCTCTGTATCGCGAGCTCGGATGCGAGGTCACCGATCTGTTCAGCGAGCCCGACGGCTCCTTTCCGAATCACCACCCCGACCCCGTGGTACCCGAGAACGTCGAGGACCTTTCTCGCGCCGTCACCACCGACAAGGCTGATCTCGGGGTCGCCTTCGACGGCGACGCCGACCGTATCGGCGTGGTCGACGAACACGGCGCGGTGGTATGGGGCGACGAACTGCTTGTCATATTCGCGCGCGACGTTCTGTCGAAGAACCCCGGCGCCACCGTCGTTTCCGAGGTCAAGTGTTCGCAGCGGCTCTACGACGACATAGAGACCAACGGCGGGAGTGCCGTGATGTGGAAGGCCGGCCACTCGCTTCTCAAGGCCAAGATGCGGGAAACCGGTGCGTTGCTCGGCGGCGAGATGAGCGGGCACCTGTTCTTTGCCGACCGCTATTTCGGTTATGACGACGCCATCTACGCCGGTGCACGGATGATAGAGCTTGTGGCCTCGACCGGCACCAGCGTGCGCGGTCTGCTCGCCGGTTTGCCCGAATGCCACGCCACCCCCGAAATACGCGTCGACTGTCCGGATGATATCAAGTTCGAATTGGCCGCGCGTGCCTGCCGGCGTTTCCGTGAGCTTGGCTATGAGATCATCGATGTCGATGGTGTGCGTGTGAAGTTCGACGAAGGTTGGGGCTTGGTGCGCGCCTCCAACACCCAGCCGGTTCTCGTCATGCGCTTCGAAGCTTCCGATGCCGCAAGCTTGGAGCGCTACCGGTCGCTGGTGGAGGGCGAGTTGGCCGGGCTCAGGAGCGAACTCGAAGGTGGATGAACCGGTCCGGTGAACGAATGCATAGTCATAAGAGGCGCGCGTGAACATAACCTCCGGAACATCGATGTAGATATTCCGCGCGACGCGCTGGTGGTGATCACTGGCCTGTCGGGGTCCGGCAAGTCCTCGCTGGCCTTCGACACCATATACGCCGAGGGACAGAGGCGTTACGTGGAGTCGTTGTCGGCGTACGCCCGGCAATTCCTCGACCAGATGGAAAAACCCGACGTCGACTCCATAGAGGGGTTGTCACCGGCGATCTCCATCGAACAGCGAACGACCAGCCGCAACCCGCGCTCGACGGTCGGGACGGTAACCGAGGTCTATGATTTTTTGCGGCTCTTGTATGCGACGGTCGGACACCCGCACTGCATCGAATGCGGCCGTGCGATCGCATCGCAGAACAGCTCGCAGATAACGGGCCAGATACTCAAGCTGCCCCGCCGCACTCGCGTCGACGTCCTCGCGCCCGTCGTGGCCGGTCGCAAGGGCGAGTACCGCAAGGAAATATCCGAATGGCGGCGCCGCTGGGCGCGCGCACGCATAGACGGCGAGGACACGGAGTTGACGGCCGACATCAAGCTGTCGCGCAGCCAACGCCACGACATCGACATTATCATCGACCGTTTGACGATACGCCCCGGCGCCGAGCGGCGGCTCTCCGATGCCGTCGAGCAAGCGCTCTCGTTGGCCTCGGGCACCGTCGTGGTGCGTTCGGTCACGGCCGCCAAATCGGCCAAGACCAAGGAATCGACCTACAGTACCCGTTTTGCCTGTTCGCGCTGCGGGACCTCCTGTCCGGAACTCAGTCCGCGGCTGTTCTCTTTCAACAGTCCGCAGGGCGCCTGCAAGGCATGCAGCGGCGTTGGCAAGAGTACGACCCTGGACCCCGGGCTTGTCGTGACGGAGGCCGGCAAGGCGGTGGAGGACGGCGCGATAGGCCCTTGGGGCAAACGCTTGATCGAGAAGTACAAATGGGCCGCCGAGGGGATATATAGCGCGACCGGGGTAAAAGCGGGCACACCCTTCGGCAAGCTGCCGGAACGGGCCCGGCGCATGTTTCTCGAGGGCAGCGGGGAGGACAAGCTCCTGCCCGCCAGACCGCGGCGGGCAGGCCGCACCCCGCGCGCCCGGCAGTTCGCCGGTATCCTGCCGATACTCGACCGCCGCTACCGCGAATCCGAATCCGAATGGGTGCGGGGCGAACTCGAGCGTTTCATGGCCGAGCGCCCCTGCGGCGGCTGCGGCGGGCGCCGGCTCCGGCCCGAAGCTCTGGCCGTGACCGTCGGTGACAACGCCATCGACCGGCTCTGTGAAATGCCCGCGGCCGAGGCGCTCGAGAGCCTGCGGGGGCTAAAACTGTCGCGCCGCGAGCAGACGGTCGCAAAATTGGTTCTCAAGGAGATCACCGAACGGCTCGAGTTCATGACGGAGGTGGGGCTCGGTTATCTCAGCCTTGACCGCCCGTCGGCGAGCCTGTCCGGCGGCGAAGCGCAGCGGGTACGGTTGGCCACGCAGATCGGCGCCGGGCTATCGGGGGTGCTCTACGTTCTCGACGAACCTTCCATCGGCCTCCATCCGCGCGATCACCGACGCTTGCTCGGAAGTCTGCGGCGTCTCACCGACGCCGGCAACACCGTTCTGGTCGTGGAGCACGACGCCGATACCATACAGTCGGCCGATCATGTTTTGGATATGGGACCGGGGGCCGGGATCGAGGGCGGCGGTGTGGTCGCCTCGGGCAGTCCGGACGAGATCATGGCCGACGAGGCCTCGCTGACGGGAAGTTTCCTGGCGGGACGCGAGACGATCGCCGTTCCGGCAAAGCGCCGCAAGGGCAACGGTTCGTCGCTCCTGGTGAGAGGCGCCAGCCATAACAACCTACGTGACCTCACCGCCGAGTTCCCGCTCGGACGCATGGTGTGTGTGACCGGGGTGTCGGGTTCGGGGAAGAGTTCCTTGGTGGTCGATACGCTTTACGCGGCTCTGGCCTCGCGGTTGCACGGTGCGAGCGCGGCTGTCGGCAAGCTGACCGCACTCGAAGGCGTCGAGCAGATAGACAAGGTCATCGAAATCGACCAATCACCGATCGGGCGCACGCCACGGTCCAACGCGGCGACCTATACCGGGTTGTTCGCCGATGTGCGCGAACTGTTCACTCAGACCCCCGAGGCCAGGATCAGGGGCTACTCTGCCGGGCGCTTCTCCTTCAACGTCAAAGGCGGCCGTTGTGAGGCCTGCGGCGGTGACGGAATGTCGAGAATAGAAATGCATTTTCTCCCGGATATCTACGTTACCTGCGACGTGTGTCAGGGCCGGCGATACAATCGTGAGACCCTCGAGGTGCGGTACAAGGGCAAAACCATCGCCGACGTTCTCGACCTTACGGTGGCCGAGGCGCTGGAATTTCTCGACCCCATCCCTTCGGCCAAGCGTAAGTTGGCAACCATGGCCTCGGTCGGACTCGATTACGTGAGCCTGGGACAGCCGGCCACCACACTGTCGGGCGGCGAGGCCCAGCGCATAAAGCTGGCACGCGAGTTGGCTCGCAAGGCGACCGGCAAGACCGTTTACGTTCTCGACGAACCGACCACGGGCCTTCACTTCGCCGACGTGCGCCGCCTTTTGGGTGTTCTGTCGAGGCTCGTCGATGCCGGCAACACTGTCATCATCATCGAGCACCACCTTGATGTCATCAAGAGCGCCGACTGGGTAATAGACCTCGGGCCCGAAGGCGGCAGCGGCGGTGGTGCCGTGGTGGTGGCCGGAACGCCCGAAGAGGTGGCCGCCCACGCGGGCTCCCACACCGGACGCTTCCTGGCCGCATGAGGCAGCGAGATGGAGCGACGCAAGGTCTATCTGGACAACCAGGCCACGACGCCGGTCGACCCGCGCGTGCTCGAAGCCATGCTGCCCTACTTCGGTGAACTGTTCGGCAACGCGGCCAGCCGCACCCATTCCTTCGGTTGGGACGCCGAGGCCGCCGTCGAAGAATCCCGTGAAAAGATAGCCCGCTCCATCGGCGCCGAACGCCGTGAGATCGTCTTTACGAGCGGCGCCACCGAATCCGACAATCTCGCTCTCAAGGGGGTCGTCGGGTTCTACCGCGACAAGGGAAACCACATCGTCACGGTGGCCACCGAGCACCGCGCGGTACTCGACGCCTGCCGTGCCCTCGAGGCGGCCGGGCAGGCCAGGCTCACGGTCCTCGAGCCCGACAGGGCGGGACTGGTGAGCGCTACCCAGGTCGCCGATGCCATCGAGCCCGGCACCGTGGTGGTGTCGGTCATGCACGCCAACAACGAGATCGGCGTCATCCAGCCCATAGCGGAGATTGCCGAGGTCTGCCGCAGCGCCGGCGTTCTGTTCCACAGCGATGCCGCCCAGAGCTTCGGTAAGTTGGCCCTGGACCTGTCTTCGACGGGCCCGGACCTCCTTTCGCTGTCGGGCCACAAGATCTACGGCCCCAAGGGCGTCGGCGCCCTATACCTGCGCGGGCGCAACCCCAGGGTGCGCTTGGAGCAACAAATGGACGGCGGCGGTCACGAGCGTGGCATGCGCTCGGGCACCTTGAACGTGCCGGCCATAGTCGGCATGGGGCGTGCGGCCGAGATCGCCACGGCCGAGATGGAAAGCGAGCGCGAGCGTACCGGTGGGCTGCGGGACCGCTTGCTCGACAGGTTCAGCTCCGAGCTCGACTTCATACAGGTGAACGGTGATCTCGAACGACGCTTGCCCGGCAATCTCAATGTGAGTTTCGGCTACGTGGAGGGCGAATCCCTGCTGATGGCCTTGAAGGACGTGGCGGTCTCCTCCGGGTCAGCCTGCACCTCGGCCTCTCTCGCGCCCAGTTATGTTCTGGCCGCCATAGGGGTGGACAGCGAGATGGCCCATTCCTCCCTGCGCTTCGGGGTAGGACGCTTCAACAGCGCCGACGAGATAGAGTACGCGGCCAGCCGCGTGGTTGCCGAGGTCAAACGGCTGCGCCATCTCTCGCCGCTTTACGAGAAAGCGGTGGCCAGGGCAGGCAATGGATAACGCAGCGCGGCATTGCGCCATGAAGCCAGCCGCTCGCTGGACGTCCGAATAGGTGTAGATTAGGGTAGAGACGATGTTGACGATCACTGACAGGGCGGCCGGCAAGATCGCCGAGTTCCTTGCCACCACCGAGGACGAGGCCGACGGGTTGCGTGTTCGCGTGACCGGCGGGGGCTGTTCCGGGCTGCAGTACAAAATTGAACTGTCGAGCGAACGTAAAGGGGACAAGATCTTCGAGCACGCTGGCGCAACGCTCTACATAGACCGCAGGAGCTATCTCTACGTCAACGGGACCGAGGTGGACTATCAGGACGGGCTGCAGGGGGCCGGCTTCGACCTGCGCAACCCGAACGTCAAGCGGACCTGCGGCTGCGGCGAGTCCTTCGTCGTCTGAGACCGAGCATCCGGGCTGACCCCCCGCTTGGGGGTAAGGCACATAAAAATTGCAGTTTTGTCACGGATTGTGGCATGCTGACCAAACCTCGTCGGGGCCGGCAACGCGGCCGGCCCGGCGATTTGGTTCTGCTGGGGTGGTTGAGGTCAGTGGTGGCATTCCCAAAACAAAATGCACTGTTGACTCCGATGGTGGCCTACGTGGCTGTGGGATCGGCGGGTACGCGTCCGAGATTTGGCGCATACCCGGCGGAGGACGTGAGGGGTGTGGAAGATGGCCGAGGAACAGCACGATCGGGTTCGGGCGGAAGAGCGCCTGGACCGTCTTTTTGAACCGGACATACTACTGCCGACGCAGTTTTTCGCTCAGCTTAAGCGCAAGCGATACAAGTGTGGCGAGCATCGACTCTTGGTGGCGATAATCCAAGACGCTGTCGAGTGCTTCCAGAAGCACCTGCACGCAACCGACAGCAAGCGCAGACAGCTCTATCTCGATGCCGAGGCCTGGGTCGGCATCGAGGACGACCACGGACCCTTCTCGTTCGCGAACGTCTGTGCGCTGCTCGGAATGGACGCGGACTATGTTCGCGAAGGGCTGTACCGGTGGCGTGAGCGCGACCGCGGAAAGCACCGGGCGCGTCTGCTCGAAGAGGCTCGGCAGGCCCGTGCCGGAGTGTCGAGCAGCGTCGCCGAGCCCGCCGAGTTGCGCGTACAGGCCGTGGCCGGCGGACGCTAGCCGGGACGCCTTAAGGAGCCGGCACGTCGGTGCTATAGGCGGGGGCCTGGCCCTTGCCCTATGTCACCCAGATAGATTGTCCCGCCTGCGGGCAACCGCTGCTGCGCAAGACCGGCGGTCGCTGTCCCGGCTGCGGCGAGGTCGTCAGCGCTCATGTCGCGCGCACCCGTCTTCGTGAAAAACGCGTAGAGCAGGCGGTGGCCGTGCTGGCCACGGTTCTGGTCCTGGCGCTGTTCGTGTGGGCCGGCGGTCTCGGCCTGATAGAAGGGCTTGCCGTCTACGCGGTCGCGGGGCTGGCCGTCTGGTACTGGGGCAAGGGCACTTTCTCGACCGGCGGCGGTCCGGGGGAGCCGGGCGATTAGTTCCCCTCGCTCTCTTCTATGCCCAGATAGGCCCTGAGCCAGGCCACCCCCAGATAGAAGGGCAGCGTGTCGGCTGCCGCCACGAAGACCTTGAACGCGTAGCCCGAGGCGATGAGCAGGCCGAGCTGAGGGGCCAGGGCGGCCGTTTCGTCGAGCGGCAGGCCGCGGGCCCAAAAGTGGGTTACGAGGATAACGGCGACCGTGTCTACGAGTTGGCTCACCATCGTCGATCCGTTGTTGCGCAACCACAGGTGCCGGCCCGCGGTCAACCGCTTCCACATGTGGAACAGTCGGACGTCGATCAGCTGTGCGGCCAGATAGGCCAGCATGGAGGCGGACACCGCCGAAAAGGCGAGCCGGCGGACCGCGAAGAAGGCCCCGTCGTTCCCCCCGGCACCGGGCAGCGCTCCGGCCAGCCAGAGGACGGCCATGACCCAGAGATTGAGCAGGAGGCCGGTCCACACGACGAGGTTGGCGCGGCGCCGGCCGTAGAGCTCGGAGATGAAGTCGGTACACAGGAAGGTTATCGGATACGGCAGGGCGCCGACCGCGACTATCATCGGCACGCGCAGGCCGGTCCCGGGCAGGGTGAAGGAAAGGTCGACGAAGCGGGCCACGCCGAGGACGTTGAGCATGGCGAGCGTGCCCAGGAAGAGTCCGGCCAGGATGATGAAAACAGCTTCGCGGCGACGGACGAAGCTGCCGCCGGCCGTGCATCGTTGCCTTGGCTCAGCATCCATTCTTGTGTGCCCCGGCCGCAGGGTGCGTTGACGGTATTTCCAAATTACCGTAAACGGAGCGCGGAGGCCGTCATGAATATCAAACTCAGCACCGCCAAGGCCAGCAGTCTGGAAACGGCGCTTCGGGTCATACCGGTCCGCGAGGGGTCGGAGACAGGGAACGCGGTGAGGGAACTCGGCCGCGAGTTGCGCGCACGCGTCGAGGAGCGGGCCGGGGCCGCCAGCTTCAGGGCCAAGCAGGGCAGCAGTCTGCTCGTGCAGGACGGTCGTCGCGACATAGTTCTGGCCGGGCTCGGCCGGGAGCCGGCCGCCGAGGACTGGCGCAGGGCCGCCGCGGCCGGGGCACGCGCGGCCACAGAGACGCGGGCGCAAAGCGTCGCCCTGTGTCTGGGCCGTGGCGCCGGTGGGCGGTTGGAGGCTGCGGTCGAAGGCTTCGTTCTAGCTTCCTACCGTTACGACAAGTACCGCTCCGACACGGACGATGCCTACGCGGGTGCCACGCAGGTCGTGGTGGCGGGTTCGGACCTCGGTACGTCGGACATGCGGCGGCGGCTCGCCAGAACGCTCACGGTCTGCGAGGCGACCGCATCGACGCGCGATCTCATAAATGAGATGTCGAGCGTGAAGACCCCCTCCTTCCTCGTGGCCACCGCCCGGCGCTTGGCTCGCGGGTCGGGGCTGAGCTGTACGGTGTGGCAGGGCGACAAGCTTCGGCGCGAGAAAATGAACGGGATCCTGCGGGTCTCTGCGGGTAGCGACGAGCCGGGAGCCTTCATCAAGCTCGTCTACCGTCCCAAGCGCAAGGCCCGCGCCAGGGTCGCGCTCGTCGGCAAAGGCATCACCTTCGATTCGGGCGGGCTCTCGCTCAAGCCGGCCAAGCACATGGAATGGATGAAGCAGGACATGTCGGGCGCGGCTGCGGTGCTGGGCACCATGCAGGCGGTCGCCGCCCTGAAGCCGGCCGTCGAGGTGCGCGGCTACATCGCCGCTGCCGAGAACATGCCCGGCAGCGGCGCCCAGAAACCCGGCGACATCATCAGATATCGCAACGGCAAGACGGCCGAAGTGCTCAACACGGACGCAGAAGGGCGTTTGGTGCTTGCCGATGCGCTGTGCGTTGCCGCCGAACAGGAGCCCGATTGCATAATAGACCTTGCCACGCTCACCGGTGCCTGCATGGTCGCTCTCGGTTCCGACGTGGCCGGGATCATGGGCAACGACGCCGGTCTCATAGGCCGTCTCATAAAGAGCGGCCGGCGCTCGGGGGACCGCTTGTGGGAGCTTCCCTTGATCGAGGACTACATGGCCGACATTCGCTCGAGCACGGCCGATATCCAGAACATAGGTTCGGGCTACGCGGGCACCATCACGGCCGCCCTTTTTCTGCGCTGCTTCGTGGGGGAGGCCAAGTGGGCGCATCTCGACATCGCCGGGCCCGCCTTTGCCGAGAAACCCAAACCTTATTGCCCAAAGGGAGGGACCGGCTTCGGCGTTCGCCTGCTCACCGACTACATCTTCTCCCTGTAGCGCGTACGCACCAGGCCTAGAGCTTCCTCTTTCGAGGAAATAGTTCCGTCGAGCTGCGCGTCCTCGACCTCCCCGAGGATATCTTTGAACAACGGTCCGGGCTCGAGTCCCATCTCGATCAGGTCACGGCCGCTGATCAGAAGACGCGGCCGCATGTCCGTTTCCTCGATGCTGTCGCGCGCGTTCATGCAGAACTCGTAGTGGGAGAGGTCTCCGTTGGCCGCCATCGCGTCGATGCGCGTCAGCGCCAAAAGTTCGTCTATGCCGTCCTGGCGGAGGAAGCGCTTGAGCGTGGCCGGCCGCATGTCGGCCGCCGAGCAATGGCGCAGGTGCTGGTCGACGAGAAATACCACCCGCTCGGTGTCGCGTCGGCTCATACGCAATCTCTCGCAGAACTCTCCGGCCATGAGCGCACCGCGCTTGGTGTGGCCGTAAAATACTATCCGGTCGTCCTTTGGCATCCTGCACGCCGGTTTCGCGATATCGTGCAGCAGCACACCGAGTGCCAGCGTCGGGGAACAGGCAGGGGGAAGCTGGTCGAGCGCCCTGAGAGTGTGTTCGAACACGTCGCCCTCGGGATGATGGTCGGGCGACTGCGTGCACCCCTTCATGTCCGACATCTGCGGCAGGATGATATCGAGCAAGCCGCTCTCATCGAGAAGCTCGAAGGCGGTGCGCGCCCGGCCCTCGGTCAACATACGGACGATCTCCTCGCCGATGCGTTCGGCGGAAACCTCAACGATGCTCGGCGCGTGCCGCTGCACGGCGGCCATGGTCCCCGCTTCTATCGTGAAGGCGAAGCGCGCGGCGAAGCGGACGGCCCGTAGCATGCGCAGCCGGTCCTCGGCCAGACGCTCATCGGGATCGCCGACCGTCCGTATGACCCCGGCCTCGAGGTCACGGCGGCCGTCGGCGTGGTCGATGACCTCGCCGGTCTCGGGCTCCTCGAACATCGCGTTGATGGTGAAATCCCGGCGGCGGGAGTCCTCGACGGCATCGGCGAACACCACGTTGCGTGGGTGGCGGCCGTCGTCGTAGCCGCCGTCGCGCCTGAAGGTCGCCACCTCGAAGTCGTGGCCGGCGTGCCCGACGATCATCACCCCGAAGCGGCGGCCCACCCCCACGGCGTGGTCGAAGAGCGCCTCGACCTGCTCCGGCCTGGCCGAGGTGGCGATATCGTAATCCTCGGGCTCACGGCCGAGCAGGCGGTCCCGCACGCAGCCTCCGGCGAACAAGGCCCGGTGGCCGGCGGTCTTGAGTATGGCGACGACCTGCTTTGCCGCTTCGCGTGGCACGGCGAAAACCTCAACACGGAGCCCCTGGCGAGGTCAAACAGGCCGGCCTGTTTGTGCGGAGCCAGGGAACGAGGCACGATTCCTCGGCGGTGGTCGGCAAACCCACTACTAACCGGGTCTTGGCCAGATTGCCCTCGGTCGATGTGTTGCTCTCCCGGGCGGCGTCCATGGTGGGGGCCGAGCGCTATGCCCGCGGGGCCTTGGTTGCTCAGCTGCGCTCTTCGCTGGCCGGGCTGCGCGACCGCATACTGGCCGGGCAGGAGGTCGAGGACTCCGAGGTCGATCCTGAGTTGGTGGTCCGGCATGCCATTGGCGTGCTCCACGAAGCGGGCGCCCGCACGAGACCCGCCCGCGTCGTCAACGCCACCGGGGTCGTTCTCCACACCAACCTCGGCAGGGCCTTGTTGGCTTCCCCCGCCATAGAGGCCGTCACCGCGGTGTCATCGTGTCCTTCGGCATTGGAGTACGACCTGGAGTCCGGCGCGCGCGGAGAGCGCGACAGCATAGTCGAGGAGCACCTGCAGGTGCTGACGGGGGCCGAGGCCGCGACCGTGGTCAATAACAACGCCGCCGCCGTTCTGTTGGCGCTCAACTCGCTGGCCGAGGGGCGCGAGGTGGTCGTCTCGCGCGGTGAGTTGATCGAGATCGGCGGGTCCTTCCGCATCCCCGATGTTTTAGCCAAGAGCGGGGCACGGTTGCGCGAGGTCGGTACGACCAACCGCACGCATGCCAAGGACTACCAGAAGGCTATCGGCGCGGACACGGCCGTGCTCATGAAAGTGCACACCAGCAACTACCGCATCGTCGGTTTCACGGCAGAGGTCGGACTGGCCGAGCTTCGTCAGATCGCCGATGCCAACGACGGGCTGACGGTCGTCGAAGATCTCGGCTCGGGCGCGCTCGTCGATCTTTCCGTGTGGGGTCTGCCGAAGGAACCGGTCGTTGCCGACAGTGTGGCGGCAGGGGCGGATCTGGTCACCTTCAGCGGCGACAAGCTGCTCGGCGGGCCGCAGTGCGGCATTGTCGTCGGGCGGCGCGATATCATCGACAAACTCCGGCGCAATCCTCTCAAGCGAGCGCTCAGGTGCGACAAGATGACGCTGGCGGCCCTCGAGGCCACACTGCGAGTTTACCGTTTCGATCCCGAGCCCGAGCGTACGATACCGACGCTGAGAACACTTGCGCGTAATCGTGACGACCTTGCCGTCTTCGGTGAGGAGGCCCACCGAAAATTGTCCCGGGCGCTCGGGTCGGAGTACTCGGTCACGCTGCAGCCATCGGAGGCTCAGGTGGGTAGTGGCGCCCAGCCCGAGGTCACCGTTCCGTCCTTGGCACTCGGCGTTCGTTGCAAGACTCGCTCGGCCGACTCGGTGGCACTGATGTTCCGCAGGTCGGAGCCGCCCATCATAGGGCGCATCGAACGGGACCTGTTTCTGCTCGACCTCAGGGCCATCGAGGACGCCTCCGAGATCGTACCGCTAGCGGCCGAGCCGGCGTGAACGCGATAGTCGGAACCGCCGGCCACATCGACCACGGCAAGTCGGTGCTCGTCCGCGCGCTGACGGGGATGGACACCGACCGGCTGCCTCAGGAAAAGGAGCGCGGTATCTCGATCGAGCTCGGGTTCGCTTACATGGACGGGCCGGACGGCGAGCGTATAGGCATAGTCGACGTCCCGGGCCACGAGCGTTTCGTGCGGCAAATGTTGGCCGGAGCCCAAGGTTTCGACATGGTGTTGTTGGTGGTCAGTGCCGACGACGGTGTCATGCCGCAGACCGAGGAGCACTTCGAAATAGCCCACCTTCTCGGAATAACGAACGGGATCTTCGTGATAACAAAATGCGACCTCGTCGACAACGGCCGCGTGAGGGAGGTCAGTTCCGAACTCGAGGTGCTGGCCGCCGATACTCCGCTGGAAGGCTCGCCCGTGCTCGCCGTTGCGGCGAACCAGGGCCGCGGTGTCGAGGAACTCAGACACGCGATCTTCGACCGCATACGAGACCGCGCGGGGCAGTCTGCAACCGGGCCCTTCCACATGCCTGTCGACCGCTCCTTCGTTCTCAAGGGGCAGGGTGTCGTGGTGACCGGGACGGCGGCCTGCGGGTCCGTCGCAGCGGGCGATAACCTCGAAATCCTGCCAGGTGGCCGTCCGGCGCGGGTACGCCAGGTGCACGTTCACGGCCGCAGCGTAGAGCGGGCCAGGACCGGCCAGCGTGTCGCGCTCAATCTCGGCGGCATTGACCGCGCGGACATCGCGCGCGGTTATACCGTCGTCAGCGCGGGCCTCGAGGCCGAGTCGGACCGTATAGACGCACGCGTAGAGGTGCGGCCGGCGGCCCGCCATGCCCTTGCAAGCCATGAGCCGGTCAGGCTCTATATCGGCACCGACGACGTGTTCGGGCGTATCCTGTGGCTCGACGGCGCCCAGGAGCTAGAGCCCGGCCGGACCTCCTACGCCCAGCTCAGACTGCGCAGGCCGACGGTTGCTTTTGCAGGGCAACGCTTCGTCCTGCGTGACGAGTCGGCCCAACGGACCATAGGCGGCGGTACGGTACTGCTGCCGCGTTCCCCGAACCGGCGTTCCGGTGACCACGTCTGTTCCCTGGAGCTGCTCGCCAGCGGCAAAGCCGGCCAACGTGTCGAGGCGGCCCTGCGGCTTTGTCCGGGGCTGGGCATGTCCAGGCGAGCTCTCCTGCTGTCGGCTCGGACCGATGAGGCCGAGATAGACTCGCTCCTCGACAAAGGCGTGCTGGTGGCCCTGCCCGGTCCGTCGGACCCGGTTCTCGTGGTGGCGGCCGACAGCCTCGCTGCCTGCCAGGACGCGCTCGTGGACAGCGTTGCTTCCTTCCACCGGGCCAATCCGTCCGCGGCCGGGATCGAGACCGGGCGGTTGAGGACGGCCCTGGTCGGGCGGGAACGGGACCTCGATGCCACCTCGCTCAGGCTGCTCATCGACCGCTTGCTGGCCGAAGGCCGGGTGCTGCGCAAAGGGGCCAGGCTGGCTCTCCCGGACCACCGCAGCGCGCTCGGGGGCCGTGACGAGGAACTCGCCTTGCGCGTGCTCGACGCCGTCGTCCGGGGTGACTCGAGCCCGCCGACCTGCAAGAACCTGTCGGTGGACCTGTCGGTGGAGCTGCGCAGGTTGAACGAAATCGTTGCGGTGTTGGCCGAACGGGGATCGCTGGTCCGCGTGTCTCCCGACCTGGTGTTTGCCAGCGAGGTACTTCAACGAATAGAGTCGGAGCTACGCGGTCACCTCGGCGAGCACGGTCGGGTCACGGCAGCTGGCTTCAGGGATCTCATAGCCACCTCGCGCAAATACTCAATACCCCTGCTCGACTATTTCGACGCCCAAGGCGTGACCATGCGAAGCGGTGACGTTCGCAAGCTCAGGCCGGCGCGTGCCGGTAATAGCTGAATGGCGCGCAAGGGGAACAACGACCGGCGCAGGATCGCCGCGCTGACGCAGAGCACGAGTGCGGGCGGTTGAGCCGCCAAACTGGGTCCGTCGGACCTGGCCGAGCTATTGAGCGGAATACCCCGAAGCGGGGATCCGAGATTGTTGGTCGGGTCGGAGACCAGCGATGACGCGGGCGTGTACCGGCTACGTTCGGACCTGGCGGTGGTCAACACGGTGGATTTTTTCACTCCCATCGTCGACGACCCCTACGAGTTCGGCCGCATCGCCGCCGCCAATGCCTTGAGCGACGTCTATGCCATGGGCGCCCGCCCGCTCACGGTTCTCAACATAGTCGCCTTCCCCAGCGGCGAGATGGCCACGGCGGTCGTCCGCAGCATGCTGGAAGGGGGTGCCGAGAGGGCCGCGGCCGCCGGTGCCGCCGTGGTCGGTGGCCACACGGTCTCGGACCCCGAGCTCAAATACGGCATGGCCGTGACCGGAACCGTCCACCCTGACCGGATAGTTCGCAACGGAGGAGCCAAGAAAGGCGACCATCTCGTTCTCACAAAGCCGCTCGGGACGGGTATCGTCGCTACCGGGATCAAGAAGCGCGAGGCCACCGCGCACGAAGAGGCCGAGGTCATAGATTCGATGGCTGCGCTCAACAGCGAAGCCGGTGGCTTGCTCCACGCGATGCGGGCGCGTGCTTGTACGGACGTCACGGGCTTCGGTCTGACCGGGCACTCCGTCGAGATGGCGGCGGCCTCGGACGGTGTACGGCTGGAGTTCGACGCGGGCTCGCTGCCGCTCCTGCCGGGGACAGCGAGGCTGGCCGAGGCCGGCCTGGTCACGGGAGGCTCGCGACACAACCGCGACTTTCTGGGCCGCAAACTCCACCTGTCACGGGACCTCGAACCTTCCCTGGCCGAGGCCGTCATCGACCCGCAGACCTCGGGCGGGCTGCTCGTGAGCTTGCCTCGTGAGAAAGCAGGTGCTTACGTTGAAGCGCTTCATAAGCGGGGGCTGAGGCCGAGCCTGGTCGGCCGTGTGGTCGCTCGCACACCGCGCTCTCCCGTTTTGGTCTCTGTCGAATGAAAGGAAGGCACACCATGTATCCTCGTGCACTCGAGACACCGGGCAGGTTCAACTCAGTAATGGCCACCGTGGCAGCCATATCCTGCTTTCTGCTCGTTGCCTGCAGCAAGCCCGAAGGCGAACCGGCCGCGGCGCCGGCCGACGGCACCCCGGTGGTGGCCGAATATGTCGGCACCAGCCTCACCACCGATGAGGTGCGGCAAAGGATAGGGAAACTGCCGGCGCGCGCGCGTAAGGCCCTCGAAGAGCCCGAGCGGCTCGAGCAGTTCGTCGAGAACATCGTCGTGTCCGATCTCATATATGCCGAAGGCAAGAGCCAGGGCTACCAGTCCGAAGAGCGCATACGCTCGCAATTGGCCGACCTGGAAAGGCGCCTGGTCATACAGCGGGTGATGCAGGAGTACCGGGGCCAGTCGGCCGGCGATGACGAGGTGCGGTCCTACTACGACTCGCACCAGGCCGAGTTCAAGAGCGACCGCGTGCGGGCCAGCCACATCCTCGTCAAGGAAGAGGCGCTGGCTGTCGAGATACTGTCCAAGCTGCGCCAGGACCCATCGCTGTTCGCCGAGTTGGCCAAGCAGCACTCGACCGACCGCTCCAACGCTTCAAAGGGAGGGGACCTCGGTTTCTTTGGCCGCGGCCGTATGGTCGCGGAATTCGAGACGGCGGCGTTCGCCCTGGCAAACGACGGCGAGATCTCGGACCCGGTCCAGACCAGGTTCGGCTACCATATAATCCGCCGGGACGCGCGCGAGGACGGCACGGTAAAAGGCTTCGACGAAGCAAAGAACCAGATACGTGTGCGTCTGATAAACGAGCGGCGCCAGGCTTCGACGGCCGAGTTCATTGCTTCGCTCAAGAAGAAGGCCGGTTACCGGCTCGACCGCGAGGTGCTGTCGTCCCTGCTGTCGTCGCAGTGAGACGGTGCGGGTTCCCTACTACAGGTCGGCGATGTAGCTCGTGACCAGGCCGTCGCGGTCGGTGGCAACCAACTCTATCTGCTTCGTGCCGTCGGCGGGGGTCCAAGGCAGCAGGACCGAGACCTCCCTGCCGCGGGTCCCGTCGGAGGTCAGATAGCCCCGCTGGTCCCCGTCCACGCTTGCCACCAGAGAGACTATGCCGCTGTCGTCGCTGGCCCGCGCCAGAAGCCCGAAGACGTGTCCGTTCTTGGCCACGGCCTGCACGGCAAGGCGCGGGGCTTCGCGCCAGGCGCCGAAAGCGCCGCTGCCGGCAAGCAGCGCCACACGGAGTTCCGATGCGCTGAAGGTCGTGCCCTCGCTCACGACCAGCGTGACCTCGGGGTCCTCGACGTTGGTCGTCAGGGTTCTCACACGGAAGCTCCGGCTTGCGGCCTGTCCCGGGCCGAGGCTCTCGATGTCGGCAGCGGGGTCGAGCAGTTCGATATCGCTCGTTAACGGGTTCTTGAGGTAGGTCTTTACCTTCTCGGCCTCCCCGGGGCCCCGGTTCTCCACCTCGACGCGGACGGTCGAGATGTCACCGTCCCTGTCGATCGCCACCCTGTGGGCAAGATGAGGCCGTGGCGAGGCCTCGAGAGCGAGATAGAAGGGGCCAAGCTCGGCAACGGGCCCGCCGGCGTCCGACAGCGCAAGCTTTGTCTGCAAACGGCCCGGCCTCAGCCGCGCGGGCACTTGGACCTCGAAGGTCCAATCGCGGTGCTGGCCGGGTTCTATACGCCCGAACAACATACCGCGGCCATCGAGCATCCAAGTTTCGGAGTCGAGCACCCCCTTTAGCCTGCTCAGTGGCCGCTTGCCCTTGTTGGCAATGCGTACCGTGATCTTGTTGTCGCGGCCGGTGAGCACACGGCCGCCTTCGACGTGCAGGGATGCCTCGAGCGCGGGTGTCTTGTGGGTCACGGCGGCGGGTGCAGCGGTCCAATCTATGTTCTTGCCGCCCAGTATGGCCGACAAATTCTCCACCGCCTCCACTGCCGAACGCTCGAGGCTGGGCCCGGCAGATTCGAGCATGGCGGCGGCAGACGTGGAGCCGTGCTCGGCAAGCAAGGCCTCGGCCAGGTCGAGCACCGGGTCGGCCTGTACCTTACTGTCTTTCTCTGTCTGGTCCACGAGTTCGATTATGGTCACGGCCTCATGGTGGTCTTCTTCGAACCATGAAGGCGTGCGCAACCAGAACGGCAGGTCGGCCTCGGGCTCGCTCGGAACGGCGGCTCCGGTATCCGAGAGACGGTAACGCCTGAACTCGACGTCGGGGGTCAGGCCGCCTCCGGGTATGGGCCTGCGGTTGGGCAGGAAGCTGCCGACCGTGATCTTGAGGGCCGAGCCCGCCCCCAAAGAATAGGTCTTTTGAACGGTCCCCTTTCCGAAGGTCCTTTCGCCTACCAGTATGGCGCGTCCGTGGTTACGCAGGCTGGCCGCGAGCAGCTCGGAGCCCGAGGCGGTTCTCGCCGAGGTCAGCAGGGCGATCGGGATTTTCGCGAACGGCGTGTCGGGGCTGGCCTCGACCCTGGCCGTCAGTCCGGCCACCGGGCGGCCCGAGCGTCCCGCGGTGGATATGAGCAGCCCGTTCTCGAGAAAGAGGTCTCCGATGGCCGAGGAACCGAGCATGCTGCCGCCCGAGTTTCGCCGCAGATCGATGATCACGCCGGCCACCGTGTCGCGGCCGGCCGTGAGTTCGGCCACCCGTTCTCTGAAGTCGGTCGGAGTGGTCTGGCTGAAATGCGAGATCTCGGCATACACGACCCCGCTCTCAAGCAACCTCGCTTCGACCGACGGGATACGCACCACGGCTCTGGTCACCGTTATGGTCGTGGCCTCGCTCTCCGCTTCGCGCTCGACGGTCAGCCTTACCTGGGTGCCGGGCCGGCCGCGGATACGTTCGACAGCGTCGTTCACCCGTATGTTGGTGGCCGAAAGTCCGTCAATACGCAGCACGACATCGCCATCGCGCAGCCCGGCCTTGAAGGCGGGGGCGTGCTCGTAAACACGTATCAGCACCAGTCGTTCCTCGCGGATGCCGATCCGTGCGCCGATACCGGCCAGCTGGCCCTTGAACTGGATGCGGTGTTCGGTCCTCCGCTTGGCGTCGAGGATGGTCGAGTAGGGGTCGAGCCCCCGCAAGAGGCCGGACAGCAGCACCGAGTCCAGCGGCGGGTCGTCCTCGCCGCGGGCAGGGGTGCAGCGCTCGATGAGATCGGCCGCGCTCTCGAGCGGGCCGAGGATCGAGGTCAGCTCTTGCCCGGGGACGGGTTCGAGGTAGAGCCGGCAGTAGCCGGCGGTTAGCAGGTAGCCGCGTTGCCCCGCCCTGCGGACGTTCAGTTCGGGGACTGCGGATTCCGTGTGTTCGAAGGCCTCACCGAGAAGTCGATGAGGGTCGAGTTCATCGGCGAAAAGGTAGTTACGCTCGACGAGGCGGATGGCGGTCGCAAGCGCCGGGCCTGCGTGTAGCGGCGAAGGGGACGCCAAGGCGCTGGCGGCGATCAACCATGCCGCCGCCACAGCCGCGCCAGCGCGCGTGGTGGTCAGATCCAGCGCTGTTTGACCAGCAGTACGGCGGCCTGCGTCCGGTTGCCGACGCCGATCTTGCGGAAGATCCGCTTGAGTTCCGATTTCACCGTCTCGCGTGAAACGTGCAAGCAGGTAGCGATCTCGGCGTTGGTGAGCCCGTCGCAGACCAGCCGCAGCACCTCTTTCTCGCGCTCGGTGAGATTCGGTTTGGGCTTCTCGGCCAGCTCCGTGCTGACCGTCTCCACGGCTTTCGCCGCCGTGCCGTCGACCGCCGTATTGACTGCTTCGTTGTTCATATAGCTTTCCACTATTGTTCTCCTGTTCTCGTCCTTACTCGCCTGTGAGTTTTCCAGCGGGAACGAACACCCTCCAGGCAGCAACATCCGTGCCAGGCTCACCCCCGATAGGGGGGCCAAGCGGGGCCTGCAAGCGGCTGGAATAGAAGGGGTTTTTCCCCGTCTGGGTTAGGACCTCGGTCCTATCCTCCCCCCCGGCCGGGTTGGGGCCACGCAATGCCTGGCAGGACTGCCACATACGACTCTAGTCGTAGCACGCCCACCGATGCTTGCCAAACGGGTTAGGACTATAGGCGTAGAGAGGGCCAAAACCCCCCTTTTCAGGGGGCTATATCGCCAGCCAGCAGGCGGGCCTCTATGAGGACCGCGTAGTCGTAGTCGGTGGCCTGTTCGAAAGCTCCCTTCACCTTGCGCCCATTGATGAACAGGGTCGGGGTCGAGGTCAGGTGGAGTCCGGCTCCGGCCCGGCTGTCGGCGACCACGCGAGCAAGCGCCCGGCGCCACAGATAACAACACCAGATAACCAGGGCCCCTGGCCGCAGTCTCCTGGTCGACCTGAAGACCGCCCGCATGTAGAAGGGTTGACTAGGATTTGGATGCAGCAACGCTCGTCCGTCTGTTC
>CAYXZP010000006.1:51031-53573 GCA_964469485.1 uncultured Myxococcales bacterium | reverse complement strand
GATCCCTTGTATGATCCGGAGCACATAGAGCATCGGCCCGATGGTCTCGACACCCATGAAGGCCACCGAGACCAGCGACATGACGAGGGCGCCGGCGATCATGAAACGCCGGCGTCCGAAGCGGTCGAGCAGGTAGCCGACCAGCGGCAGGACCAGCAAGCCGGCAAGCCCGGCTATTCCGACCACGCGTCCGGCGGTCTCCTCCCCCCCCCCTCGCTGCAGCACCCACACGGGCAGCAGGAAGAAGAAGGCGAAGTTGAGGAAGAACAGGAAGTTGGCCACCGCCACGGCGAAGAACGCTCGTGGAATCGGGGTGCTTGTGGCCGGCGGCATCGGTCTTACCTAACGGCTTGGTGGCAGGCTCGCAATGTGCCGGGCGGCTTGAATTGCTGACAGCGGTTGGTGATGATTGTCGGCGCTGACAAATGTACGAGCGTTTTTACGGCTTTGCCGACAGACCTTTTCGCCTCACGCCCGACCCGGCCTATCTCTTTCTGAGCCGTACTCACAGGGAGGCCTATGCCCATCTTCTTTACGGTATAAAAGAGAACGTCGGGTTCGTTGCCGTCACCGGTGAGATAGGCGCGGGCAAGACCACCCTGGTGCGCGCCGCCATCCGGGAGACCCGAAGCCAGGCTTGTGTCGCCTACATCTTCGATCCCGTTCTGTCGTCGGTCGAGCTTCTCCAGTCGATCAACGCCGAGTTCGGGCTGCCTCACCGCTCGGCAAACAAGCGCGAGCTGTCCGCGCTCCTCAACGACCACCTGATCACCCAGCGCAACGAGGGCAAACGGTCGGTCGTGGTCGTAGACGAGGCCCAGAATCTGAGACCCGCCGTGCTCGAGCAGCTGCGCCTGCTGTCCAATCTCGAGACCGACACGGAGAAGCTCCTCCAGATCGTGCTGCTCGGACAACCCGAACTGCGCACGCTGCTCGAGCGGCCGGAACTGGCCCAGTTGTCCCAGCGTACGACCGTGCGCTGGCACATACGGCCGCTCGGCCAGGAGGAGACCGCCGATTACGTGCGCCATCGGCTGGCGGTGGCCGGCGGCGAGAACATCTTCGACGCCGACGCGCTGGCGTTGGTGTACCGCGCCTCGGGGGGTGTGCCGCGGATGATCAACATTGTCGCCCACCGTGCGCTGTTGGTGGGGTACGGCAAGGGGGCGCAGCACCTCGGGGCCGAGGAGGTCTCCACAGCCACCCGCGAGTTGTCCGAGGGACGTCACGGGCGCGGGTTTCATCGTGTTGATTGGCGGTCCCGCCTTTTGGCGACGACCGCCGCTGCGGTCGCCGCCGCTTCGGTGGCGTTCTTTCTCCTGCCGCCCGTCTCGGACCGGACCGTGGCTACCGCCGCTGCGGTCGAGATGGTGAGCGGGAGCGGCCTTGCCGCCAGGCTTGCGGCTCACGGGGCCTTTGAAACGGCCGTTGTGGCCATCGACCGTCTGCTCAAACTCTGGGAGACCGAGTCCGCCGACACCAGTGACGGCCTCGACCTCGCGCGCGTGGCTGCCGACCGCGGTCTGCGCTATACGGCCTTGGACGCCGGCCCGCCGTTATTGTCGATCATGGATCTTCCGGCCATCATCGAGGTGGACACGGCCGGTGGCGGTACCCGTTATTTGTTGGTCGAAGTCGTCGGCGCCGACCGTTTCGCCGTCTACGTCGACGGGCGCACCCTCGGCCTCGTCGCCGGCGAGCTGGGCCGTCTGTGGAACGGCAATGCCCACCTGCTATGGCGTGACAGCCGTGGTCTCGGCGGACGGCTCAGCTCCTCCAGCCGGGGCCAGGCCGTAAGCCGCTTGCAGGAGATGCTTGCAGAAGCCGGCCTTTACGAGGGATCGCAAACCGGCATATACGACGACAGGACCGAAAAGGCCGTGAGGGATTTCCAAACGCGTAGCGGGCTTCTTCCCGACGGTGTTGCGGGCGCGGTCACCCAGATACTCCTTTACAAGAGTAGTGACGGACCGCCGGTGGGTTCGGGCCAGAGGCCGGCGACATGAGCAGCATCCTCGATGCCCTGGGCAAGATACGAGACCCCGCGGGTCCGCCGCCCGAGCGGCCCGGGGGACGGCGTTCCCGCTGGTTCTCGGTCGTACTGGTAAGCGGTCTAGGTCTTGCCCTCGGGATCGGGGGAGCCCGTCTTTTGAGCGGCACCCGGGAGGCTCCCGGGCCGGCCGCCGAAGTGACCAAAGCCCGTGCCATTCCGAAGCCGGCGCACACAGCCAAGGCGGCCTCCAAGGTCGGAGCCTGGCCGCAAGTGCCGCGCAGTAAACCCGGACTGCCGTTGGAGCTCACCCGCCATCCCGGCGCGACCAAGTCTTCCCCGTGGCCCGCCGCCAAGGAGCCGGCTGTCGCTGCAGCGACGCCGGCGACCGAGGCTCCCGCTGGCCTGCAAGCCTTTGCCGCCGCGCGCGAGAAGGCACTGGCCGACGGAGGTCAGGAGGGGCTGAAGAACTTCGACGAAGCCTTTGCGGCCCTCGTGGCGGCTGCCAAGAAAGCGCCCGTTGCGGTGGCTGCCAAGAAAGCGCCCCTTGCG
>CAYXZP010000006.1:0-50931 GCA_964469485.1 uncultured Myxococcales bacterium | reverse complement strand
GGCGGCTGCCAAGAAAGCGCCCGTTGCGGTGGCTGCCAAGAAAGCGCCCCTTGCGGTGGCTGCCAAGAAAGCGCCCGTTGTGGCCAAGGCCGTTCTGGGATCCCCCCCCGAAGACGCACCACGGGTGGACATCTTGTTCATCCAGTGGGCTGACCAGCGCCATGAGCGCTTGGCCTCGTTGCGCTCCCAAGGTGGCTCGCTATCGGTCGTCTACGAGGGCGACGTCATCGACGGTATGGCCGTGTCCTCGATCCGTGCCGATGCGATACATTTCACTTGGCGCGGCGCTACTTTCCGCCAACCCGTTCACCGCTATTAGGACCGTCCAGGTAGCCGAGCGACCTGAGCGCGGCGACCGTTTCCCTGTCGAGCGATCCCCGGTCCCTGCTGCGCGGTGCCCGGCGCCGTCGCATGTCGGCCAACCAGGCATCCAGCATGAGCTGTTCGGCACGGAAGCGACCGGGACCGTATAGGTCGCGGCGCTCCTGCGGGTCGGCGACGAGGTCGTAAGCCTCGTAGCGCTGGCCTTCGGCCAACGGGAAGCGCAGCAGCTTGATGTTTCCACGCCTGAGCATCGAGGTGCGGCCGGCCAGGCCGGGACGCTTGGCCCAGGGGTTGCGCTGGTACCGTTTGCGCAATGGGGCGGTGGCCGCAAAACGCGCCACGGTTTGCCGGCCTGCGCGCCCGCCGCTCATCAGGTCCACACCGTCGCCGCTCGCCGCACAGCTCAGCGAGGCCGCCGCGCACAGCGTCGGGAACACGTCGAGCAGGGATACGACAGAGGGTTCGCGCAGTGGCCGGCCTCCGGGCAGCCGTATGATCAGCGGAACCCGGACGAGTTCTTCGTATACCGTGAAGTCGTGAGCGAAGAACAGGCCGTGGTCCCCAAGGCTCTCGCCGTGGTCGGACAGGAATATGATGATGGCGTCATCGTAGACGCCAAGTTCCCGGAGATGGTCGAGCAGGCGTCCCACCTCACGGTCAACATAGGCCACGGCCGCGTCGTACAACCGTCTGGTGTCCTCGAGTTCCCCGGGTTCGTAGCCGGGCTCGAAGTATATTGTCTGCCGGTCGGTCCCGGGGTCGGCAAAGTCGATGAGAACCCGGCTGGTCGCATCTCGGTTGCCGAAGCGCGCCGCGAGCTCGGCGGGGGCGTTGTAAGGCATGTGCGTGTCCATGTAGTGGACCCACAACAGGAAGGGCGCTGACGATATGCGCGGCAACAGGTCGATGGCGAGGTCGGTGACGGTGCTTGCGTCGAGCCGCGCCGTTGCAGCTCCGCTCTTGGCCGTGACGAAGGTTTCGAAACCTTGCGAGAATCCCATGGCCGGGCGCGCCAGCCAGGGGTTGGAGACCACGGCAGCCCTCCGGTAGCCCGACAGGTGCGCCGCCTCGGCCAAGGTGTGGGCCTGCGCGGCTAGTCTGTCGGCGCGGCTGTGACTGGCCACGCCGACTGTCTCCGGATATCGCCCCGTCATGAGGCCGGCCACCGCCGGCATCGTGAGCGGGGCCGGTGTAAGGGCCGCCTCGTACAGTACCGATTCGGCTGCCAGGGAATCGAGCCGTGGGCTTGTCGGGAGCCCGTAACCGTAGGCGCCCAAGCGGTCGGCCCGCAGCGTATCAGCCACGATGAGCACGATGGGCGGGCCTGGCGCCGGCCCGGACATTGCAGCCAGCCCAGCCCCGCCGGCCAGCGCCAGTGCGGCCAGGCGTGGGAGGACCCGGCCACCACCCCCCCGCATGGGGGAAAAGGCCCGGGAAGGCCCCGGCTTGCTAAATGTCAGCTTGCGCTCCACCTAAGTGCCTGAAATTGCAAAATAAATCGGTCATGGGCGGGCCTGGCCGCTTGTTCCTGCCGCTGCCGAAATCTTGACTCCCCATATCTCGATACGTAGCGTTTTTTGACAGCCGCGGCGGCCGGTCCGCCGGCAGGGGGAGCGAAGGACCCGCGTACTTCTTGCTGCGGGTGCCCACGGTTGAGGTAAGAGAAGAGCATGGCCAAAGATAACGGCAACCAGGCCGCCGGCGTAGCCAAAGCCATAGAGCGGCTGATCGAACTGGGCAAGGAACGAGGCTACGTCACCTACAAGGACATAAACCGCCTGGTGCCGCAGGACGACGTCCTTCCCGAGGACCTCAAGAACGCCTTCAACATACTCTCGGACAACGACATCGAAGTCGTCGAGGGAGCGGCCGAGGAGCAGGCCGGGGCCGGGACGGGGTCGCCGGCGGCCGAGGATATCGAATCGGACACGCTGTTCTCCGAGGATGCAGACTGGGTATCCGAGGACGGGGAGCCCGCGGAACCCAAGAAACCATTGATTTCCGCCAAGCCGGCGGCGGCTGCCGGCAAGCCGCGGCCCGCCGAGCGTGAGTACGCCGGCGACAGTACCGACCCGGTGCGCATGTACCTGCAGGAGATGGGAAGCGTCCCGCTCCTCTCGCGCGAGGAAGAGGTCACCATTGCCAAGGAGATCGAGAGCGGGCTGCATGGCGTGCGCGACTGCGTCTACGCCCTACCCATTGCCCCGCGCTATGTGGTTGGCCTGGCCGAGCGGCTACGCGCGGGCGAGATCGATCCGCGCGAGGTCTTTGGCGAGGAATCTGAAGAAGAGCGGTCCTCGGCCGAACGCGACGAGAGGCGCGTCAAGAAGTTTCTCAAGCAGGTTGGTACGCTAAAGCGTTCGGTAAAGACCTACGACGCCAACATGCCGGGCCGCCTGGCTCCTCCCGAGGGCGCCAAGGTGAAGCGAAAGCCGACCGCCCGTGAGAAGAGCTTCGATGCCGCGCGCTCCAAGGTCCGTGAATATCTCATCGAAATGGGCCTCGGCGAGAAGCACGTCAATGCCATGGTCTACAAGCTCAAGGAGGCGGCCGAGTTGGGGCGCTCGCACCGGGCCGTCATACGGCGTGCCGAGAAGCGCACCCGCCGGGACGCCAAGCAGATCCTCGAGATCGTCAAACAGATCTCGAGCGGCTCGGCCAATGCCAAGCGCAAGGCCACCGGCAACCTGCGCATGAGCGTAGAGGCGGCCGAGAAGTTGGCCGCCAAGATCCGCCAGGCCCGCCGTGGGCTCCGCGAGGTAGAGAAAGAGGTCGGGATGTCGATGGACGATCTCATGTACTACATCAGGATGGTCCAGAAGAGTGAGGCGCGTGCGCAACGGGGCAAGAAAGCCCTCATCGAAGCCAACCTGCGCTTGGTCGTCTCGATCGCCAAGCGCTACACCAACCGTGGTCTCGGGTTCCTTGATCTCATCCAGGAAGGGAACATCGGACTGATGCGCGCTGTCGACAAGTTCGAGTATCAGCGTGGTTACAAGTTCTCCACATACGCGACCTGGTGGATTCGCCAGTCGGTCAGCCGTGCCATCGCCGACCAGGCGCGCACGATCCGCATACCCGTGCACATGATCGAGACGATCAACAAGGTGTTGCGGACCTCGCGTTACCTCGTGCAGCAGCTCGGCCGCGAACCGTCTCCCGACGAGATTGCGGAACAGATGGAGATGCCCGCCGACAAGATCCGTAAGGTTCTCAAGATCGTCAAGGAGCCGGTCTCGTTGGAAACCCCGATCGGTGATGACGAAGAGAGTTCGCTCGGAGACTTTGTCGAGGACCGCCAGTCCGTGTCGCCCTCGGATGCCGTTGTTGCTCTTGGCCTCGAAGAGCAGACCCGCAAGGTGTTGGCCACGTTAACGCCACGCGAAGAGCAGATCTTGAGGATGCGGTTCGGCATCGGCGAGAAGACCGACTATACCTTGGAAGAGGTGGGCCAGAAGTTCGCCGTCACCCGTGAGCGAATCCGGCAGATCGAGGCCAAAGCACTCCGAAAGTTGCGCAACCCGCAGCGAAACCGTTCGCTCGACAGCTTCGGATAACGCCACGGCGGGCAGCGCCGGCTCTACGGGCTCCACACTGTCAGCGGGTAATAAAGGTTCCGTTTGGCCACGCGTGAGGCGCGGGCTCGTCATCGGCGGCGTGGTCCTGGTCATCGTCTATGCGGCCATGATCGCCGGGGCCGGCGGCCAGGCGCTTTTCGACACCATCAGCCTGGAGCCGCGTCTCCTCGCGCTCCCCTTAATCGCGACCCTGCTGAGCTATGTGACGATGTCGTTCTCGTACGAGGGCATAACCCGTGCCGCGGGTGGCCGGATCAGGTCCCGGGACATGCTGCGCATCACGTTTGTCGCCAACACGGCTAACTATGTCATTCCGACGGGCGGGCTGAGCGGCTTTGCGCTACGCATGGTCATGCTCACCAAGAAGAACATAGCCGGCGGCAAGGCCGTCCTTATCTCGTTCACACAGACGCTTCTCACGAACATGATGCTGCTCGTTTTCATCATGTATGGCCTGGTCACTTTGCTGGTCACACGCGAGACCAAGACATCGACCATCGTTTTGGTCAGTTGCGTGGTGGCGGCGCTCGCGGCCTTTCTCGCCCTTTGTTTCACGATGATGTACCGAGCCTCGCTGCGAACCCGTTTTCTCGGGTGGGCGATGCGGGTGGGCGACGCCGTGCTCGCCCACTTCGGGGTCGGGAGCAAGCATTCGCGCCGCATGCACCGCGCCCTCGAGCACGTGTCCGAAGGCATGGAGTTCTTCGCCGCCAAACCGCGGGCCATGGCGGGGCCGGTCTTCTGGATCTTTCTCGACTGGGTGTTCACGATCGGGATCCTGTACGCGGCCTTTTACTCGGTCGGATACGCCGTCACGTACAGCCAGGTCGCCGTGGCATTTTCGGTGGCGATCGTGGTTGCGGTCATGTCCTTCGTGCCCGGTGGAATTGGCGTTCTCGAGGGCACCCTGGCACTTACCTTCAAGAGCGTGGGTGTTCCGCTAGAGGCTTCCATATTGCCGATTTTTATCTTCAGGATGTGCTTCTATGTCGTTCCGGCTCTCTTGTCCCTGGCGCTGGCCAGGGGGGCCTTCGCCGAGCTCGATGATGCTGGCGCCGAAGAGTTCATATGAGCAAGCTGAGGACCAACTTTGTCGCCGGGTTGCTGTTGATCGCTCCGGTCGCGATCACGGTGTGGATACTCAACCTCGTCTTCAAGTCCCTCGACGGGATCTCGCAACCCTTTCTCCGCCTATACATCGGGCGCGAGGTTCCCGGGGTCGGCATCCTGCTGACGATCTTGTTGATACTGGCCATCGGCTATCTGTCGTCGCAGCTGGCCGGACAGACCGTCGTGGGTTGGTTTGAGAAGGCCATAGAGCGCGTACCGCTGGTGAGTAGTGTGTACCGGACCGTGAGGCAGGTGGTCCGGGGGTTCACCAGCACCGAGGGCATGAACTTCAAGCGCACGGTCTTCGTGCGCCAGGAAACGCGCGGTACTCTGGCCATCGGCTTCCTTACGGGCGAGTTCGTGCTCGAACGCGACGGCGCCCGGCACTCGATGGCGACCGTGTACATCCCCACCAACCACCTCTATCTCGGTGACATTGCCGTTATGCCCAGTGAAGAGGTGATGGACGCGGGCATGACCCTCGAACAGGGCATATCGGCCGTGCTCTCTTGCGGCGGCTCGATCGGCGATACCGTATCGACTGGCGAATGAACGCGGATTCGGCCACCGCCGGCTTCGACGTGGGCGGCCGGTCGGTCAAGGCCGCGCTGGTGGACCCTGGCGGCCGGGTGTTGGCCAAGGCGGCCGCCGCCACGGGCCCCGCGACCGACATCGACCGCCTCGTGGCCGCCGTCGGCGAAGCTTTTCGCGGGCTCGGTGCCAGCTCCGGCCCGGTGGGCCTCGGAGTGGCCGGGGTCTTCGATCGTGACGGAAGCCTGGCCGGCTGTCCCAACCTGCCCCGGCTAAGCGGCCAAAGGCCGGCCGAGGCTGTCGGGGCGGCACTAGGCAGAACGGTGGTCGCCGATAACGATGCCAACTGTGCGGCCCTCGCCGAGGGTTGGACGGGCGCCGCCGCCGGCATCGACGACTACTTGGCCGTCGTTCTGGGCAGCGGGCTCGGTTCGGGGCTTGTCATCGGCGGTCAGGTCTACCAGGGAAGCCAGGGGCACGGTTGCGAGTTCGGCCACACCGTCGTGCGGGCCGGCGGCCGTCGCTGCGGTTGCGGCGCCGATGGATGTCTGGAGGCCTACGTGTCCGAGACGGCGCTGCGCGCGATGGTCGATGAGAAGGGAGGCGGTTTTGCCGGCGAGATAGCCTCTCGTGTCGAGGCCGGCGGGCCGGGCTACGGTCCCGCCAGCGCGCTCTTCGAACTCGCTTCCGAGGGCGATGATACGGCAGCGGGTATCGCCTCGCTGATGGTCTCTATGCTGGCCACCGGCCTGGCCTCCGCCGTAAATGCGTTCGACGTGGTCACCGTCGTGCTCGGCGGGGGCATGGCACCGGCCTTCATGGCCAGGGCCGGCCAACTGTCCTCTGCCATGGCGCCATTGTTGTTCGCGCGCTCGATGACCGAGGTGTCGCTCGTCGAGGCGGCTGCGGGCCCCTACGCGGGTGCCATAGGGGCTGCTCGCTTGGCCATGCTCTCACTTTGACCTATCATCGCGTGTTGCGCGGCTGTCCGAGGCAGGGCCGGTGACATCCACGACATGATCGAACGGCGAGAATCGAAACGAATATACGTCGGTAGCGTACCGGTCGGTGGGGGCGCGCCCATATCGGTGCAGTCGATGACGACCACCAAGACCTCGGACGTCGTGGCCACCGTCGAGGAGATCGCGCGTCTCGAGGAAGCCGGCTGCGAGATCGTCCGGGTGGCCGTGCCCAAGAAGGAGGACGCGCTCTGTCTCGGCAGGATACGGTCGAGCATAAACATACCGCTCATCGCCGATGTCCACTTTGATTACCGCATGGCGCTGATCTCGCTCGACGAAGGTGTGGATTGCCTGAGGCTCAACCCCGGCAACATCGGCTCGCGGGACAGGGTCGAGGAGGTCACCCGCAAGGCCGCCGCTGCCTCGGTGCCGATCAGGATCGGCGTCAACGCCGGCTCTCTCGAAAAGGATCTTCTCGAGAGGTACGGCTACCCGACCGCCGAGGCGATGGTGACGAGCGCGCTCAGGCACGTGCGGATACTCGAGGAACTCGACTTTTACGACATCAAGATCTCCATCAAGGCTTCCTCGGTGCCGTTGATGTTGTCGGCTTACCGACTGCTCGCGGCCAGCTGCGATTATCCTCTGCACGTGGGGGTGACTGAGGCCGGAATACCGCCATCGGGCACCGTCAAGTCCGCCATCGGTATCGGGATACTTCTGTCCGAGGGGATCGGCGATACGATACGGGTCTCTCTTACCGCGGACTCCGTCGACGAGGTCGAGGCCGGCTTCGATATCCTGCGCAGCCTCGATATCCGGGCCCGTGGCCCGCTCATCGTGGCCTGTCCGACCTGCGGGCGCATAGAGGTCGATCTGTTCAAGATGGTCGACGAGGCCAGGGCCCGCCTGTCGCATCTCGATGCGCCGATAACGGTCTCCATCCTCGGTTGTGCCGTCAACGGTCCCGGCGAGGCGCGGGAGGCCGACATCGGCATAGCGGCGGGCAAGAACGGCGGCCTGCTCATCCGCCGTGGCGAGGTGATAGGCAAGTACAAGGAGAACGAACTCGTAGACCGTCTCGTCGAGGTTGCCGAGGAGCTTGCCGCCGACATCAAGGCCCAGGAAGAGAGCGAAGCACGGGCTGCCCACGACGAACAGGACCAAGGATCCCCGGGTGCGGTACTCGGATCTTCACGCTCCCACGCTTAAACAGGATCCTGCCGATGCAGAGGTCGTAAGCCACCGCTTATTGGTGCGCGGCGGGTTCATCCGCCAGGTCGCACGCGGCATCTACGACATCCTCCCGCTGGGGCTGCGCTCGCTGCGCAAGATTGAGCGCATCATCCACGACGAATTGGACCGCGCGGGCTGCCAAGAGGTGCTCCTCCCCATAGTCTCGCCCGCGGAACTATGGCGCGAGAGCGGCCGCTGGGATCTGTACGGCAAGGAGCTGCTCAGGCTGGCCGACCGCCACGGGCGCGAGTTCTGTTTCGCGCCCACCCACGAGGAGGTCATCACCGACCTGGTCCGCCGCGACCTGAGATCGTACCGTGAACTGCCGCTCAATCTCTACCAGATCCAGACGAAGTTCCGCGACGAGGTCCGCCCGCGCTTCGGCCTCATGCGTGGCCGCGAGTTCATCATGAAGGACGGCTATTCTTTCCACGCCGACCGCGAGGACTGTCACCGGGAGTACGAGAACATGCACGCGGCCTACACACGAATCTTCGAGCGCTGCGGCTTGAGGGTCCGTGCGGTCGAAGCCGACACCGGCAACATCGGCGGTTCAATGTCGCACGAGTTCCAGGTGCTCGCCGACTCCGGCGAGGATGTCATCGCGTCGTGCTCTTCCTGCGCTTACGCGGCCAACGTCGAGAAGGCGGCACTGGCGGCCGCTCCGGCCGACCCTTTCGAGGCCGGCGAGCTTGCCGAGGTCGCCACACCGGGGGCTTCGACCATAGACGAGGTCTCGGCCCTGCTCTCTCTTCCCGCCGAACGGTTCATCAAGACCTTGATCTTCGTCACGCCAGAACGCGGAGCGGTGGCCGCGTTGGTGCGCGGTGACGACCAACTGAGCGAGCCCAAGCTGCGGGCCTGCCTCGGGGCGGGGCAGTTGCGCATGGCCGATGACGCTGAGGTGGCCGCGGCCACGGGCGCGCCGACCGGCTTCTCGGGGCCGGTGGGCCTGAAGGTCCCCATTGTGGCCGACCATCGCCTGGCCGGCTCGGCCGGCATGGCCACGGGGGCCAACAAGGTCGACGCTCACCTGGTCGGTGTCGGCCACGAGCGCGACTTTCCGGGGGTCGAACTGGCCGACCTCAGAACCGCCCGTGACGGCGACCCGTGTGGACGTTGCAAGGAAGGGCGTCTGGAGGAATCGCGGGGCATCGAGGTCGGGCAGGTGTTCTATCTGGGCACCAAGTACAGTGCCGCGCTGGGTGCCACCTACCTCGACGCCGAGGGCAAACAGCGGGACATCGAGATGGGCACCTACGGTATCGGTGTTACGCGTACCATGGCCGCAGTGGTCGAACAGCACCACGACGAGCGTGGCATGGCTTGGCCGGTCCCGATCGCCCCTTTCGAAGCCGTGGTTGTTCCGGCCAAGTGGGAGGACGAGCCGACCCGGGAGGCGGCCGAACGGGTCTACGGCGAACTGATCGAGCGCGGGGTCGAGGCGATCATCGACGACCGCGACGAAAGGGCCGGAGTGAAGTTCAACGACGCCGATCTCATAGGGTTCCCCTTCAGGATAACCGTCGGCCCCAGGGGTCTGGCCGAGGGCAAGCTTGAAGTGACGCGCCGGCGCGACGGAGAGCAGGAGTTGGTCGGGCTCGAAGAAACAGCCGGTCGTGTTGTTGAGCTGATCGCCGCCGAGCGAACGTGAGTCCCCCCAAGAGCGACCGGCAACACGCTAGGGAGAGGGTCATCTTCGCCCTCGACGTCGGCAGTCTTGCCGAGGCCGAGGACTACGTCCGGGTGCTCGAAGGCCACGTCGGCATGTTCAAGATCGGCAAGCAGTTGTTCATGCGCACGGGGCCTCGCATCATCAAACAGTTGCGCGAGCGGGGGTGCGAGGTCTTTCTCGACCTGAAGTTCCACGACATCCCCCAGACGGTGGCGCGTGCTTCGATGGAGGCCACCCGCCTCGGAGTGACGATGCTCAACGTGCACGCCTCCGGGTCCGCCGAAATGATGCGCCAGGCTGTGGCCGCGGTCGACCGTGTGTGCCGGACCGAAAAGCTCAGGCGCCCGCATCTTCTTGCCGTGACGGTTCTTACCAGTCTTTCGTCCGGTGACCTCGAGACCATAGGCGTTACGGCGGAGGTCGAAGATCAGGTCGTTCGCCTGGCCTCCTTGGCCGAGGAGGCGGGCATGGACGGCGTGGTGGCCTCGCCACTTGAGATAGCGGCCATACGTCAGGCGTGTTCCTCTCGCTTTCTGGTCGTTACCCCCGGCATACGCGGCCCTTCCGACGACAGGGGCGACCAGCGGCGTGTCACGGGGCCGGCCGACGCCATCGCGCTCGGCGCCGACTACATCGTTGTCGGCCGCCCCATCCGTGACGCCGATGACCCGGCGCTTGCGGCCGATGAGATCGTGGCCGAGATCGCCGGGCGCCAGGAAACCGGCGCCGGTTAGCCGCCGGCCGCTTCGAGCAAGGCAAGAAGGGACCCGGGCAGCCTCAGTTCGCGGGCCGCGGGCAGCGTCAGCACTCGCAGGTCGCCATCCGCACACGCGAGCCGGTGACCGGCGCTCTCCCCGGCGACCACGGCCAGGTGGGTCTCGCCGGCCTCGAGCGCACGCAAGGCGTCTTGGTCCGACATGGGAAGGTGGCCCAAGTGAAAGCCGGCCATATCCGGATCGCCGCACCTGACAGTCTCGGCCAAGCGCACCAGGGGTTCGGGGCAGCGCCCGGCCACCGTCACGCCCATCTCCAGATAGGAGGTATCGGCCAGTAGCTCGACCTCGACCTCGGTGCCCGCATCGACCCCCTGTGCGGCGGCTTCGATCCTGAGCAATGCGTCTGCGCGCGAGAGGCTCCCGATCGAACCGGCGCCCCGCACTAGTGGAACAGCGACCCAGTCGATCCCCCAGCAGCTGAGCCGGACGCGCAGCAATTCCTCGACGCCGGTCTTGGAAGGAAGCTTGCGGCGCGTGACCGCCCGCAGCTTGCGCGGGCCTTCGGGGCCAGCGGCCGGGCCACCGAGCATACGCAGTATCATGGCGTGCAGAAGTTCGCGGCACACCAGGGCTGCCGAAACCGGATAACCAGGGATGGCCAGTACGGGAAGGCCGGAGAGCTCGGCCAGGGCCGCCGGCCGGCCGGGCATCAGCCTGATCCCGTGAAATAGAAGGCGGCCTTTGTCCGCGAGCAGTCGGATGGTGCTGTCTTTACGGCCGACGGAGCTTCCGGCGATCACGCAGACCAAGTCGGCGTCGGCCAGGGCGCCATCGATCGCTTCGACCACGGCTTGGTCGGAGCCGTCCGTGGCCGGCATTCGCAGGGGTTGGCCGCCCCAATCCTCGATCATTGCCGCCATCATGCGTGAGTTGAACTCGACGACCTCGCCGGGTGCGGGTTCCCTGTCCGGTTCGACGATCTCGGAGCCGGTCGCGATCAGTGCTACCCGCGGCCGGCGGACGACCCGAAGCTCGGTCACGCCCGTCGCCAGCATGGCGCCGATGTCGGCCGCGCCGAGGCGGTGTCCCCCCGAGAACAGAAGAGCCCCTTCTTGTATGTCCTCGCCACGGCGGCGGATGTCGCGACCCGGAACGACCGCCGTGCGGACCCCATAGCCACCGTCCATGGCCACGGTGTCCTCGATCCGGACCACGGCGTCGGCCCACTCGGGTATGACCTGGCCGGTGTCGACCTCGGCGAAGGTGGGGATGGCGGAAGACAGGGCCGCGGCGGTGTCGGAAGCACGCACCGCTATGCCGTCCATTGCCGAAGCACGGTAGTGGGGCGAGGGACGCCGCGCCCATACCGGACCCGAACTGATACGTCCGTGCGCAAGCTCCGCCGCGATGCTCTCGTCGTCGAGCTCACGGCAAGTCCCGAGCGCAACGCGCTGCGCGTCGACAAGCGGCATGCTGGCGGCGGCGTGCATCAGAAGAGCAGGACCTCGACCTCGCCGCCGGCCTCGAGGCCTCCGGTCGAGGCCGCCACCACGACCACTCCGTCGGCCCCTGCCATGGTGGACAGCGCCACCGATTTACCGAGCATGGGGAGGGCCTCGAGGACACCGTCGCGTTCGGCTAGACGGACGCGCGCGTAGTGATCGCGTCCCTCGACCGGCCCGATGTTGGCGCCAAGCCGTACTCTGGCCCGCGGTCTGGTCGCCAGCACGTGGGCGGCGTCCTCCCCGCCGATGCTGCGTATCAGTAGCTGGCCGAAGAAGGACATGACCACGGCGGCGGCGGCGGGATTGCCCGGTAGCCCCATAATCGCCGTCGAGCCCGCGCGCGCCAGTATGGTCGGTTTGCCGGGTGCGATGGCTATGCCGTGGAATATGATCTCGGGATCGGGCAATGCTTCGATTGCGGCCATTGTAAGGTCTCGCGTTCCCATTGAACTCCCGCCGGAGACGAAGACCACGTCGGTGGTGGAAGCCGCGTCCGAGAGCGCAGCGCCGAGTTCTTCTTCGCGGTCTCGGATGACCCCGTAGTCACGGAGTTCGGCACCATAGCTCGCGACGAGCGCCGGCAGAGAATAGCCGTTGACGTTGCGGACCTTACCCGGGGGCAGTTCCTGGTCCGACTCGACGATCTCGTCGCCGGTGACCAGCACTGCCACGCGCGGCTTGCGGTGTACCTCGAGTCGTTCGATGCCCACGCCGGCCACGGCGCCCAGATCTGCGGCGGTGAGGCGGCGGCCGGGCCGGAGCAGGAGGTCACCCGTTCGCAGGTCCTCGCCGACGGCGACGGTGTTCTCAGCGGCGGCCACGGCGCGGCTGACCATCACCTGGCCATTGCTGGTCTCTTCCGTGTATTCGACCATGACCACGGCGTCGGCCCCTTGCGGCAGCAAGGCCCCGGTGGATATCCGCACCGCTGTGCCCTCACCCAGCGCGGCCGTCTCGTGCTCGCCCGGTATCACCTGGGCCAGTATTTCCAGGGAGACCGAATGGGTTTCGTCGGCGACGAAGGTGTCGGCGGCCCGTACCGCATAACCGTCCATATTGGAGCGGTCGAAGTGGGGAACGTCGACGGGCGAGCACAGCTCGGTTGCGAGTACGCGCGAGAGGGCCCGGCGGGTGTCGACGAGTTCCGTTGCAAGCGTCTTGAAGCCTGCAAGCTGGCACTGTGCCTCGGCGGCGCTGATCAGCCGCAGGAAGGGTTTCACGGCTCCAGCCTTCTGTGCGCCAGTGCGGGCAGCCGGCGGCGGACCTCGATGAGGCGCTCGGGATCGAGATCGGCGGTGATCACGCTGTTGCCTTCGGCCGCGGCCTCGGCGACCACCTCGCCCCACGGATCGACGATCAACGAGTGGCCGTAGTTGGAGAACCCGTGCGATGTCCGGCCCCACTGGTTGGCCGCCACAACATAACACTGATTCTCGATAGCACGGGTTGTCACCAGCCTGTGCCAGTGTGCCTTCCCCGTCGGTCTGGTGAACGCGGACGGGACCAGCACCAGTTCCGCCCCGTCGTCGGCCAGCCGTCTGAAGAGTTCGGGGAAGCGGAGGTCGTAGCATATGGACATGCCGATGCGGGCGATCCCTGTCGTCGCACACACGGTGCGGTCGCCGTGCCTGCGGCTGCGGCCTTCATCTATCGTGGCCTCGCCGGGCATATCGACACTGAACAAGTGTATCTTCCGGTAGCATGCCAGTAGCGCGCCGTCGGGACCGAACAGGGGGGCGGTGTTGAAACAGCGCTTGCCGTCCTCGGTTCTTTCCAGCAGGGACCCGGCCGCGAGATAGATACCGAGGCCGCCGGCCAGGCGACCCAGCCGCTCGCTGGTCGGCCCCGGGATGGTCTCGGCCCGGCCGGCCTCCTCGCTCTGGCTGCCGCTCCAGCCGAACAGCTCGGGCAGTGCCACCAGCAGGGCGCCGTCCCCGGCGGCTTCGGTGACGAGCTTCTCTGCCTGCGCGAGGTTCTCTTCGGCGTCAGGCCCCGCGCCCATCTGTACCGCCGCCGCCTTGAAAGTTTCCATTGCAGCGGCCGGACGCTAGCCAAGCGCCCTCAGGGCGTCAAACAGGTCGTGGGTTTGGCACAGTGCGTCGCTTGCCTGTTGGCAAGCCCTTTGGTAGCGGTTGCGCGAGTCGCCTCGGCCCGGAGTTGATCACTTATGTCGGCCACGCCGAACCAACGGATCATCAAGCGGTACGCCAACCGCAAATTATACGACAAGGCCGACTCGCGGTATGTCACGCTCCAGGATATCGCGCGGCTCGTCAGGAGAGGGGAGGAGGTCAAGGTCGTGGACAACGACAGCGGCGACGATCTTACCTCGGTGACCTTCGCCCAGATAATCCTCGAGGAAGAGAAAAAGAAAACCCACATGGTCTCCGTGCCCTTTCTCCGCGGGCTGATCCAGAGCGGCGAGGCCACGGTGCAGGACATCTCCGACCGTGCCACGCGTGGCATGGAGGCGCTCGGCGGCCTCAGCGAGAAGGCCGGTGAGCGGATACGCGAGGTTGCCGAGCACAGTAGCCGCGCGCTGGGGGGCGGGCTGTCGGTGGTCGACGATCTGCTGTCGGGCACCCAGGAGCGGCTCGACACAATCCGCGAGGCGACCATGGAGTCGGTCGACCGTCTGCGCGCCAGCGCGACGTTCCAGAACGAACTTGAACGCGTTGAAAACAGCCTGCGCTCCCTCGAGGCGGCGGTGGCCAATCTGCGCGACGACGACCAAGGCCGGAAGGCCGAGCAGGGACCGGGCCCGGAGGATGGGGATGTGGTGGACGGGTTGGAGGAGGATACCGCCGAGCCCAAGACCGGGTCCTGATGTCCGCGCCAAGGGGGGTACGCCAACGGCAAGAACAACTCTTGGTACGGCTCAAGGCGATCGCGGGTCAGCTGGGAGCCGAGGTCAGGGAGCAGAAGCTGCACCGCGAGGTGGGTTATCACGCGCGCAGCGGCGTTTGCCGCACCGGTGGCCGGAGTCTGCTCTTGCTCGACAGCGGGGCGGGTGCCGGGGAGCGCGTCGATGCGATCCTCGACTTTCTCTCGGGGGTCGACACGAGCGGAATCTCCGTTGAACCCGATATCGCCGGTCTCTTGAGGGCACGGGGCGGCGCCGGCAAGGACGGGCCTCGGTGAGCCGGACCGCCAAGCAGGACAAGCTCGCGCGTTTTCACGAGTACATCCACACCAACGGGCTCAAGACCACCAGGCAGCGGGACGCGATCGCTTCCTGGTTCTTCTCGGTAAAAGGCCACGTCAGTGCCGACGATCTATGCCGGCAGTTACGCCGTAGAACTCCTGGCATCGGTGTCTCCACGGTCTACCGGACCATGCGCTTGCTGCGCGACGCCGGTTTGGCCCACGAGCGGCACTTCAGTGACGGAGAGGCCTTGTACGAGAACGTCGCGTCGCACCACGACCATTGCATCTGCACTTCCTGCGGCACCATCATCGAGTTCGAGAACCCGCGCATAGAAGAACTCCAAGAGGCGGTGGCCGCGCGCTACGGCTTCCACCTGACCAGCCACAAGATGGAGCTTTACGGTCTGTGCAAGAAGTGCGGGCCGAAAGCCCGTAAGACCGCTTAGCGACCGCTATCCCCTGCGCTCCCTCCGCCCTGTTGCCAGCCGCGGACCTTGCTGATATTGACAATCAGTTTCAATATTCTCAGGTCTCTCCCGGCCCGGCTCGATGTCCAAGTCCCGTAGCTCAACCCTGTCAATCGTAGTGTCGGCCGCGCTCTGCCTTCTCGTTTCGGCCGCGGCCTCTCAGGCGGCCGCTCCGGCAGTCGCCTCGCAAGGTGGCACGCCGGCAGTGAGCCCGGCTCGCCAGCTCCTGATGCTGCGCTTCGCAGTCCAGGAGTATCGCGAAGGGGTTAGTGGTGGGGTGGTGGTGGACGCCCACGAGCTTGCGACGGCCGAGGCCCTCATTGCCGAAGTGCGCGGCCAGGCGTCCTCACCCGAGATCGAGCGGCTCGCCGCTCTGGTGGCGGCCCGCGCCGATCTCAGGGAGGTCGAACGCGCCTTTGGGCGGTGGCTGGAGCTGCACGGTCAAGGTGGGAAGCCCGAGCGGCCGCCTTTAGTACCGGCGGTGGCCGAAGGGCGGGCGCTGTTCGCGCGTTACTGCGTATCCTGCCATGGCGCCGACGGTGACGGGCGCGGCCCGATAGCTGAAGCGGTCCAGGGGCCGCGGCCGGCTGACTTTACCGATCCCGGCTTCATGAACGACGAGACGCCGGCCGAGTTCTACCAGGCGATCACCATAGGGGTGCCGGGCACTGCGATGCCGTCTTGGGACGGTCTGCTCACGGCACAGGAACGTTGGGACATCGTGGCCTTTCTCTGGACGCTTCACCGCGAGGGCACTCGCGGCACCGCCCGGGCCTGCTCCTCGTGTCACGGCGCGGACGAGGGCGGCGCGGCTCTCGATATGAGCGATTCGGCGGTCCTGGCCTCGCTTCTGGCCACCGTGGAACACCGGCGCGAGGCCGTTACCGATGCCCGTGGCATCGTTGCTTCGAGCCGTGACAGAAGCTTCGTTCCGGCCCGTGAGGACGCGGCCGCCGCCGGTCCCGGCAAGCACACGCTGGCCTCCCTTGATCTGGCGGTCGAAGAGTACCGCGACGCCGTTTCCGGAGGCCGCATCGTCGATGCGGTCGAATACGGGGAAGCACGGATGTTCCTGGCCGTATTGCGAGGCGACGTCGAAGCCCTCGTCGGTGCCGGTCGTCTCGGCGACGGCGCGCGTGCCGCCACCGACGAGCTAGAACGGCTTCTCTACGCCAGGGCCGGGCCGGGTGAACTCGAATCGGTAGCGGCCGGTTTGAGAGAACAGCTGACCGCCGTTCTCGACGAGAGCGCGGCCGGCCTTGGCGGCCTCGCCGATGCCACCGTTCTGCTCGACGATCTCGAGTCCGAACTCGGAGATCCGGCGCGTGCGCGCGAACTCGTTCTCGAGGCCTACATGGCCTTCGAGGGGGTAGAGAAGCGGCTCGCGCTGCGGGCGCCGGAACTCGCGCGCCGCATAGAAAATGACTTCGCGCGTCTGCGTGCGCGTATCGGTGAGGATGCGGCCGGGCCTTCCGATATCGAGACCATACGGTCGGGCCTGCGCGAGGCCTCGGGCGCCGTCAGTTCGGGTGTGTCGGGTCTGGCGCCGCTCATCAACTCATTGGTCATCATTTTACGCGAGGGAATGGAGGCCATACTGATCATCAGCGCGCTGGCCGCCTACCTTCTCAAGGGCGGTCACATGATTGCGCGCCGCTGGCTCTACGAGGGGGCCGCGGCGGGGATACTGGCCAGCCTTGCCACCGCGTTCGTACTGGACCGCCTGCTCGCCGGTTCGCCGCTGGCCGCCGAGCTGGTCGAAGGGATCACTATGTTGGTGGCCGCGGCCGTCCTGTTCTCGGTGAGCTACTGGCTGATCTCCAAGTTGGAGGCGCGCCACTGGCAGGCCTATATCCGCCAACAACTCGACCGCGCGCTCGGTCGCAGTTCACGGATCGCGCTGGCCGGTGTGGCTTTCTTGGCCGTCTACCGCGAGGGCTTCGAAACAGTTCTGTTCTACCGCGCATTGGCGGCCGAGGTCACCACGCTTGTACCCGTCATATTCGGCTTCGCGCTGGGGTTGGTGTTGCTGGCCGTCGTTTATCTGGCCATCGCCCGCTTCAGCGTCAAGATCCCGCTGAGGCCCTTCTTCTCCGTTACCGGGGTGTTCCTTTATCTGATGGCTTTCCGCTTTGCCGGTGCCGGCGTCGGCGAGCTTCAGGAGGCCGGGGTGTTGGAGGTGACGGCCGCCCGCTGGTGGCCGTCCGTGCCGGCCCTCGGCATGTCACCCGATCTCGAGACCGCGCTCGCGCAGGCGACATTGCTGGCTGCCGCGGCGGTCGCGGGCCTCGTTATCGCCGGTTCATCGATGCGGGCCCGCGCTACAGGCTGAACAGAGCGGAAGCGTTAGAACTGGTGCGCTCGACGACCTCGTCGAGGTCGCTGTCGTGTATCTCAGCCAGCTTGGTGGCGATATCCGTCACCCACGCTGGCTCGTTGCGCTTGCCGCGGTATGGGTGTGGCGCGAGATAGGGCGAGTCGGTCTCGACCATGAGACGGTCCAGCGGCAGGCGCCGCACCACCGCACGCAGGTCGTCGGCCTTCTTGAAGGTCACGATACCGGTGAGAGATATGAGAAGGCCACGGTCGAGATACCAGACGGCATCATCGTAGTTGCCGGTAAAGCAATGGACCACGCCGCGGAGCGCTCCCGTGGTCGCGGCGGCGATGATCTCGCGCATGTCGCCTTCGGCCTCTCTGCAGTGCAGCACCACGGGCAGCCCGGTTTCGACCGCCAGCGCCAGCTGCCGGCCCAGTGCTTGGCGCTGCTGTTGGCGTGATGAGTGTTCGTAGTGGTAGTCGAGCCCGGTCTCACCCACGGCGACGACCTCGGGGCGGTCGAGCAGCTTGCGGATGCGCTCTTCGACGGTGTCGTCGTAGTCCGAGGCGTCGTGGGGGTGTATGCCGGCGGTCGCCCGGATGTGGCCGTAGCGGCCGGCCAGCAGCGCGGCCTTCTCGCTCTCTTCAATGGGTCCGCCGCCGCCAACCGCAACGATATGGCTGACGCCGGCCGCCAGCGCACGTGCGATCGCAAGGTCGCGGTCCTCGTCGAAGGCGCGGTCCGTGAGATGACAATGGGTATCGACGAGCCCGGTCACGCCCCGGTCTCGATGCGCGGGAAGAGGGCGGCCGGTTCGGAGACCCTATGGCCGGCCTTGAAGTTGGCACCCCAGACGGGCGGGTCTTCCTCGAGCCGGCCCGCCTCGACGCCGAGCAGTCCGGCGATGCGGGCGGAGGTTTCGGGCATGAAGGGTGCGATGAGGCGAGCTGTGTGCACGAGCGCGTCGCAGAGCACCTCGAGAATGGCACCGACCCTGGACCGTGCCGACCCGTCCTTCCACAGTTTGAACGGTGCCGTCTCCACTATGTATTTGTCGGTGGCAGCCAGCGCTCTCCAGATCTCCTCGAGTGCGCTGTGCAGGGCCAGTCGCTCCACCGCTTCCTTGGCCCGTTCTTCAGCCTCCGCGTAGGCACGGGCCAGATCCTGGTCCTCGGGGCGGCGTTGCCCGCCGGTTTGCACTTCCCCGTCGAAATAGCGGTTCTGCATGGCGAGCACGCGGCTCACCAGATTGCCGAGTCCGTTGGAAAGGTCGGCGTTGAAGCGCGTGACGAAGGCGTCCTCGGTGAAGTCCGAATCCATGCCGAACACCATCTCGCGCAGGAGGAAGTATCGGAACCCCTCGAGCCCGTAGCGCTCGCGCATCTCGAGCGGACGGATGACGTTGCCGAGCGACTTGGACATCTTGCTCTCGCCGACGTTCCAGTAGCCGTGGACGTTGAGATGCCGGTAGACGGGCAAGCCTGCCGCCATCAGCATGGTCGGCCAAAAAACGGCATGGGGCTTGAGAATGTCCTTGGCGATGAAGTGGTTGGCCTCGGCCCACAAGGCCTCGCTCGTGTCCGGGCGGCACTGCTCGAGCCCGCTCACATAGTTGAGCAGGGCGTCGAACCACACATAGGTGACGTAGCCGGCGTCGAAGGGCAGCTCTATGCCCCACTCGAGTCTGCTCTTCGGCCTCGAAATGCATAGGTCTTCGAGCGGTTCGCGCAACAGGCCGAGGACCTCGTTGCGATAGCCGGCGGGCCGTATGAGATCGGGCCGCTCCTCGAGCAGGGCCGAGAGCCTGTCCTGGTAACGGCTCATACGGAAGAAGTAGTTTTCCTCTTCGATCCAGACCGGTTCGACGAGGTGATCGGGGCACTTGCCGTCGCGCAGCTCGCGGTCGGCGTAGAAACGTTCGCAGCCGGTGCAATAGTTGCCGCCGTACTTGCCGAAGTAGATATCGCCGGCATCGTATATGCGCTGGAGCACCTCGCGCACGAAGCTGACGTGATGGTCGTCCGTGGTCCGTATGAAGTGGTCGTAGCTGATACCGCATTGATCCCAGGTGTCACGGAATACGGCGGCCACGCGGTCGGCGTATTCCCGCGGGTGGCCGTGCCCGGCCGCAGCCGCAGCCTGGGCTATCTTGTCGCCGTGTTCGTCGGTGCCGGTCTGAAAAACGACCTCGAGTCCCATCGAGCGGTGATAACGTGCCAGCGTGTCCACGAGAACGGTCGTGTAGGTGTGTCCGAGGTGGGGTTCGGCGTTGACGTAATAGAGCGGCGTGGTGAGATATATGCTCTGGCCCATCGGCTTACCGGCCACGGCCGAGCAAGAGGGCGCGAAGCGCCAGCCGTGGGTTGGCGTTACGCCCTAGTGCCGAGAGCGCCTCGAGGGTGCGGTCCCCGGAACCAGCCACGCGCCCCTCACGGAGTGCTTCGCGGATCTGGTCGAGGCGCCAATCGAGCAGCAGGTCGTCGAGGGCGGGGTCCTTCTTGCGGCGTTCGGCAAGTTCGGCCACGAGCGCCTCGTCGTCGGCCCCGGCCTGTCCGGCACCCTCCAGGCGGCGGCGAAGCGCGTCGAGTTGTGCGGTCGTGTCTTCGTCGCGCGACAGCGCCAGCCCGAGGTCGCCACCCGACAGGGCGAGCCTGGCCCGTGCCGCCTGTTCATCGAGGCCGTGGGCGGCTAGCACGGCCAGCATGTCGGGCTTCGAGGGTCGCCCGAAACCCAAACGTTGGCAACGAGATCTGACGGTCGTGAGAAGGGCCGAAGGGTTGTCGGTGACCAGCATGATGACGGTCCAGCCGGGCGGCTCCTCGAGAAGCTTGAGGATGGCCGACTGGGCGGGCGTGGTCATCCGCTCGGCCTGATCGACGATGGCCACGCGCGGCCCCACCGAGGCGGGCTTGAGGGCCATATCGGTGATCAGCTTGCGCACCGACTCGATGCCGATGAGCTTCTTGTCCTCGGGCACGGTCAGGAGCGAGAGGTCGGGGTGGCTGCCCGCCGCAACCTGCTTGCATGAGGCGCAGCTCGCATTGCAGGAAGCCGGGTCGAGGCACTTTAGCCTGGCGGCCCACCAGCTTGCCGTTGTCGCCTTGCCCACGCCGCGTGGACCGGTAAACAGCCACGCGTGCGGGATACTGCCCGCGCCAGACGCCAGTTCTTCGAGTCCGGCGACGATGCCGTCATGACCGCGGGGCGTCTGACCGGTCACGGCAAGCGCCCCGCTACATGCCGGTAGATCTCGTTGCCGACCTCTTCGGGCGGGGCCTCGGCGTCGATGCGGACCATGCGTTCGGAAGATTGCCGGTGCAGCTCCACGAAACCTCCCCGGACCGAACGGTGGAACTCGAGCGGTTCACGTTCGAAGCGGTCGCTTGGGCCGCCCCGCTGCTTGATCGCACGGTCGAGGCCGGTCTCGACGCTGCAGTCGAGCCAGAGCGTAAGGTCGGGCATCGTGGCTTGGCAGGCCTTTTGGTTGATCTCGGCAAGCCACCGGAGGTCGTGGCCGCGTCCATAGCCCTGGTAGGCCATGGTCGAGTCGCTGTAGCGGTCGGAGACGACGATCGTGCCGGCTTCCAGCGCGGGCCTGATGATCGTGGCCACATGCTGTGCCCGGTCGGCGAGGAAAAGGAACAGCTCGGCCTGGCGGTCGAGCTCGCCGTCGGGATCGGCGAGCAGGCGGCGGATCTCTACGGTCAGCTCGCTGCCGCCCGGCTCGTGCGTGAGCAGGGCCTGGCGTCCCTCACCGTTGAGCCGTTCGACGAGCACCCGGGCTTGAGTGCTCTTACCGCAGCCCTCTATCCCTTCGAATGTAATGAAAAAGGACACGGAGGCGATACTAGAGGCGGCATGCAAAATCTCAAATGGGCGGGACAAGAGTGATGCTGCGCTCAGCATCCTTGCAGCGTGCCGTTACCGTGAGCGCGGTCCTGCCCCCGGCCGCCGTGCTGACGGACAGTTCGACCTCGGCCTCCCCGAGCGCCGCAATGGCCGCTCCCGTTTCGCCGCTGAGCAATGCGTGACGCAGGGCCGAGACCGCGGCCAGGCGTGCGCACATGACATTCTGGCGCATCCTGAGTTCTAGAGCGGCATGTCTGACCGTGGCCGACAGCGAGGCGCTGGCGGCCGATAGTGCCACCGTCAAGATCAGGACGGCCGGCAGGGCGCCGCCCCTTTGAGCCGCCACCGTCACGGTGGTGCCGGTAGGCTCGAGACCCAGCGGCGCTCGCCGGCCACAATGATGACGGCCGCGACCTCGGCGGCCGAAGCGGTAGGCCCTCCGGCCCGGTCAAGATAGGCCAAGCGGCTCTCGGGATGCAGTCCTTCGGCCAGCTTCATCGTCTGTCGGCCAAGGCCATGCCTGAGCATACGGCCCTGGCCCTTGTCGACGATCTCGAACGTCGTGGTCTCGGCGCTTCTTTCGTCGATGTGGCCGTCGCCGTCGAGGTCGGCGGTCACGATCATGAGCGTCGGTGTGGCCGTTACGACGCTTGCCGTGGCCGCGGGGGGCGACAGAGCGCTGTCGAGGAGCCGTTCGATCTGGCCGTCACGAACGAGGCCGCGGAGGTTTTGCCGGGCGCCGCCTGCCAGGGTGGCGACGGACACCAGCGCCGCGCTGCTCAGGGCCACCGCGCTTGCCGCCAGGCCGGTGGCCGCGATCTGCTCGAACAGCGTCATTGTGGAACAGCGGGGCAGGAACTCGCCGCCGGGCAGCCGAGCAGCTGACGTTCATAGGCCTCACGAACATGGCCGAGCTTTGCGGCACGGCCTTCGAGCAAGGCCAGTGCGCGCATGTTGGCGGCGACCGACTCGAGCGCCCACGCACAGACAAAGCATGCGAGCGTGACGGCGAAGACGGCTTCGAGAAAGTTGGCCACCGGGTCCGCTCCCGTCTCAGCGCAACATCGCGCGCTGGTTGACCACTACCCGCGCTTGGTGACCCGACGGGGCCCGTACGGTGATGGTAGCGTTGTCGGCGAGCCCGCTTTGGTAGAAGTGTATCTGTGCACGGCGCGGCCAAGCGGCGATACTGAATCCAGGGGAAAGCAGCCGGCGGGCCACCACTTTGCCCCCGTCGCTGGCCTCGAGACCGTTGTTGCCGGTACGACGCACGCTGACGGTATGACCGAGGCGATAGGAGCGGCGCCTGGCCTCGGTGAACAAGCTCAGTACCGATGACCGTTCCGACTCCAGGCGAACGGCCATTGCCAAACGGTTCAGCCCGACCACCAACATGGACGTTGTCAATGCCGCTATCGCCATCACGGCGACCAACTCCAGGACACCTATTCCTCGCGCGCTGCCCACAGGGACGCCAGGGTCGTTCTGTCCGGCTCGTGCGTCAATGACATTGGTCTAATCGATGATCGCGGGCTCGACTCGCCGGACCACGGCCGGTAAAAAGCGGCCATGGACCTCAGCTTCGGTCCCGAATACGAAAAATTTCGCGCTCAGCTACGCGCGTTCCTCGAAGAGAACCGCTCGTCGGCGCCCGTGGCCAGTTTGGGCGATGGCGATACCGAGGGCCGCAACAAGGCGTGGCAACAGCGCCTCATAGATGCCGGCTATGCGGCGCGCACCATCCCGCGCGAGTACGGCGGCTTCGGCGCCGAGCCCGACGCGCTCGAGAACATCATCATCGACGAAGAGTTCCGCCGGGCGAAAATCACCGGTCCGATGTCCAACCAGGGCATCAGCATGTTCGTGCCGACCCTGCTCGAGTACGGCAGCGAGGAGCAGAAGCTCGAATACACGGCGCCCACCATCCGCGGCGAGATGGTCTGGTGCCAGGGATACAGCGAGCCGGGGTCGGGCAGCGACCTTGCCAGCTTGAGGACATCGGCCGTGGAGGACGGCGATGATCTCGTCATCAACGGGCACAAGATATGGACGACCACGGCGAAGCAGGCCCAAATGATGTTCGCCTTGGTCCGAACTGACCCCGAGGCGCCCAAGCACGGCGGGATAAGCTATGTGCTCATCCCCACCGACTCGCCCGGACTCGACATCCGACCGCTGCGAGAGATGACGGGCAACGCCTCCTTCAACGAGGTGTTCTTCGACAAGGTCCGAATCCCGAAGACCAATATGGTGGGCTCCCCCGGCCAAGGCTGGGAAATAGGCACACGCACCCTTTTCCACGAACGCAACATGCTCGGGGCCACGAGCCAGACCGAGAGCATGTTCGCCGGCATGCTCGAGGTTGCCAGAGAGAGCGGCGCCCTTTCGGACCCGGGTTTCCGCGACCGGGTGGCCGCCCTGCAGGCCAGGGTACTGGCCATGAAGTACCAGAGCCTTCGTCTGCTCACCGACCGCCTCAAACAAAGGAACTCGGGCGTGGCCGGCCTGCTCACCAAGCTCAACGGTTGCCAGCTCAACCACGACATATCGGCCATGGGCATCGACGCTATGGGCGAGCGCGGCATATTGGCCAAAGGTTCCCCTTACGTTCGCGACAAGGGACTGTGGCAGGGCCAGTATATGTACACGCTCGGACTCATCATCGGTGGCGGCACGGCGCAGATCCAGAAGAACATCATCTCCGAGCGCGGTCTCGGCATGCCACGCGAACCCAAGGTCGCGCCGAAAGGCTGACGGATGGATTTCGGTCTTTCAGAAGAGCAGTCCTTGCTGCAGGACTCGCTGCGCGGGTTTCTGGCGGACAAGCTGCCGATGGACAGGATCCGGAGCGTCTATGAGGACGCCGACGGCCGCCTGGAAGGCTTGGCCTCAGGGCTGGCCGCCCAAGGCGTGTGCGGGATACTCGTTCCGGCGGACCAGGGGGGCTCCGGACTCGGGATTCTCGATGCCGCGATAGCCGCCGAAGAGCTCGGACGGGTGGCCGCGCCCTGCTCCTTCCACAGTGCCTACGTCATGGCCCCCCTGGCTCTGGCATTGGGCGGGTCGGAGGCACAGGCCGAAGCTTTGGGTGCCATCGCGCGCGGCGAACTGCTTGCCTCTTTCGTTGGCGGGGATTTCGAGCTTCGGGACGGGCGCCTCGACGGCACGGGCGCCTTTGTGCCCGACGCCCACACGGCCGGCCTCTTCGTTGTTGCTTGCAGGGACGGCGCCTCGACCCGCCTGGTAAGCTTGGAGGCCGGCGCTCCCGGTCTGTCCGTCGAGGAGCTGGAGACCGTGGACGGCACGCGCCGGCTCGGGCGGCTAAGCGCCAAGGAAGCAAAGATAGCCGGCGGCGCGGTGCTCGGCGGTGACGAGGTCTCTGTCGAGCGCATCCTCGACGCCGGGCGTATAGCGCTCGCCGCCGACGTGCTCGGGGCCTGCGAGCGTTCGCTCGACCTGGCTGTCGAGTACTCGTTCACGCGCGAACAGTTCGGGCGCCCGATCGGTTCCTTCCAGGCCGTCAAGCACATGTGCGCCGAGACGGCCGCCGAGATCGAGCCCCTGCGCTCGCTGCTGTGGTACGCGGCCTACGCTTGGGACGAGGGGATGGAAGATTCGCCGTGGGCGGCCAAGACGCTCAAGGCTCACGCGGCCGAGGTGGGTACGCGGGCCATGACGACGACCGTGCAGGTCTTCGGCGGCATGGGCTTTACCTGGGAATGCGACATGCACATCTGGTTCAAGCGGGCCGGCTACGACCGCCAGGTGCTCGGCGGACCCGCCGAGTTGCGCGCCGCGGCTATCGAGCTACAGGGACTCTGATCAGCGCGTTCCGGTCAGCAGGCCGGCGATCGTGAACCAGTCGCTCGGCACCGAATGTTCCTCGTCCCAGCCTATATCGACGTACCAGCCGGCCTCGTCGGGGAAGCCGAAACCGGGAATGGCCGCGCGCGTGCCGTGTTCGAGTTGCAGGTCGAGGACCGTAAAGGCGTAAACGAACATGCGTTCCTCGTCGTACTCGAGGTCCGCGTTGGGGTTGGGTTTGGTGGAACTGCGTTGGCTCATGATGACCGTCTTCCAAAGCTCACTAGCGCGGTCGTACATGTCGGAATACATGATCATGTTGGTCTCTTTGTCCACCATGAGAATGCGCTTGGAGTAGGCGTAGTCCGGAGCCCGCGCCACGCCTTCGATTATGTAGACCGTCGGGCGTTTCTCCCAGTTCTCGCAGAAGGTCATGCCGCCGTCGCGCTCGCACAGTTTGGGCGGCATGTTAACGCCGTGCATGGAGCCGAGCATCTCCTTGACGCCCAAGAGCTTCCAATCCATCACCGCGATGTGGCCGGCCCAGCCGCCGAAACTGTCCAGGTCGATGTCCTGGCCGAACAAGGCGTCCGAGCGCTGGGCGCTCGACATGCGGCGCACCCGCCGGATCATCGGGATGTACAGCCAGGTGTCGTCCATGCGGTCGGGTGCACGGTAGCGGTAGCTGATGCTTCCGACCCCCTTGAGGTCGAACGGGTCGATGAGGGGATAGAAGCCGAACTTGGCGAAGATGTCGTCGCGGTTGTCTTCGTCGGGAAAGCGCGGCACGGGGTCGTGCTTGAGGCGGCCTTCCATGCGGAGGCGCCGCGACCAGTCGACCGTGAAGTGACGCTCGACGTTGTACATCCGGTTACCTTTGGCATCGACATAGAAGCCGCCCGTGTCGGCATCGGGAAGGTGGACCCCGAGGTCGTCGCTGAAGTAGGCGCCGCGTTCGAAATTGTGCATGATGCGCAGACCCGCTTTGGGGTCATTGGTGTCTATCGTCGGGAAGGGTTTGCCGGCCACGTAGTCGGCGAGCATGTCGTGCTCGTCGAGCTTGACCTGTGCGGCGTACTTCTCGGTGGCGTCGCGATAGAGCTTCGGAATGGTGATCTTCTCGTAGGGGACTATGCTGAGGTCCATGCCGTTGCGCACGGCCCACAGGATCCCCGGCGAGACCAGGTCCTTGGCCTTTTCGGCGTTGCTGCGCGAGATGAGATCACCCGGCGCCACATCGGCCTCCGCACCAGGGACGGCGAGCAGAAATAACATTAGGGCCGCCCATGCGGTCAGGCGGGCTGTGGCTGAGAGCGTTGCCATCGGTCTATAGGGCCTCCTCTTGTGCATGCCGTTCAGCGTCCCTTCCAGTCGGGCTTGCGTTTCTCGGCGAAGGCGCGCGGGCCTTCGACGAAATCCTCGGAACCGAATAGGGTTTTGAACGCTTCGAACCGCATCCCCATTGCTTCCTCGAGCGGACGGTCGAGCCCCCCGAGAGCCGCCTCCTTGGTCGCGCGCACCGAAAGCGGTGCGCAGGCCATGATCTCCTGTGCCCACGAGAGAGCGCGTTCCATGAGTTCTTGCGGCTTGGTGACTTCTTGGACCAGTCCGAGCCTACGGGCCTCTTCGGCCCCTATATGACGGCCCGTCAACATGAGGGCCATCGCGTTCTTGAGCCCGATCTGCCTCGGTAGCCGGTGTATTCCGCCGGCCAGCGCGGCCAGCCCGACACGAGGTTCAGGCAGCCCGAAGACCGCCTGCTCGCTGGCGAGGATGATGTCACAGGCCAACGCCATTTCGAAACCACCGCCGAGGGCCACACCCCCCACGGCGGCGATGATAGGTTTGTTGAGGTCGAAGCGGTGGCTCAGTCCCCCGAAGCCGCTTTGCGACAGCATTCCCTCCGAACCGTGTTTGGCCGTGTATTTGAGGTCGTTGCCGGCCGAGAATGCGCGCTCGCCCGCACCGGTCAGTATCCCCACCCACAGCTCCTCGTCGTCGGCGAACCCGTCCCAGACCCTTGCCAGTTCGGCGTTGGCCGGTGGGTGAAGCGCGTTCATTACCTCGGGACGCTCGATCGTGACTATCAAGATGCGGCCGCGACGCTCGGTCGCGATAAACTCGTAGCTTTCCTTGGCCATGCGGAACGGCCGGGCAGGTTCCGACCATCGCGTCTTCGTATAGGCCCGCACAAGCCGCGGCAAACCGGCCGCGGCCTGTGGTCTTAGCCCTTGGGTCGCCCTATTGTCGGCCACCCGGGGGGTGACCCGTGTCAGTACCGCTTCAAGCACTTATAGGTTTCGCGTTCTGGACCATGCTCCTGGTCCTATCGGTCGGGCTGGTCCGCGTCAGCCAGGTCCTGACCGGCAAGGCCGGCGCCGGGGATTTCATTGCCGGCAGCCCGCACGGTGGCGAGGCGTACTGGCGGCTCAATCGCGCCCACCTCAACTGTTGCGAGAACCTGGCGATATTTGCCGCTTTGGTCCTGGCCGCAGAGGTGGTCGGGCACTCGTCGCCGGCCTTCGACTGCATGGCTATGGTCTACCTGGGCGCGCGCGTCGTCCAGTCGCTCATACACATCTCATCGGGCTCGGACTGGGCCATCCGTTTTCGCTTTACCGCTTACCTGGTCCAGTTCGTGTGCGCCGTGTGCATGGGCTTGTCGCTGTTCGCCTTGGCCTAGGCGCCCAGGCCGCCGAGGTACCAGGCGACCAGGTCGCTTCCGAAGAACATGTAGACCAGGGCTCCGAGGGCGAGGAAGGGTCCGAAAGGGATCTCGGTGTCCGGCCGGGTGCGCCGTGGCGCCATCAACATCAAGCCGGTGGTCGCGCCCGCCACCGATGAGAGCAAGAGCGTGAAAAGCGCGCCCTCGAGCCCCAACACGCCGCCTATCATCCCGAGCAATTTGACGTCGCCCATACCCATGCCTTCCCTGCCGCGCAGCTTCTCGTAGACGGCGGCCACGGCCCACAGGATACCGCCGCCCACCACTATCCCGGCCACGGACTCGGTCACGCGTATGTGGCCGATGAAGAAGGCCGCGGCCGGCCCGACCAGTATGGACGGTAGCGTGATGGCATCGGGAATGATCCGGTGATCGATGTCGATGATGGTAACCACGATGAGGGCGGCTCCGAGTGCGAACATCAGGAGCGCAAGGCGCGGTTCGAAGCCGGCCGCGACCACGCCGGCCGCCAAACCGGCCGCAGCCAGCTCGACCAGCGGATAGCGCAGCGGGATGACCGCCTTGCAGGCCCGGCAGCGTCCGCCGAGCACGACGTAGCTCAGCAGCGGGATGTTGTCGTACCACTTGATGGGCGCCAGACAGCGACGGCAGTGCGACCCCGGCGTAACGACCGATTCGCCGGCCGGCCAGCGCGTGATGCAGACGTTGAGGAAGCTGCCGACGACCAGGCCGCCGGTTATCGCTAGCGCGTAGACCATGGGGGCCACGATTGTGCCGGGTCACCTCTTGCGTGCAAGCGAGACCCGGCCGCCAGGTCAGCGGCGCGCCGATGGTGCGAGTGGTTGGTCGAGCGCGCTGTTCCAGGTGTAGTCGTGGCGACCCCCTTGGTGCGCGGCCGTGGCGCTGAAGGCCTCAGTGCCGGCGCTCGTGATCTCCACCGCTATGCCTGCCGAGGGCTTGAAGGCGGCCAGTTCAGCCAGTTCCTTTGTGTAGTCCCCGTTCAGGCTTCGGTGTAGCTCTTCGGCCGCGGCCAGGTTGCGAAGCTCCTGCTGCGCGCGCGAGTCGTACGCGGCCGCCCTGAACTCGGCGAAACGCGGCAGCGCGGTGGCGGCCAGTATTCCCATGATCGCGATCACCACCAAGAGTTCGAAGAGACTGAAGCCCCGGCTGTCGCCCGTTCCCTTCATTGCTTCACCAGGCGGTGGTCGCCAGTGCCGAGGCCGAGCCGAGCAGAGGCCGGTACAGCAGCAGGGCCGTTGCACAGACGGTGGCCGAGACGAGGACTACCAGAGTGGGTTCGGTCCAGGCCGCCAGCCGGGCCAGCGACCGGTCGGCCTCGTGGCGGCATATCTCGGCCAGTTCGGCCAGTCCCTTGTCGGCGCTACCGCCTGCCATGGTCAGGCCAAGCACGGCGCGGTCCCGCTCGGCGTCATCCAGACCCGAGACCCCGAGGGCCGTGGCCAGGTCGAGTCCTTTTGCGACCCGCCGTCTGGCCCTGTCCAGTCCTGCCGAGACCACCGGGTTGGCGGCCGCCCGCGCGCCGAAGGCTAGGGCTTGGTCGCAAGCGAGACCGGCGGCGGCAAGCATCGCCGCGGTTGCGAAGGCGCGCGCCTTGGCACGGCCGACTAGCACGTGGCCGACCAGCGGCAGGCCTGTGGCCAGGCGCAGGGCAAGCCGGCGAGTGGTGGCTGCCCGCCGGCTCCGGCCGGATGTGACCATGAGGCCGCCGAAGACCGCCAGCACCGTGGCCGGCACTCCCCAAAGGATAGCGCGGCAGGCCAGTTCGAGGCCGTCGAGGCCGGAGGGTGCGGTCATCGACAGTACCTCGTACATCGAGCGGATCGCCGGAGAGACCAGCGTGTGGACCAAGAAGGCGACGGCCAGGGCCATGGCGAGCAAGAGCGCCGGGTAGGCTAGTGTCGACAGCGCGCGGCTTCGATCCCCGTGGCGGCGCTCGAGGTCTTCCTTGACAAGCGTCAAGGCCGCGGCCGGACTGCCCGCCTTCTCACCGGCGTCGAGAACCGCGCGACCACCGTAGCCTATGACGGCCTCGCCGTAACGACCGACAAGTGTGTCGGTGAGCGAGCGCCCGCGTTCGACGCCGCGCGCGACCGCGGCGGCCTCACGGCCGAGCTGCCCTCCCTGGCAGGCCGCGACCTCGAGGGCTTGGGCCACCGTCATGCCACGCTCCGTCAGGCGCTCGAGCCCGCTTGTCAATACCAGGGCCGGGTTCGTTCTCACGGTGGTCCCCCGAGCGTCTTTAGTGGACAGCGCGAGCGCAGTTCCGCCATGGTCGTGTGTCCGGCGGCCACGGACCTCAGGCCTTCACGCATGAGGCCGCCCAGTTGCGTGGCCGCGGTCCTGCCGGGACGCGTTTCGAAGACGGCCAGGCGGCCGCGATAACCTTGACCCTGGCAGACCGTGCAGCCGTGGGCCGCGAACACGACGGGGGGCGGGCTCGAGGCGGCGGCGCAGAACAAGGCCCGGGTTTGCGGGTCGGGCTCCACGGCCCTGCGGCACTCGGGGCAGAGCCGCCGCAACAGACGTTGGCTGGCCACGAGCGCGAGCGGCGCCAGGAAGGCGTCATCGAGGCCCATCTCCCGGAGCCTGATCAGCGCCTCTGTGCAATCGAGGGCATGCATGGTCGTGAGCACCAAGTGTCCGCTCAGCGCCGCCCGACAGGCCATGCGTGCGCTTTCCGGATCACGGACCTCGCCGAGCATGATCACGTCGGGGTCGTGGCGCAGTAGAGCGCGAAGCGAGCCGGCATAGCCGCGGCCCGCCTCTTCATCGACCTCGACCTGGGCGATGTCGATGATGTCGCGTTCGACGGGGTCCTCTACGGTGACGATCACCCGGTCGGCCCGCCGCAGTGATTCGAGAGCCGTGTAAAGGGTGGTCGTCTTGCCGCTACCGGTCGGACCGACCACGAGCACGAGACCGTCGGCACGCGACAGGACACTCCTGAATAGTCCGGCCTGCGGCTCAGGCATGCCGAGGCTTCTCAGGTCGGTGGCGGGTTTCTCGGAGCCCAAGAGCCGAAGCGCCACCCGCTCGCCGCCGCGTACGGGAATGAAGGCCGCGCGCACATCGACGCTCGACCCGTTCGCGGACTCGAGTCGGAAGCGCCCGTCACACGGACTGCGCGTGTGGCCGAGCTCCACCCGCGCCATCACGCGGGCACGCGCGAGCAGGGCCGCCGTCAGGGCCGCCGGGGGTGGTTCGAGGGCCTGCAGTATGCCGTCGACCCGCATACGTACCAGCAAGGAGCGGCCGCCCGGGAAGGTCGGTTCGAAATGGAGGTCCGAGGCGCCTGTTCTTACGGCGCGCTCGAGATAATCGTCGAGCAGACGCACGGCCGGGGCCAACGAGTCAGGGCTGCCGCTTGGCGCGTCCACCCGTTGGCAGTAAACGCTCGGGCGGCGGTCTTCAATGACCGCGCTGTCATAGATAAAGGAGAAGACGATGAAGGTAGGTCTGTTCGTACCCTTTGCAAGTCCGATCGCCGACCGTGACTTCATGGCCACGCTGGGTCCGGCCGCCGAAGAGCGCGGCTTCGACTCCCTGTGGGCGGCCGAGCACTTGGTGCTCTTCGACGAGTATTCCTCGCATTACCCCTATGCTGCCGACGGCAAGATACCGGCCGGCGGCGAGGTCGGGATTGCCGACCCCTTTGCTTGTCTCAGTTTCCTGGCCGCGACCACGAGCCGCATACGGCTCGGGACCGGTGTCCTTCTGGTGCCGCAGCGAAACCCCGTCTATACGGCCAAGGAAGCGGCCGCCGTCGATTGGCTCTCGGGGGGCCGGCTGGACCTCGGCGTCGGGATCGGTTGGTTGGAGGAGGAGTTCGAGGCCGCCGGCGTGCCCTTTGCACGACGCGGCCGCCGCACGCGTGAATACATAGAAGTGATCAAGAAGCTTTGGTGCGAGGACCCCTCCTCGTACCAGGGCGAGTTCTACCAGCTTGCCTCCTGCCGTCATTATCCCAAGCCCGTACAGAGTCCCCACCCGCCGATCATCTTCGGAGGCGAGACCGACTCGGCGCTCCGCCGTGTGGCCGATCTCGGACAGGGTTGGTACGGCTACGACCATGACCCGGCAACGGCGGCCGAACGCATAGGCAAGCTCGGCGAGTTGCTCGCCGAGCGCGGGCGCTCGCGCGAGGACATCGAGATAAGCATCTCGCCTTATCTGCGCGAGACCGGCCGGGCCGAGGTCGAGGGTTTTGCCGCGGCCGGTGTCGATCAGTTGATACTGTTCGTAATGGCCGGCGACAGTGACGAGCTGCTTGCCACGCTCGACCGCCTGGCCCACGAGGTTGTAGAGCCGGCCCGGGTCCTGTGAAGGCGGTAGTAATAAGGGAGTACGGCGGTCCCGAGGTCCTCGAACTGCGCGAGGTAGCCGAACCCGTGCCCGGGCCAGGCCAGCTGCTGGTTCGCGTGCGTGCGGCCGGCATCAACCGCGCCGACATTCTGCAGCGCCAGGGTCTGTACCCGCAACCGGGTCCGAAGCAGGACGACGAGGTCCCGGGTCTCGAGTTTGCCGGCGAGGTCGCGGCCGTGGCCGCCGGCGTGGACGGTTTCGTCGAAGGGGAACGCGTCATGGGGATCCTGGCGGGCCGCGGTCAGGCCGAGTACCTGACGACCGAGGCCAGCGCGACGGTGAAGGTCCCGCCCGGGCTTTCCTGGACCGAGGCCGCGGCCGTCCCCGAGGCGTTCATAACGGCCAACGACGGACTCGAGCAGTGCCGCACGGCCGAGGGTGACACCGTGCTCGTACACGCCGTCGGCTCCGGCGTCGGTCTTGCCGCAGTGCAAGTAGCCCGCCTGTGGGGCGCCCACACGGTGATAGGCACGGCGCGCTCGGCCGACAAGCTCGAGCGTGCCGGACAGTTCGAGCTCGATGCGGTGATCAACAGCCAGGAAGATGACTTTGCCGAACGCGTGGCCGAGATCACCGGCAAGGAGGGCACCGATGTGATAATCGATCTCGTCGGTGCGGCCTTCCTTGCCGGCAACCTCAAGGCGGCGGCCCACAAAGGGCGCATAGTGACCATCGGGCTTGTCGGCGGCCTGAAGGCCGAGATCAACCTCGGCCTGGCGGTTGCCAAACGCCTGGAGCTTCGCGGAACAGTCTTGCGCTCGCGCAGTGTGGAGGAAAAAGCCGCCGCGACGAGATCTTTCGCCGAGCGTGTCCTGCCCGCGCTCGAATCGGGCGAGGTTGTTCCCGTCGTCGACAGTATCTACGGCGCCGCCGAAGTCGGCGAGGCCCATGAGCGCATGGAGGCCAACGCCAATTTTGGCAAAATTGTTCTGGATATGGGCTGAGTTCGTTCAGTCCACAGAGCCCGTCGCTAGCAGTTCGGCTATAAACGAGGCTTGCTCGTCGAGGGTCTCGCGTGTGGGCGCGTGACGCAAGGCGGGGTCTAGTCTCATGGGAAAGTCGTCACCTCGATAACGTGGGATGACGTGCATGTGAGTGTGAAAGATCGTCTGTCCGGCAACGCGCCCGTCGGCGATTATGAGATTGGTGCCCTCACATCTTATGTCCGAGGCCTTTAGTGCGGTAGCCACACGGCGGGCCAGAGAGAAGACCGCGCCGCCGTCCTCTTCGTTCACTCCCGACACGCCGTCGCTGTGCGAGTTGGGAATGACCAAAGTGTGGCCCGGTACCATCGGGTGTATGTCCATGAAGGCGGTGGCGCGCTTTTCGCACCGCACCAAGCTTGCATCACCCCGCTCGGCCGCGATCTCACAGAATATACAGACGGCTTCCTCGCTCACCGCCGGAGTCTCAATCCCAAAGCCCGCGCCATGACATCGACGGGCGCGCGCCGGCCGGTGAAGATCTTGAAGGCGAGCGCGCCCTGGTGGAGCAACATCAGGCGTCCGTCTATGGCGGGCCTGCGCTTGCGGCGCGCGCGTCTTGTGAAAGCCGTCGGCGAGCGCCCGTAGGCCAGGTCGAAGTGGACGCAGGCACGCCCGGTCAGCGAGGGGTCATAGCCCTTGAGATGCCCGGTCAGTCCCGTGCTGGTAGCATTAACGACCAAGCCGACACCGTCGAAAAGCCCATGGTCCCTGATAAGGTCGAGGCCGCATACTTCGATCTTCGTATGCGGGGTCGGCAACTCGGCGGCCAAGCGCTTGGCGCGGGCCACTGTGCGGTTGGCGATCCTCACCTCGCGCGCTCCGCCCTTGGCCAAGGCGTAAAGCACGGCGCGCGCAGCACCGCCGGCGCCGATGAGAAGCACGCGCTTGCCCCTGAGCCGGAAGCCGGAAGAGGAAAGAGCCTTCAAGAAACCGTCGACGTCGGTGTTCTCACCCATGAGACGGACCGTTCGCTTGCCCTCGGGGTAGATCGTGTTGACGGCGCCCACGGCGCGGGCCACGGGCGAGAGCCGGTCGAGATGGCCGATGACGTTCTCTTTGAACGGCACCGTCACGTTGGCGCCCGCCAGCCCCAGCGTCTTTATCGAAAGAACGGCCTCGCCGATCGTCCGGCTGCTGGCGCGAAGTGGCACGTAGGCGTAGTCGAGACTGAGATGCTCGAAGGCCGCGTTGTGCATGCGCGGGCTCAGGCTGTGCTCGACCGGTTCGCCGAGGATGCCGACAACGCGCGTCGTTCCTTCTATGATGGTTCTGCTCCTCGTTGCCACCGTGCGTTAGTCTCGGTCGAGGACGGCGTGGGCGGCCGCAAGGCGCGCCACCGGCACGCGGTAGGGGGAGCAGGAGACGTAGTCGAGACCTGCACGGTCGCAGAAGGCGATCGAACGGGGATCTCCGCCGTGCTCGCCGCAGATGCCGAGCTTTAGAGATCTCTTGACCGACCTTCCCTTCTCGATGGCTATCTCGATCAACTGCCCGATCCCGCCCACGTCGAGTGTCGCGAAGGGGTCATCGCCGAGTATCTCGGCGTCCACGTAGGCCGGCAGAAAACGTCCCGAGTCGTCGCGCGAGAGCCCGAAGCCCATTTGGGTCAGGTCATTGGTGCCGAAGGAAAAGAAATCGGCGTGGCGGGCGATCTCGTTGGCGGTGAGGGCGGCGCGGGGGACCTCGATCATGGTGCCAATCTTGTAGGCGACCTTCTTCTTTTTCTTTTTGAAGACCTCTTCGGCTGTTCTCTCGACCACCGCGCGCAAGCGTGAGAGCTCTTCGGCCGTCCCGACTAGTGGGATCATGATCTCGGGGTCCACCTTGACGCGCTTGCGGCCGGCCTCGATGGCGGCCTCGATTATGGCGCGGGTCTGCATCTCGTAGATCTCGGGATAGGTGATGGCCAGGCGGCAACCGCGATGCCCCAGCATGGGGTTGAACTCGTGCAGCGAGTCGCCGGTGGTCATGAGCGTGGCCGGATCGAGGCCGGTCTTGTCGGCCAGCGCCCGGTAGCCTTCCCCGTCGTGAGGCAGGAACTCGTGCAGCGGCGGGTCGAGCAGGCGGATGGTCACCGGCAGGCCGTCCATGGCGCGGAAGATCCCGGCGAAATCCTTCCGTTGGTAAGGCAGTAACTTTTCTAACGCGCGGCGCCGTCCGTCGCCGTCGGTTGCCAGGATCATCTCGCGCATCGCGTCGATTCGGTCACCCTCGAAGAACATGTGCTCGGTGCGGCAAAGTCCGATGCCTTCGGCGCCGAAGCGGCGGGCCGTGTCCGAGTCGGCCGGTGTGTCGGCGTTCGTACGTACCTTGAGACGGCGGACCGAGTCGGCCCAGCCCATCAGGATCTCGAACTCGTCTGAGAGTTCGGCCTCTATGGTCGGCACACGGCCTTCGAACAGTTCGCCGCTCGTGCCGTCTATGGTCACCCAGTCGCCGCGCTTGATGGTACGGCCGGCAATGACGGCCGATTGCTTGGCGTAGTCGATGCGGAGCGCCTCGCAGCCGACCACGCAGCAGGTTCCCATCCCGCGCGCGACCACTGCCGCGTGCGAGGTGCGGCCCCCCGTGGCAGTGAGTATCCCCTCGGCTGCGACCATGCCTGCTATGTCCTCGGGCGAGGTCGCAACGCGGACCAGCACGACCTTGTTGCCGCCTTCGACCTCGGCCACCGCGTCCTCGGCTGAGAAAACGACACGGCCCGCGGCCGCGCCGGGCGAGGCGCCCAGCCCGCGCGCGACGGCCTTGTCGGTGGCCTTGGGGTCGATGGTCGGGTGAAGCAGCTGGTCGACCTGGTCGGGGTCGACGCGGCCCACGGCCTTGCGGCGTCCGATGAGGCGTTCGGAGACCATGTCCACGGCAATCTTGACGGCCGCCGCCGCGGTGCGTTTGCCGTTGCGCGTCTGCAGCATCCACAGCCGGTCGCGCTCGATGGTGAATTCGAGATCCTGCATGTCGCGGTAATGACGCTCTAGCCTGCGGGCCACCGAGCGAAGCTGGTCGTAGCAGTCGGGCATTATCTCCTCGAGGGCGGGGAAGGCGGTCCTGCGTTTCTTTTCTTTGACGTCGTTCTCGCGGGCCCAGGCCTTCGAGGCCTCCAGCGTTATCTGCTGCGGAGTGCGTATGCCGGCGACAACGTCCTCGCCCTGGGCGTTCACGAGGAACTCGCCGTAGAAGCTCTTCTCGCCGTTGGCCGGGTTGCGCGTGAAGGCCACGCCCGTGGCGCTGCTCTTTCCCATGTTGCCGAACACCATGGCCTGGACGTTGACGGCGGTACCCCAGTAGGAAGGGATGCTGTTGAGCTTGCGATAGACCACAGCCCTTTCGTTCTCCCAGGACGCGAACACGGCGGCGACCGCACCCCATAGTTGCGTGTTCGGGTCGGTCGGGAAATCACGCCCGGCGCTGCGGCGCACGATGCGCTTGAAGTTCCCGACCAGCGCCTTGAGGTCAGCCGCGGTTAGTTGGGTGTCGAGCTTGATGCGGCGTTTTTTCTTGCGGCGTTCTATGGCCGCTTCAAAGGGGTCGATGTCTTCGGGGCCCTCGGCGCCGAGCCCCATGACGACGTTGGCGTACATCTGGATGAAGCGGCGGTAGCTGTCCCAGGCAAAACGCTCGCTGCCCGCGGCCTTAGCCAGTCCTTTGACGGTGCGGTCGTTGAGCCCCAGGTTGAGCACGGTATCCATCATGCCCGGCATCGAGGCCGGCGCGCCCGAGCGCACCGAGACAAGAAGCGGGTCGGCCGTGTCACCGAACCGTCTTTCCATGGCTGACTCGAGCCTGCTCATTGCCGCTGTGACCTGGCCGGCGAGAGCGGCCGGGTAGCGGTCGCGCGCGGTGTCGTAGAGCTTGCAGACCTCGGTGGTGATCGTGAACCCCGGCGGGACCGGCAGGCCGAGGCCGGCCATCTCGGCCAGGTTGGCGCCCTTGCCGCCGAGTAGTTCGCGCATCGAGCTGTCGCCCTGGGCTCCGCCGTCACCGAAGGAGTAGACGTATTTTGGTGCACGGCGACGGCCGCTCTTCTTACGGGTCTTTTTGCCCAAGGGTCTTTCTTTAGATGCCCGGTGCCAGCGGGCCGGCGTGTTCGGGCGCCTTTATCCGTTCCGTGACCGCGGCCAGCAGTTCGCCAATGGCTATCCTTTCCTGCTCCATGGTGTCGCGGTCACGAAGCGTGACGGTGTCGTCCTCGAGGCTGTCATAGTCAACGGTGACGCCGAGCGGCGTTCCGGCCTCGTCCTGGCGCCGGTAACGGCGCCCGATGGAACCGGCCTGGTCGTAAGCGGCCGCGCAGTACGGGCGCAGCATTTCGACTATCTCCATGGCCTTCTCGGGCAGCCCCGCCTTACGCATGAGCGGGAACACAGCCACCTTTATAGGTGCAAGCGCCGGGTGCAGTCTCAGCACCGAGCGACGGTCGTCCTCAGGGCCGTCCTCGTCGTAGGCGTCCACGAGGAAGGCCAAGGTGGAGCGGTCCGCGCCGGCCGATGGTTCTATGACGTAGGGGACATAGCGATTCTTCGTCTGGTCATCGAAAAAGCTCAGGTCCTTGCCCGAACGTTCGATATGGGCCTTGAGGTCGAAATCGGTCCGGTTGGCGATACCCTCGAGTTCCTGCCAGCCGATGGGGAACTCGTACTCGACGTCGCTGCAGCCCTTGGCGTAGTGGGCCAGTTCGTCACCGCCGTGAGCGCGCAACCTGAGCCTGGCCGGCTTGATACCGTAGTCGATGTACCAGGCCATGCGACGCTCTTGCCAGTACTCGTACCAAGCGTCATCGGTGCCGGGCGGCACGAAGAACTCGAGCTCCATCTGCTCGAACTCGCGGGTCCTGAACAGGAAATTTCCCGGTGTTATCTCGTTGCGGAAGGCCTTGCCGATCTGTCCGATACCGAAAGGCGGACGCATGCGCGCGGAGTTCACGACGTTGATGAAATTTACGAATATTCCCTGGGCCGTTTCGGGCCGCATGTAGACCTGCGAGGCCGTGTCCTCGACCGGCCCCATGTGGGTCTTGAACATGAGGTTGAACTGGCGCGCCTCGGTGAGTGCGCCGCCGCAGTCCGGACAGGCCCCTCCCTCTAGTTGGTCGGCCCTGAAGCGAGCCTTGCACTCTTTGCAATCGACCAACGGGTCGCTGAAGTTGTCGACGTGGCCGGAGGCCACCCATACATCCGGGTGCATCAATATCGAGCAGTCCAGCCCCACGACATCCGGACGCGAGCTTACCACCGAACGCCACCAGGCCTCCTTGACGTTGCGTTTGAGTTCCACACCCAGGGGGCCGTAGTCCCAGCAGCTGCCGAGCCCGCCGTAGATCTCGGAGGACGGGAACACGAAACCCCTCCTCTTGGAGAGGTTGACGACCTTTTCCATGGTGACGACGGACTCGCTCAATGTGTCACCGGCCACTGTCGCGCACGACGGGCGGGCAGTCGCGGTAGCTATAGCAGGGTCAAGGAGCGTTCAAGCAATTGGAAGCTCAGCCGCCGGTCACTTTGGTGAGAAAGTCTCGTGAGCGCGGCATCCGGGCAAGGTGAGGGTCGACCAGCCGCTCCAACAAACGGTCGGCCGCCGCCAGGATCTCGGCATCGGCTGTTACCGGTTCTTCCTTGTGGAGACCGGCGACGTAGGCGAGCAGTTCCGGAAAGATGACGCGGCGGCTGGGGCGAAAGCCGGCCGCTTCAGGATCGATCCCTTCGCGCTCGGCGTCGTGGCGGGCACAGATCATCCCGCCGCCTCGCGGGTCGACGATGGGCTGTTCCATCCCGGCCGCAGGGCTCCCGCAGACCGCACATCTGGTGAAATCCACGCCCCAACCGGCCGCCTCCAGCAGAGCGGCGATATAACGATGTCCGCAACGGGTCGCCCGGGCCTGCTCGGGGCCGGCCGCCCCGCTCGCCGGCACGGCCATCTCGGCCAGGGTGGCCCGTAGCCGTTCATAGAGCAGAGGGCAGGGTTCGCCTTCGGGCATCATCTGTTCGGTAAGTTCGAGGAGATAACAGGCCCAGGCGTAAGCGGGCAGATCGGAGGCTATAGAATGGTAGCTCTCGTGTACGCGGCATTCGTGGAGTAGGGCCAGCGAGCGGGCGGGACGCCGGCTTATCCGTACCGAGAGTTCGCCGAAGGGTTCGAGCGCACTGCCCGCGAAGCGCCGTTTGGAGCGGCGCGCGCCCTTGGCGATGGTCGACAGTTTTCCGTCGGAGGCACTCAGTATAACGGCGATGACATCGGACTCGCCGAAGGGCCGGGTGCGCAGGATCAATGCGCGCGACGTCAGCTCTTCCACAACGGTTTTCTACCACGCAGGAACCGTAAGGTGTAGGCCGGGACCGGGCGTGGCGGTTGACAACCGCCAGAACGATTACTACTTAGCCAAAGATTGAGCACCGGCTCCCGGGCCCCCATGTCCAAGCGCAAAGCCAAGCAAGAGCAGGAAGCCCCGCCCGTCGATGAGACCGAGGCGGCCGCGGCCGCCGAGCCCGGCATCGAGGAGCAGCTCGAGCAGGCACGCAAGCAGAGCGAGGAAAACTATGACCAGTTCCTGCGTGCGCGCGCGGAACTCGACAACGTCATCAAGCGGCACGAGCGTGAACGCGGCGAGCGCTCCAAGTACGCCGCCGAGGCCGTGGCCCGTGACCTGCTTCCGGTGCTCGACGATCTCGAGCGCGCCCGCGAACACGCCGACGCCGGCGCCGGCGGCCTGGCCGCGGGAGTGAAGATGGTGCGGTCGGCCATGACCGAGCTGCTCGGACGCCACGGCGTGGCACGCATCGAGACGACCGGCCGCGCCTTCGACCCGGCCGAGCACGAGGCCGTGGCCACCGTGGAAAGCAGCGAACATGGGGCCGGCGCGGTGGTGGAGGAACACAGGGCCGGCTATCGCATCCACGACCGCCTTCTGCGGCCGGCCATGGTGGTGGTGGCCAAGGAACCCGGGGACGGCCAGGAGGGGGGAGGCGGTGCCGCATAAGGCGCAAAAACACCGGCTGGGCCTTGCCTTTATGCCCCTAGTGCTTACTGACATCCGATGGGTAGGCGGCCACAGGGCCGCCGGTTCGAAGCAGGGAGACGGATAAGATGGGAAAAGTCATCGGAATAGACCTCGGAACCACCAACTCGTGTGTGGCCGTCCTTGAAGGCGGCAACCCGGTCGTCATTGCCAACAGCGAGGGCGGGCGCACCACGCCCTCGGTGGTCGCCATCAACGAGGGCGGTGAACGGCTGGTGGGCCAGGTGGCCCGCCGCCAGGCGATCACCAACCCCGACAACACAGTATTCGCCATCAAACGGCTGATTGGCCGCCGCTTCGGCGACGCAGAGGTCGGTTCGGCCAAGAAGGTCCTGCCCTACGAGATCGTAAAGGGCGAGCACGAGGCCGCCTACGTCAAGGTCGGCGATGCCGACCGCAGCCCGGCCGAGATCTCCTCATGGATACTGCAAAAGATGAAGCAGGCCGCCGAGGACTATCTCGGCGCCGAGGTGACCGAGGCGGTCATCACGGTGCCGGCCTACTTCGATGACAGCCAACGCCAGGCGACCAAGGATGCCGGGACCGGGGCCGGGCTCGACGTCAAGCGCATAATCAACGAGCCGACGGCCGCCGCGCTGGCCTACGGGCTCGACAAGAAAGAGGATGCCAAGATCGCGGTCTTCGATCTGGGCGGCGGTACCTTCGATGTCTCCATCCTCGAGCTCGGCGGCGGTGTCTTCCAAGTGAGATCGACCAACGGGGATACCTACCTTGGCGGCGAGGACTTCGATCTGGCCGTCATCGATTATCTTTGCGTGGAGTTCAAGAAGGACCAGGGGATCGACCTGCGCAGCGACAAGATGGCGCTGCAGCGGCTCAAGGAAGCCGCCGAGAAGGCCAAGTGCGAGCTTTCAACGGCGCAGGAGACAGACATCAACCTGCCCTTCGTCACGGCCGGCGAGGGTGGCCCCAAGCATCTGAACATGAAGCTCACGCGCTCGAAGCTCGAGGCGTTGTGCTCAGATCTTCTCGACCGCATCGAGGGGCCCTGCCGCACGGCCCTGACGGATGCCGGTCTGAGCGCGGCCGATATCGATGACGTCATTCTGGTGGGCGGGATGACGCGTATGCCCGCCGTGCAGGAAAGGGTGCGCAAGGTGTTCGGCAAAGATCCCAGCAAGGGGGTCAACCCCGACGAGGTCGTTGCCGAGGGCGCCGCGATCCAGGGCGGTGTCCTGGCCGGCGAGGTCAAGGACGTGCTCCTTCTCGACGTCACGCCGCTGTCCTTGGGGATAGAGACCCTCGGGGGTGTCTTCACCAAGCTCATCGAGAAGAACACGACCATTCCGACCCAAAAGTCGCAGATCTTTTCGACGGCCGAAGACAACCAGTCGGCCGTCACCATCAAGGTGTTCCAGGGGGAGCGCGAGATCGCAGCCCACAACAAGCTGCTCGGTAACTTCGATCTGGTCGGTGTTCCGCCGGCGCCGCGAGGCATGCCGCAGATCGAGGTGAGCTTCGATATCGACGCCGACGGCATAAAGCACATTTCGGCGACCGACAAGGGTACGGGCAAGGAGCAGTCGATCAGGATCCAGGAAAGCGCGCTTACCAAGGAAGAGATCGAGCGCATGATAAAGGACGCCGAGGCCCACGCCGACGAGGACAAGGGTCGCCGCGACCTGGTCGATGCGCGCAACCAGCTCGACGCGATGATCTACCGCGTGGAAAAAAGCCTTGCCGAACTCGGCGACGGCGCCGACGAGGCTCTCGTCAAGGAAGTGCAGGCCGCTGTTGATACGGCCCGGCCGATCCTCGAAAGTGAGGAGGTCGAGGCAGTCAGGGCCGCTTCCGAGGCCCTCGAGGCCAGTTCCCACAAACTGGCCGAGGCCCTCTACAAGAAAGCTGAAGCGGAGCAGGCGGCTAGCGGTGGGGACGATGCCGGCGCACCGGGCGAGGGTAACGGCGCCGCCGCGGCCCAAGGCGAGGGAGCCGACGACGTCGTCGATGCCGACTTCGAGGAAGTCAAGCCGTCATGAGCCCATGATCGGATAATGCGGACGGTTTCGTGGCCAAACGTGATTATTACGAGATACTCGGCGTCGGGCGGGACGCTTCGCTCGACGACATAAAGAAGGCTTACCGCAAGCTCGCGCTCAAGTACCACCCGGACCGCAACCCGGACAACAAAGACGACGCCGAAGCGCGATTCAAAGGGGCCAGCGAGGCCTACGAGGCTCTCTCGGATCCCGAGAAGCGATCGCAGTACGACCGCTTCGGACACGCGGCCTTCGATCAAGCCGCCGGGTTTGGAGGCTTCTCCGCGGGAGGCTTCGCCGATGCCTCGGTGTTCGAGGACGTCCTCGGCGACCTCTTCGGCGATTTCTTCGGCGGCGGAGGCCGCCGCCGCCGTGGCGGGCGCCAGCACGGCATTCCCGGCGACGACCTCCGCTACGATCTCGAGATAGATTTTGAAGATGGTGTCGCCGGAGCCGAAAAAGAGATCTCGGTGCCGCGTACGGTCAGCTGCGAGTCCTGTGGCGGCAGCGGCGCCAAGGCCGGAACCCAGCCCGAGACCTGCCCGGCCTGTCAGGGCCACGGCCAGGTACGCTTTCAGCAGGGCTTGTTCCAGATCGCCAAGACCTGCGGCCAGTGTAACGGCGAGGGGCGCATCGTACGCACTCCCTGCCAGAACTGCCGTGGTATGGGCAGCAGTCGCGCGATGCGCGAGCTCAAGGTCAAGGTGCCAGCCGGTGTCGATGACGGCTCGCGCCTGAAGCTTCGCGGCGAAGGCGAGGCCGGCCATCGTGGTGGCCCTCCCGGCGACCTTTATGTCGTCCTGCACCTAAGACCGCATCCGATCTTCATTCGCGACGGTGCTCACATCGTCTGCGATCTCCCGGTCACGGTGGTGCAGGCCGCCCTCGGCGCCAAGATCGATGTGCCGACGCTCGACGGCATGGTCAAGATGACCGTTCCGGCCGGCTCGCAGACCGGCCGGCTCTTTCGTCTGCGCGGTCGCGGCGCCCTAGGCCTGCGTGGCCGCCGAAAGGGCGATCAGATCATACGCCTGATCGTCGAGATCCCCGACAATCTGACCAAGCGCCAGAAAGACCTCCTGCGCGAGTTCGAAAGTATCTCGGAGAACGGCAACCGCTCGCTGGTGGCCGGCTTTGCGGACAAAGTGCGCGAACTCTTCGGCTAGGCCTGGCCGTGGCCCGTAGGCGGAAGAGAACGAGCGAGCGGGAGTTTGCCGAGGCTATAGCGCGCGCGGGCCGTGGCCGCGGTCGCGGCGTGGACGTCGGTATCGGCGACGACGCCGCGGTCGTCGATCCGTGGCCCGGCAAGACGCTCCTTACCACCGACACCATGGTGGACCGCGTCCACTTCAAGCGGGCATGGCTCAGCCCGCGCGGGCTCGGGCGGCGGGCCGTGCGCGTCGCGGTTTCCGACCTGGCAGCGATGGGAGGCCGGCCCCGCCACCTGCTGCTCTCGCTCGAACTGCCGCGCCGTGAAGACCCCGGCCAGGCTCTTGCCATAGTCCGCGCTGTAATGGCCGAGGCCGAAGCTGTGGGTGCCGTGCTGGTGGGCGGCAACGTCGTGTCTGCCCCGGCGCTCTCGCTCACCGTGACCGTCATCGGCAGTTCGTCCGGACGCGCGGTAACACGGAACGGGGCGCGCCCGGGCGACGATATCTGGGTCAGCGGTTATCCGGGGCAGGCCGCCGCCGGCCGCCGCTTGCTCGCGGCCGGCAAAGCTCGTGGCGTACTGGTCGAGGCCTACCGCCTGCCGCCCTTGCGCATCGAGCTCGGCCGCCGTCTGGCCGCATCCCCCGAGGTGACGGCGATGATCGACGTCTCCGACGGGCTCGTTAGTGATCTCGAAACCCTTTGCCGGGCGTCGAAGGTGTCGGCCGTTCTCGAGCCGAGCCTCATTCCGGTCTCACGGGCGCTCGTGAGGTATTCGCGCCGTCCGCGCGCCGATGCTCTATCGGGTGGCGATGATTACGAGCTTCTGGCGGCCGTTCGCGGGCCGGGTGCCGGCAAGCGGCTGGCGCGCGTGGCCGCCAGGCTCGGTGTCGCGCTTACACGGGTGGGAACCTTCGAAAAAGCGGGCCGCGGCGCCCCTGTCCGTGACGGTCGCGGTCGTGGGCTGGGCCATGGCGGCTACCGGCATTTCTAGTTAGGATTGGCCCGACGTGACGCCCGAGGCCATTCGCGAATTGCTCGAACGTGTCGCTCGCGGCGAGCTTTCGGTCGCCGAGGCGACCGAGGACCTCAAAGGTCTTCCCTTCACCGATCTCGGTTTTGCCCGTGTGGACGGCCACCGCGAACTCCGCAACGGCCTTCCCGAGGTCGTCTTTGCCGAGGGCAAGACGGTGGCTCAGATAATCGGCATAGCGCGCACGATGATGGCGGCGGGACAGGCCGTGCTCGTGACGCGCATTGACGGCGTGGCCGCCGGCGAGTTGTGCAACACGCTCGACGGGTTCAGCTACAACGAGACCGCGCGGGTGGCCCGGCGCGGGACCGCAGGCAGGGCCGGGTCGGGCGGGGTCAGCGTGGCCGTGCTGAGCGCGGGAACGGCCGATCAAGCCGTCGCGGCCGAGGCCGTCGAGACGTTGGCCTTTCTCGGTGTACAGACCCGTGAGTTCGCAGATGTGGGGGTTGCCGGCGTCCACCGGCTCTTGGCGAGCCGCGAAGCACTAGTCGAGTCGTCGGTGGCCGTAGTGGTCGCCGGCATGGAGGGGGCACTTCCGAGCGTGGTCGGTGGCATGGTTGACCTGCCCGTGATCGCGGTACCCACGAGCGTGGGTTACGGGGCCAGTTTCGGAGGCTTGGCCGCCCTGCTGGCGATGATGAACTCGTGCGCCGCCGGCGTCACGGTGGTCAACATCGACAACGGTTTTGGCGCGGCGGTGGCCGCGGCAGCCATCCTGAGAACCGCGAGGGGCCGGGCCTAGTCCGGTTCCGGCCAGTTGAGGTCGGCCGTGGCGAAGGCCTCCTCCGACATGAGTCCGTCGGGGACGCTCGCGAGTACCGACCAGGACAGTTCGAGCCGGGTACTGGTCGCCGTGGAGAAGTCGCGTATTTCCACGTTCCTCGGACGGAGGCGCGAACCCACCATCACGAAGTCGGAATCGCGCCTGAGCCGCACCAGGTTGCTCATCGTATCCTTGTAGTACTTGACCATGGTCGGGACCATGCGGGCCCTGTCGAAGGTCAGCACGAGCAACGTGTAGGGATTGGCCTCGGGCATGTAGACAGTAATGGTCTTCTCTGTTCGGTTGTCGTCGGAGATGAAAGCCGTGCGGTAGTCGGTCTTCCAGAAGGGAAAGATCTCCATCCCGCGCAGGTCGGTCCCGGCCAGGGGGTCGTCGGTTCCGAGGCTTGACGGGCCCGCCGGGGACGGGTTGGCCCGCTGGCCCTCGCCCCAAGAAAGAGGGAGCAGCGAGCGCCATCCCGATCCTCGTGTGGCGAACAACTGGCGGCCACGCTCGGGGTCGACGATCAACAGAGCTGATTCCTTGCTGCCGTCTCCCTTGACGATCTCGAGGTCGGCGCGTACGGGGCGGTTGTGTGCGGCCATACGAACGGTTCGTTCGAGAAAGGCCTCGAGTTCGCTACTTGCCGGTGCTGGGCCGGGAAAGACCGTTCCTGCTGCGGCCAGAAAGGCCGAGGCTGCGATCACGCGCCGTAAGGCAGCGGCTGTCATCATCCGCCCAGCTCGTACATTTCGATGTGCTCGCCGTCGTTGGCGGTGCGGCCGCGCAGTTCGGAGTAACGGTCGTCGCGCGACTGCCAGCGGGCCCTTACCATTGCTTCGATCTCATCGTCGCCAGCGCCCCGGCGCATGGCCGTCTTGAGGTCCGTGCCCGAGGACGCGAACAGGCAGGTGACCAGCCGCCCGTCCGTGCTTATCCGAGCGCGCGTGCAGGATCCGCAAAAAGGGCGGGTCACCGACGCGATGATGCCGATCTCGCCGCTACCGTCCTTGTAGCGGTAGCGCGTGGCCACTTCTCCCTCATAGCCCCGCTCGACGGCTTCGAGCGGCATGCGGCTGTCTATCGTGCGGATGATCGCCTCCGCGCTGACGACCTGTTCGAGATCCCATCTGTTGCGCGTACCGACGTCCATGAACTCGATGAAGCGGACGATGTGGCCGCTTCCCCTGAAATGTTCGGTCAGGTCGAGGACCGAGCTTTCGTTGATCCCGCGGATGACCACGCAGTTGATCTTGATCGGGGTTAGGCCGGCTCTCTCGGCCGCCTCTATTCCCTCGAGCACGCGGCCGACCTCGAAGCCACGGCCGTTGAGTTGCTTGAAGATGCCGGGGTCTAGGCTGTCCAGGCTCACGGTGACGCGGTCAAGCCCGGCATCGGCCAAGGTCCGGGCGGCCCCGGCGAGCAGATAGCCGTTGGTGGTGAGCGTGAGATCTTCCAGGCCCTCGATCGCTGAAAGGCGGGCAACGAGCCGCTCGAGATCGTTCCTCACCAAAGGTTCACCGCCGGTGATCTTGATCTTGCGCGTGCCCACGCGGGTGAATATCCGCACCAGCCGCTCGATCTCTTCGAAGCTGAGCAGTTCGGGCTTGGGGAGGAAGCGGTATTCCCGGCCCATGGTCTCGGGTGGCATGCAATAGGGGCAGCGGAAGTTGCAACGGTCGGTCACCGAGACACGTAGGTCCCGTAGTGCCCGCCCCATGGTGTCGGTCACCTTGGCTGTGTCCCCGTTCATTGCGTGGTCAGTCGGCGGCCGGACCCGAGTCGATCGCCACGTCGTGTATTTCGAGCACGTTCTTGCCGGCGAACATCTCGGCCGGCGGACGGTTGGAATGGGCCTGTCTGAACTCCTCGCTGTTGGTCCAGGCCCAGAACTGCTCCTCGCTCTCCCAGTGGGTCTGCACCAAGTAGTAGCCCTGTTCGTCGCTATCGGTCCATTGGCCGGAGCTGTGGTCGAAACGGCGCTTTACGGGCCGCAGGATACGGTTCCTCACGAAGCCCGGGAAGCGGTCTATGAGATGGGCGCGGTCGCGAAAGCGGGCTTCGAACTCTTCCTCGAAACCTTCGGCCACGGGTATGCGGTTGGTCACTACGATCACGTGCTCTTCTCCTTAACGAAACGATAGGACGCCGCGCGTCCCTATGCCAGCGTGACGCCGAGGGCGCGTCCGACCGCGAAGGTGGCCAACCCGGCCCCCGCGCCGATCAAGAGCATACGCAGGCCGCCCACGAGCGCGCTCCTGCCGGAGAAGGTCGCCACGACGCTTCCGACCGCGAACAGGGAAACGCCGGAAACCACCACGGTCGCTAGCAGTGCGCCGGAACCGGCGGATATGACCAAGGGCGCAAGCGGCACCACGGCGCCCAATGCGAAGGAGAACAGCGAGGACAGTGCCGCTCCCAGGGGTGAGCCCAAGTCGTCGGGGTTCACCCCGAGTTCCTCTATCGCCAGCGTGCGCAGCGCTTGGTCGGGATCCCTGAACAGCACGGTCGCGGTCTGGCGCGCATGTTCTATGGGGAGTCCGCGCGCCGACAGGATCAGCGCCAGCTCCTCGGCTTCCTCTTCGGGGTATTGTTCCAACTCGGCGCGTTCCTGCTCGATCTGGTACTCGTACAGTTCGCGCTGTGAGCGCACCGAGACGTACTCGCCAGCTGCCATCGAGAAGGCGCCGGCCAGAAGGCCGGCCAGGCCCGTGAGCAGGATGATGTCGCCGTCGGAGGTCGCGCCGGCCACCCCCAGGATGAGCGCGGTGTTTGAGACCAATCCGTCGTTTATGCCGAAGACCGCCGCCCTCAAGTTCATGGTGCCGGAGGCGGCCGTGTGGCGGTGGCCGATCTCGGCCGCCGAGGTGGGCATGGGGTGCTCGCCGAGCGGCGCGCCCGGCAGATAGACCGACAGCCCGCGCACCTTCATGGCTGCGAGCATGGGCTTGCAGCGTCTCGGGCCGAGCAGCCGGCACCAGGCGGCCACCCAACGCGCCCGCAGCGAGGGAGAGAACGCCCCCGGGGCCGCTTGGCCCTGCTTGACCATTTCGGCGGCGATGAGGCCGGCCTGTTCAGCGGCCGCCACCGATAGACCCTCGAAGAGCTCGGACTTGGCCCTGTCGGCTTCGGCGGCCGCTACCACACGGTAGAGCCAGGACGACTCCTTCTCGGCGCGCCAGCGCTCGGGCAGGGTGACGGACACGGTCGCATTTGTTCACACAGGCAGGTGGGATTTCAAACTTCGGCGCTACGATGCAAGACTCGGACGTCTCCGGAGGAGACCGATGGGCAAGGGCAAGCAAGCCGGCGGCGGATTCAGGATCGAGCGTGACAGCATGGGAGAAATGCAGGTTCCCGCCGATGCCTACTGGGCTGCGCAGACAGCGCGGGCGGTCGAGAACTTTCCGGTTTCCGGCATCCGCTTCGGACGTCGCTTCATCCGGGCCATGGGCCTGGTAAAGGCGGCAGCCGCGCGCGCGAACATCGAACTCGGCCTCCTCGACGAAAAACGTGGCAACGCCATCATCGCGGCGGCCGACGAGGTCGTAGAGGGCCGGCACGACGGCGAGTTTGTCGTCGATGTCTTTCAGACCGGGTCGGGCACCTCGACCAACATGAACACCAACGAGGTGATCGCCAACCGTGCCGCCGAGATACTGGGAGGCAGCCGCGGGGATAAAGAGGCCGTCCATCCCAACGATCACGTCAACATAGGCCAGAGCACGAACGACGTGTTTCCGACGGCCATACACGTGGCTGCCATGGAGGCCGCCCGCACCGAGTTGCTCCCGGCCCTCGACTCCTTGGCCGATGCCTTTTCCGCCAAGGCTTCCGACTTCAAAGAGGTCGTCAAGTCCGGAAGGACGCACTTGCAGGACGCCGTCCCGGTCACTCTCGGCCAGGAGTTCTCCGGATACGCCAGCGTTGCGCGCCACGGGACGGTCCGCATCGAGAACGCGCTGGCCCACCTTGCCGAGCTTCCCATAGGCGGGACCGCGCTCGGCACCGGTCTCAACGCGCACCCGGGCTACCGCGAAGCCGTGGTCAAAAATCTCTCGCAGGCCACAGGGATCGAGTTTCGTCCGGCCCAAGACCCTTTTGAGTCGATGCAGAACCGCGATGCGGCCGTCGAACTCTCGGGCGCTCTGAAGACCGTGGCCGTCGGGCTTTTCAAGATAGCCAACGACCTGCGCCTGATGTCGTCGGGGCCGCGGACGGGGCTCGGCGAGATACAGCTTCCCGAGATACAGCCGGGCTCGAGCATCATGCCGGGCAAGGTGAACCCGGTCATTCCCGAGGCCGTCAACATGGTCGCCGCCCAGGTTATCGGCAACGATGCGGCGATCGCCGTGGCCGGACTCAACGGCAATCTCGACCTCAACGTCATGATGCCCGTGATCGCGCGCACGCTGGTCGAGAGTGTCGAGATAATGGCCGGGGCTACGCGTGTGCTCGCAGACAAGTGTGTCCGGGGCATCACGGCCGACGCGGGCCGGTGCCGGGAGCTGGCCGAGCGCAGTACCACTATCGTTACGGCTGTGGCGCCGGTGATTGGTTACGACGCGGCGGCGAGCGTCTTCAAGAAGGCTTTGGCCGGGGACAGGTCGGTGCGCGAGGTCATTCTCGAGGACGGTTTGCTCGAAGGCGACGAACTCGACAAGGTTCTCGACTTGCTTCGGATGACGGAGGGCGGGCGCCCCGCCGATGATTGAGATGACCACACCCGACCGCGAAGCGCTGGTAAAGCTGTTCAGCTATTACCGGGACGCCGAGATACGTGGCGCCGGGCTTCTCATGAAGATGATGGCCCGGGTCGAGGATCCCGAAGCCCAGGTCCTTTTCTCCCGCCACATAGACGACGAGACCAGGCATGCCTGGCTGTGGACCAAGCGCATAAAGGACGAGGGTGCGCTGCCGGTGCCCGTTCCCGACGGCTATCAGCGCCGCCTCGGAAAGGCGCTCGGTATTCCGAGGAGCATCATCGATCTGTTCGCCATCACCGTCGTTGTCGAGGAACGGAGCCAGCGGCGCTATAACGAACACGCCAGCAGCCCCGCCTGTGACGACAAGACGCTGGAGATCCTGCGCGAGCTCACCCAGGACGAGAAGTGGCATATCGCGTGGATGGAGGAGTGGCTCTACAAGTTGGCCGCCGAGCAGGGGATCGAGCAGCGCGCGCGTGACACCCTGGACGAGTTCAGGTCCTTGGAGGCCGGGGTCTTCGAAGAGATGAAGGAGATGGAGCGCGGGTGGCTCGGCTTCTCGTTCTCCGACCTGGCCCCCCGGCCGCCGCTCAGTCCTGAGGGCCCAGCAACTCCAAAGTGACCAGATTGAGATAAGGCAGGTGCGAGGGCACCAGCCGTATCGTTACTCGTGTCGACCAATGCCCGGGCACGGGTATCTCGGCGCGCGGGTTTCCATGGAACTCGATCGTGCCTTGGCGTGAGAGATGCGCGCCGGTCTCTGTCGTCGTCTCCAACCTGTAGACCAGCGATTCGTTGGCGTGCGGAAGTTTGGCAACCACACGCATACGTTCGACCCGCAGCGGTTCCGGGAACTCCGCTATGCACTCGACGGCAAGTTGGTCGGCGCTCCAGCGTGAGTTCCGGCGCCACTGAAAGGTCCCGCCCGCGGCGCGTTCGGGACGGGGTTTGCATGCCAGTGGTATCCCGTCCGCAGCGGCACCGAGGGCGGC
>CAYXZP010000005.1:51705-60107 GCA_964469485.1 uncultured Myxococcales bacterium | reverse complement strand
TCGGCGTTGTAACCGCCGGGCATGCCGCCGCCGGTATCTGCGTGATGGCACTGAATGCTGGCAATAAGGACCAACTCCCCGTCAACGACAACGGGCGAGAAGACGTTGTAGTCGGGCAGGTGGCCGCCGCCGTGATAGGGGTCGTTGGCCACCAACACGTCACCGTCGTTAAGGCCCTCTTCCTTAAAGAAATCTAGTGCGAATCGTACCGGCAGTGTCGACGACAACATGAACTGCGGAATGCCGACCGAAAGTGCGGCCAGACGGCCGGCCGCGCCAAGGATGGTGGCGTTGCGCTCGTTGGACTGGTTGAGGATGGGCGTGGTCGCCGTGAGCGAGACATGGGTGGCCATCTCGTAGGCCACCGTTTCCATGGCCCCGCGTATGACCTCCGCTGTTACCGGGTCGATGGGCTTGCCCATGTCGCGCGAGTATTTGACGCATCGTCAAATACGTCAACCGTGTAAGCCCGGATTTGACCGAGCCTGGGCGGGCACCTAGCGTCTCGCGCCATGCCCGTCCTGCGCCTCTCTCACATCGGTATCTGCGTGGCCGACCTAGAACGCTCGCTGGTCTTTTATCGCGACTTGCTGGGCTTCGAGAAACGCTCGGAGCTGGCCGTTGAGGCCGCCGACGCCGACCGCCTGCTCGGGCTCGACGGCGTACGGCTCAACGCCCTCTATCTCGAACGCGACGGCGCGCGCATCGAGCTTCTCCAGTACGACTCTCCCGACACGACGGGCAACGGCGCGCCACGCGAGATGAACGAGCGTGGGCTGACCCACATATCGCTTCGTGTGACCGACCTGCCGGCCTTCATAGACGAGCTGCGTGGAAAGGGCGTCGAGGTGCTCGAGGCTACCTGGATCGACTACCGCGATGCCGGCATCGGCGCCGTGTTCGTCCTCGACCCAGACGGCACCCGCATAGAACTGGTCGAGTCGCCCGGCGACGCGGCGGCGCTGCCTGGGGAGTAGCCTAACGCTCCCCTGAAAGCCCCAGCCCGTGGCGGGCCACAACCGAGCGCATTATCTCGGTGGTGCCGCCGCCTATGGTCTCCCACAGCCCGGCGCGCCACAGAAGCTCCATGCCCGAGCCGTTGGCCAGGGCTTCGGCGCCGCCAAGTTCCATGGCCGCCTCGGCGATGTGCTGGCAGCAAAGGGTGTGGATTATCTTGTTGGCCGCGGCTTCCAGGGCGGCCGAGCCGTCGCTGGTTATGGCATCGAGAACCCGCAGGGCCTGCATCTCGGTGACCTCCACCTCGACGGCAAGCTCGGCCAGGCGCCGGCGCACAAGAGGGTCCAAGCCGAGGCCTTGCGCCTCGAGCCAGGCGGCGACGTCCTCGAGGTCGCGGCGCACCCGTCCCGGTGGGAACTGGATGTGGCGCTCGTCGGCCAGCGCCTCGCTCATTATCTTCCAGGCGCCGTCCTCGGGACCGACGCGCGCCTCTTCGGCGACCTCGACCTCTTCGAGGAAGATCTCGTTCAACTGATCGCCGTCAAGCGTGGGCAGCGGCCTGACGGTGAGTCCCGGCGCGTCGAGCGGTACGATGAACAGGCTCAAGCCCCGGCCCCTGCTCTCCTGTGTTCCGGTGCGCGCCAACAGCCACAAGCAGTCCATGTCCTGGGCATATGACTGCCAGCACTTCTGTCCGTTGATGACGTATCCCGCCCCGCTCTTCTCGGCCCGTGTTCTGAGACCGGCAAGATCGCTTCCGGCCTCGGGCTCGGAGTAGCCGAGAGAGAAATGGATGTCGCCGCTCTTGATGCCCGGCAGCCAGCGCTCTTTCTGTTCGGCCCTGCCGTGCCGGACGATCGTCTTTGCGACTATCCCGGAGCTTAGAGGATTGCGTGCCAGGCGGGCGTACCCGATCTCGTCCCACAGGATGTACTCGTAGCTGGGGGCGAGGCCACGGCCGCCGTCTCTCTCCGGCCAGGCAAGGCTGAGCCAATCGCGCTGGCCCATGGCCTGGAACAGTTTCCTGACCCGCGGCCACGCGAGTCCCTGCTGGTGGAAGCCGTCCAGCTCCGGCCAGCCGGCCGCAAACTCCCGCACCTCGCGACGGAAGGCCTCTTGTTCCTGTGTGAAGCTGAAGTTCAGTCGTCTTCTCCGTCGCTGGCCTCAGGGTCCGGGTTCCAGGCCGGCGTGCGCTTGTCGGTGAACGCGCGCGGACCTTCCTTGAAGTCGGGATGCCCCCACTGCTCCTTGATGAGTTCCCAGCCTTCCTCGAGCGACTCGGTGTAACCCTCCTCGAGCGAGCCCCAGATAGCCTGCTTGGAACGGGCCGTGGCCGCCGGCGAGTTCCCCTTTATAAGGGCCGCCATCTCCTGGGCCTTGGGCATCAGGTCGGCCGGCTTGGCGACCAGCTCGTCGACCAGTCCCAGCTCGTAGGCCCGCCGGGCCGGCATGCGGTAGTGGCGGCCCATGAGCGTCATGCGAAGCGCCGAGCCCAGCGGCAGCCGCTTGGCAAGGCCGATGTTCTCGAGAGCCCCGACCATGCCTACGTTGACGTGGGTGTCCATGAAGGCCGCGTTCTCGGATGCAATGACGATGTCGGCATCGACCACCAGATGCAGCCCGCCGCCGACGCAAAGACCGTTTACGCACGTGATGACCGGCTTCCAGACCTCGTTCTGGTAAGGCGACCAGTGAACGGCCTCTTCCAGCGGCCCGTCGACAAAGATATCAGCGGCGGCCGCGTCCGTTCCGGCCTCGGACACGTCGAAGCCGGTGCAAAAGTGTTTCTCGCCCGTGGCGGTTACGATGGCCACACGGATCTCATTCGAGTCACGCACCTCGGACCAAATCCGTTTCATTGCCGGTTGCATGGCCGGCGTAAGCGAGTTGCCGCGCTCGGGGCGGTCCAGTGTGATGGTGGCAACGCCATCGCTGACCTCGTAACGGATGCCGTCGATCGTCTCTGTCATTTCGTGTTCCTCAAAGTGGCGAAAGTGGGATGGCCTCGAGCATGAGTTCGGCCAGGCATTCCTGGCGGTACTGTTCCTGTGAGACCGTCTGACGGATGCGCCGGCTAAGGGCGTAGACCGGACCCTCGAGCGTTATGCCCATGGCGCCGAAGACCTGGTGGCAGACCGCGGCCGTTTCCACGGCCGTCACTCGCGCCCACATCCAAGCGGCGGCGGCGCGGCGCGGACGGTCACCCGCGCCCTCGTCGATGGCATAGGCCGCGCGCGCGGCAAGCGTCCCCGAGGCCGAAAGCTTCGCCGAACAGTCGGCCAGCGGATGGGCAACCGCTTGGAACTCTCCGATGGCTCGCCCGAACTGCCGGCGTGTGGCGGCGTGTTCGGCCGCGCGCCGGACAAGCTCGCGTGCAAGACCTGTCGTGTAGGCGGCCAGCGCGGTGTCATAGCGCGCGAAGCCGTGGAGCACGCGGTCTCCGGTGGCCAGCTCGGCGACCGTCCGAAGATCGCAACGTCCCCAGGGCTCCCCGCCCACGGTTGCCACCGTTTCTATGTCGCCGGCCGGCTCGGCCTCGACGATACGCTCGCCGTCCAGGCTCAGGATGACATCGGCCACAGAGGCCCAGGGAACAAGAGGCCCCGGTGCGAAGGTCGCGATCTTTAGGCCGCTGGCGACCGCCGCGGCCTCGTCGGTTTCGAGAAGCTCGGTGGCGAGGAAGCTTGCGGCCAGCGGTCCGGGAAAGCCGGCGGCGCCGAGCGCGTCCAGGGCCGCCACGGCCTCGAGCATGCCGCCCTGGCCCTCGCGGCTTGCAAGAGCGAGCACGCCGAGACCGCCCAGTGCGCGCCAGGCAATGGGCAGACGCTGGCCGGGCTCGGCCAGTATCTCGCTGGCGGGGTTGTCGCGGCAAAACGATTCGACCGTGTCTGTGACAGCCCGCTGGATCTCGCTGGGTTGCAGGCTCAACACGGGCAGCTCAGGCCTCGGCCATCCAACGCGTAAGGCTAACGGCGCGGCGATGGCCGGCCGTGCCGCCCATCTCGATGCGCAGCGCCTGCAGACGCATCGACCACACGTGCAGGTCATGCTCGTGCGTGAAGCCGATGGCACCGGACAGTTGGTGGGTCTCTACGAACACACGCCCGGCCGTGCTGAGCGCGTGCGCGGCGGCCAGCGCGGCCCGCTCGGGCGGCGCGCCCAAGGCAGCCGCCTCGTAAGCGAGCCAGCGCGCGCCCTCGCTGAGCACCTTGCACTCGGCCAGACGGTGCTGGACGGCCTGGAAGGATGCGATCGTGCGTCCGAACTGCCGCCGGTTCTTCAAATACTCAGTGGTGACCTCCATGGCAGCCGACATCGCCCCGACGGCCTCGGCGGCCAGCATGACGCGCCACCAGGCGCGCAGCTTCTCACCCGAGCCCGGGCCGAGCCCCTGGCCGTCGCGGCGAAGCTCCTCGGAAGGGGTTCCCATCGGATAGCCGAAGTTGGACAGCGTCTTGGGTGCAGAACCGGCCTTGCATTCGACAAGCCTGGCCTCCTCGCCGCCGTCTATGAGAAAGCTGGTCGCCTCGGCGGCGAAACGCACCGGCCCCTTGTCGCCGGCCAGCACCAGGGCCGTGGGTCCAGTAAGGCTGCGACCGAGAAGGGCCGGCACGACTAGAGCGGCCTGGCCGAATGCCACCTGGCCGGCCGACCTCGAGACCGCTTCGGTGGCCAGCAGCGCCTCGAGCGCGGAGCCGCCTTCGGCGAGGGCGAGGTCCGTGAAGCCCGAGCGCGCCAGTTCCTCGTGGAGCTTCGTGTCGTACTCGCCGTGCCTGCCTAGGTCTATGGCGCGCTTCGGGCCGGCGCCGCGTTCGAGCAGGGAAGAGACGGCACCGATTATGGCCTGCTGCTGCTGGTCGAGTTCGAAGTCCATCTTTAGTGTAGGCCGCCTAGCGGCCTAGTCCTTGGGCATGCCCAGTACACGGCTGGCAATCAGGTTTAGTTGCACCTCGGTGGCGCCCACGGCCACGCCCGCGGTCATCGACATGCGGAAGTTCGAGTCGGCAAAGGAGCCGTACTCGAGACTGTCGCTGCCGAATATCTCGAGCGCGAGTTCTCCGACTAGGCGGTCGACCAGGGTGCCGGCCACGCGCGCGATGTTGGTGTCTGCGGTGGGCGGCAGTCCGCGCGCGCGCTGGTCGATAACGCGGTATGTGAGCATGCGCGCGGCCTCGCACAGGCAGCGCGCCTCGCCGAGCTTCTCCTGCACGGTCGTGTCCTCTAAAAGACCGCGGCCTCGGGCTTCCTCGGCCAGGCGGTCCAACGTCAGGCTGGCGCGGGCGTAGCGGGCCGAGCCCACCCGTTCGTATTGAAGGGCGTAGGTCACGACATCCCAGCCTTCGTGTTCGGGGCCGAGTCGTGCCCGCACGGGTACGCGCGCATCGGTGAGGAAGACCTCGTGGAAGTAACGTTTGCCGACCACCGAGGGGATCTCGCGTATCTCGACGCCGGCCGTGTCCATGGGCATGAGAAGGATCGAGACGCCCTTGTGTCGTTTCGAGTCGGGGTCGGTTCGCACCAGAAGGAAACAGTAGTCGGCGTGGTTGGCATAGGAGGTCCAGATCTTGGTGCCGTTCACGACGTAATCGTCGCCGTCACGGAGCGCTAGTGTTCTCAGTGCCACCAGGTCGCTTCCGGCCTCGGGCTCCGAGAAGCCCTGGCACCAAAGAACGTTGCCCGAGGATATGAGCGGCAGGTGATGGGTCTTTTGCTCGTCGCTGCCGAAGGCCATGATGGCCGGCCCGATCCAGTTGACGTTCATGTACTGCGGGCCGCGTGGTTCGCCGCGGGCCCACAGTTCCTCGCCGACTATGGCGTGACGCCAGGGTGTGGCATCACGCCCCCCGTGCTCACCGGGCCAGTGTTGGGTAAGCCAGCCCCGCTTTGCCATGCGCGCGCAGAACTCGCGGCTGAAGCTGGCTTGCGCCTCGCTTCCGGGCCCCTCCTTGGAGACCTCCTTCCAGTCCTTGGGCAGGGCCTCGCCGAGAAAGGCGATGAAGTCGCGGCGGAAGGCGAGGTCTTCTTCCGACCAGTTGAACTCCACGGGAATGAGTGTCCGACCCTGAGAAAGTTGACGGTCAGTCAAATTCGAGGCTATATCCGAGAGCCCGCATCAGTCAAAGACGCTGGCGGGCCGGCCGCCGCTGATGCCATTTCCTGAGTTCACCCCGACCATTGCCGAACTGCTTCGCCGGCAGGCCGCCCGCCACGGCGACCGTGAACTCGTCGTGCTCGGCTCGGAGCGTCTGAGCTACACCGAGGCCGAGCGCCTCTCGCGCAAGATGGCCATCGGTATGCTGGCCGGAGGGCTGGGCAAGGGAGCCCGTGTGGGGCTTCTCATGGGCAACGGTCCCGGTTGGGTCCTGGCCTGGCTTGCCGCCTCGCGCATCGGCGCCGTCGTGGTGCCGCTAAACACTTTCTACCAGGCCCGCGAGCTCGGCTGGGTGCTGCGCCACGCCGACGTCGCCGAGCTTTTGACCGTGGCCGCTTTTCTCGGTCACGACTACCTGGCCCGTCTCGAACAGTTTGCACCCGCGCTGGCCGCGGCACCCGGGCCGCCGCTGGCCGTCGAAGCACTTCCATACCTGCGGCGTGTTCGTGTGTGGGGAGGCCAAGGGCTTCCGGCCTGGGCCGGGGAAGGCCCCGAGGCTCTCATAAGAAAAGGAGAGGAGATGGGCGGGCCGGGTGAGGCGCTGCTCGGCGAGGTCGAGTCCGAGCTGGGTCCGGCCGACCAAGCCGTCATCATCTACAGTTCGGGAAGTACGGCCGATCCCAAGGGTGCGGTCCACAGCCACGGCACGCTGGTGCGCCACTCCTACAACCTGAACTCCTTCCGCGAGCTTTTTCCCGAGGACCGCGTCTACTCGCCGATGCCCTTTTTCTGGGTCGGCGGCCTTGTGTTCGTTCTTCTATCAGCCATGCACGCCGGTGCCTGCGTGCTTGCCGAGGAACGCTTCGAGGCCGGCGCCACGCTCGACTATCTCGAGCGTGAACGCGCCACTATCGTCGCCGGTTGGCCGCACTACGGTAAGGCCATGGCCGAGCACGAGAGCTTCGCGGGCCGCGACCTTTCCTCCATTCGCATGGGAAACATCTACGCTGTACTGCCCGAGGAGCTGCGGCCGGCCGACCCCGAGCTGCGTGCGACCAGCCTGGGGATGACCGAAACGGCCGGGCCGCACACCATAGAGAACATGACCGTCGATCTTCCCGAGGAGCTTCGCGGGAGCTTCGGACGGAGCGTTCCCGGACTAGAGCACCGGGTGATAGACCCCGAGACCGGCCGCGTGCTCGGCCCCGGGGAGTCCGGTGAGATACTCGTGCGCGGCTATTCCGTCATGCAGGGCCTCTACAAGGTCGAACGCGAACAGAGCTTCGACGAGGAGGGCTTCTACCACAGCGGCGACGGCGGCCGTTTCAACGAGGCCGGGCACCTCTTCTTCGAGGGCCGCCTCGGGGATGTCATAAAAACGGGGGGCGCCAATGTCTCGCCGCGTGAGGTCGAAGTCCTGCTCGAGGCCCAGGACGAGATAAAGCAGGCCTATGTCGTCGGCCTCCCGCACCCGGACCGTGGCCAGACCGTGACCGCGGTTGCCGTTTTGGCGGCCGGCCGGGAGATTGGCGAGGACGAGCTGCTGCGCCGCCTGAAGGGGGAGCTATCATCTTATAAGGTGCCGGCCCGTATACTTTTTACGTCGTCGGCCGATCTGCCCATGACCGAGACCGGCAAGATCGACAAGAAGCGCCTCAAGACCCAGCTCGAAGCCGCTCTTAAGGCCTGAAAATAAAGGGCTTGACGAATCTACCTGCACGCAGGTAGATTGCCGCTGTGTCCGAACCAGCCGTAAAGCTCACCAAGCTGGGCACCCGCAGCGAGCAGACCCGCGCTGCCATAGTCCATGCCGCCGAGAGGGCCTTTGCCGAGAGCGGCTACGAGGGCACCCGGCTTCAGGACATCGCCGAGGCGGTCGGCATCCGCCGCGCCTCGATCGTCTACTACTTCCGCGACAAGCGTGAGCTTTACGACGCCGTGCTCGGCCTCTTGCTGGGCGCTTGGTTGGAACCGCTGACCGAAGCGCTCGAGGGCCGGGGCACCGCAATGGAAAGGATAGAGGCCGCGGTCTCTGCCTGGGTGGACTTCGTTATTGCCCGGCCCAGCTTTGCCCGCATCGTGCTGCGCGAGGTGGCCGGGGCCGGCGGCACGCAGCCCGGGGCCGTGGCCACACACATCCGTCCCTTCTTCGAGCTGGTCGGCCGTTTCATGGAAAGCGAGGCCGGCCAGATCGCCGGGTCATCCCCGGTGGCCCCCGAGCATCTGGCCTCGGCGATCGCGGGCTCGACCCTTTTCTTTGTCGCCGCGATGCCGGCCCTGCTTCCCGGCGGAGGCTTCGATCCGCTCGACCCGCGCGAGGCCGAGGCCCACCGCAACGAGATAATGAAGATCA
>CAYXZP010000005.1:41390-51695 GCA_964469485.1 uncultured Myxococcales bacterium | reverse complement strand
GGAGAACTTGACCGTGGAAGAGACAAGCTACGATCCCTTTGAGGCTTTCAACCGCCTGCAGGGTGCGGGCCGCGTCCGCAATCCCTACCCGCGCTTTTCCGAACTGAGGGCCATGGGGCCGATGGTCAGGATAGACGTCGCCGAACTGATGGGCGGCAACGTGCAGCACAAGGACGCGACCAAGTCGGGCAGCATCCTCGTGGAAGGCTTCGAGCTTTGGTCGGCCGTTTCCTACGAGTCCGTGTCGGAAGTGCTGCGCGATTCCTCCCGCTTCAATTCAGCCGGCTACTCGATGACCATGGGCACGGTGATGGGCAAGACCATCCTCGAGATGGACCCGCCCGAGCACACCGGACAGCGCGGGCTGCTCAAGCAGGCCTTCACCAAGAAGGCCATGGACACCTGGGAGCGCGAACTGGTAAGCCCCATCGTCAACGGGCTCATCGACCGCTTCGCCGACCGCGGGCGGGCCGATCTGGTGCGGGAGCTGACCTTCCCGTTTCCGGTGGCCGTGATCGCCGAGATGATAGGGGTCGGCGAGGACGACTATGACGACTTCCACCGCTGGGCCGTCGAGCTGATAAGCCTCACCCACGACTTCGAACGTGCCAAAGAGGCCTCCGCGAAACTGCGCGGTCTGTTCGCGCGCATACTGGAAGAAAAACGAAGCGCGCCCGGCGATGACCTGATCAGTGTGCTGGCCGCGGCCGAGCTCGACGGCGAGCGGCTCGACGGCGAGGCCATTTTCAGCTTCCTCAGGCTGTTGGCGCCAGCGGGGGCCGAGACCACCTACCGGTCCTCGAGCAATCTTCTTTACGGTCTTCTCTCCCACCCCGAACAGCTCGACGCGCTAAGAAAGGACCGCGCTCTGTTCAACCAGGCCTTCGAGGAAGGGCTTCGCTGGGAGGCCCCGCTTCTCGGCATCATGCGCACGGCGGTGGCCGACACCGAGGTCTGCGGTGCGGAGATCAAGGCCGGCGAGATAGTCCACGTGAACCTGGGTGCGGCCAACCACGACGAGGGCCGCTGGGAGGACCCCGAGAGCTTCGACATCCGCCGCCCGTTGCGACAGCACATGGCCTTCGCCTTCGGCACACACTCCTGTCTCGGCAACCACCTCGCGCGCATGGAGACACGCGTGGCGATCAACGCGCTTCTCGATCGCCTGCCCGGGATGAGGCTCGACCCGGACGCCGCGGACCTTCACATCACGGGTCTCACCTTCCGCGCGCCGGCATCCCTGCCCGTGGTCTTCTGAGGCCCGGGCGGAGCGGGTAGTTCCATGGCTAAGGGCGAAGGCTATCTGGTCGGTCTCGATGTCGGCGGCGGCGGCGGGCGCGCGCTCGTCCTATCGCTGGCTGACGGCGGCGTAACGACGGCCTACCGGACCTGGCATCACCGCGGGGCCGCCGGCACGGCCGGTCTCGGCTTCGACCTCGACACCGAGGCGGTCATCGGCGCTCTGGCGGAGGCTTGCCGCGAAGCGCTCGAGACCTCGGGAGCCAAGCCCGGCGAGGTGCTTGCCGTCTCTGCGACCTCGATGCGCGAGGGCATGGTCCTTAGGGCCGGCGACGAGGTCTTGCTTGCCACTCCCAACCGCGATGCGCGCGCGCTCGGCGAAGCCTTTGAACTGGCCGGGCAGCGCGGCGAGGAGCTATACGAGCTGAGCGGACGTTGGCCCTTGCCGGTCTTTCCCGCGGCTCGTCTGTTGTGGTTGTCGAAGAAGGACCCCGGGGCTCTGGCCAGGGCCGACAGTCTGCTCTCGATCAGCGATTGGGTGCTCTGGCGCCTTTCGGGCGAGGCCCGCTCGGAGCCCTCGCAAGCATGCGAGAGCCTTCTCTTCGATGTGGCCGCTTGTCGTTGGGACGATGAGACGATCGAGGCCTTTGGTTTTCCGCGCCGGATCTTTCCGGAAAGTTCGGCCGCCGGAACACGCATTGGGTCTCTGAGACCCGAAGAAGCCGCCCGCTTCGGGCTTGCCCCCGGAACCCCTGTGGTCTCGGGCGGGGCCGACAGCCAGTCGGGACTGCTCGGATGCGGGCTGGCCGCGGCCGGACAGGCCGGCGCCATAACCGGCACGACCTCTCCGGTACAACTGCTCACCGACAGCCCGGTCCTGGACGCGGAACGGCGCACCTGGACCGGCAACCACCTGGTGCCCGGGCTCTGGGCGGTGGAAAGCAACGCCGGTTTTGCCGGCGAGGCCCTCGATTGGCTGGCCCGCACGCTCAGGCCCGGCCACTCGCAGCCGGCCGCATGGCTACTAGCCGAGGCATCGCGCTCGCGGCCGGGCGCGGCCGGCATGGTATCGACCTTGGGAGCGGAGGTCATGAACGCGCGCGAGCCGCGTATGCCGCTCGGCCACCTCAGTCTTTCGCACATGACCACGGCCGACGACGCGGACCGGACCCGGCATCTGGCCCGTGCGGTAGCGGAGGGACTGGCCTATGCGCTGCGCGCTAACCTCGAGCAGACCGTCGAGGTCGCAGGGCACAAGCCGGACAGGCTGCACATGAGCGGCGGAATGACCCGCAGCCCTTTCTGGTGCCAGCTCGTGGCTGATGTCCTCGGACTTCCGGTCGAGGTCGCGGCTACGGCCGAGGCCAGCCCCTTGGGGGCCGCCATCGGCGCGGCCGTGGGCGCCGGCCTGTTCGACGATCTCGAGACCGCGGCGGCCGCGCTCGTAGGCCCGCCTGTCGGCTACGAAGCGGACCCGGCGGTGGCCGGCCTTCTGGCCGATAATTACCAGAGCTGGCTCCGGCTTCGGGCTTCTCAGCGCAGCGCCGACCTGGAGGCCACCGGCATCCTCGGTGCCGAGCTGTTCAAAGAGACCGGCGACGGGTCGCGGGCCGCATCCGTGGCCAGGCCGCGTATCCTTGTGACCACCGCGTTCGACGACGAGGCGCTCGATGCACTCGGGCGGCTCGGGGCGGTGGAGTACGAGAACTTCCGTGAGACCAAGAGGGTTCTCTCGGGCGATTCGCTCGTCGAGCGGCTCGCCGGCATAGAGGTCTTCATAACCGAGACGGACCTCGTCGATGTCGCCGCCCTGGCCCGCTTGCCCGACCTGCGCGTGGTGGCCAGCTGCCGCAGCGACGCCGTCAACGTCGACGTCGATGCTTGCACGGCCTTCGGTATCCCGGTCTTGAACGCCCCGGGGCGCAACGCCCACGCGGTGGCCGACCTCACGGTGGCATTCGCGCTGATGCTCCTGCGTAAGGTGAAGCAGGCCGACTCTTTCCTGCGCGAGCCCGGCGGGCGGGCCGGCGACATTGCCCGTCACGGCCGCGCCTTTACCACGCTGGCCGGACGCGAGCTGGGCGGCACGAGTGTCGGGCTGGTCGGGCTCGGCGCCGTCGGACGCGAGGTCGCCGGGCGGCTTGCGAGCTTCGGCACGCGTGTTCTCGTCCACGACCCTTACCTCGGCCAGGAGACGGCCGCGCTGGCCGATGTCGAACTCGTGTCACTGCAAGAACTGCTCGCAGGCTCGGACATCGTCAGCCTGCATCTGCCGGTGACAGAGGAAACCCGCGGCCTCATCGGTGCCCGCGAGTTGGCCGCGATGAAGAAAGGCGCTTTCCTTATAAACACGGCGCGTGCCGCGCTGCTGGACGAGGAGGCCCTGTTGGCCGCGCTCGAGTCCGGACAGCTGGCCGGTGCGGCCCTAGACGTGTTCTCGGTCGAACCGCCCGCGGCCGACCACCCGCTACTGGTGCGCGACGACGTTATCGCCACCCCCCACATCGCCGGCAACACGGCCGAGGTGGCCGGCCATCAAGGTCGTATGGTCTCGGCCGACCTCGAGCGTCTGCTGGCGGGCCGCCCGCCGCTGAACGCGCTGAACCCGGAGGTCGCCCGCAGCTTCGACTGGCAGAACGAGCGGCCGCAGCCGGGTGCCGATAGGATAAGGGAGTTGCAAGAGGCGCCGGCGCCGGCCGTCACCGATCTGCAGCGTGCCGGGCGCGACGAGGCGACCGCGACCCTGCGGTCGCAACAACTTGGAGGCAATGCCGTGAACGGCGAACTACGTCAGAACATGGAGAGCTTGCTCGAGGATTTCACCCGCCGCATCGCCGCCGACGAGCGGTTGCGCGAGGCGGCCCTGCGCACCGAGGTGAGCATGCACTTCGAGCTGTTCGATCTCGATCTCGATTTCCATTTCGCCCTGCAGGGCGGCACCGTGAGCTCGGGGCTGGGCGCTCCCGAACCCGCCGCGGACGTCGAGCTTGCCATGCGCGCCGAGACGCTCGACGGCATGATGACGGGCGCCGTGAACGGCATGGAGGCGGCCAGCCAGGGCGAGCTTTCCTTTACCGGTGACGTGACCAAGGCGATGTCGCTTCAGGACCTCAACGGCGATCTCGAGCGCCTCTACCGGCAGGCACGCCAAAAGGCCGGCGATCCCGGCGACCTGTCGCTGACGCGGCCGACCGCGACCGGAGTGCCGGCCGCAAGCGGCGGCCGTGCGGATGAAGTGACGGCGATGGTGGCCGAACTCTACGGCTCGGGACTGATCACGGCCACCGGCGGTAACGTAAGCACCAGAGTGGAGCCGGGGTCCGAGGAGTTGCTCATCACCCCGAGTGCGATGTTCAAGGGCGAGCTGAGCGGCGATATGCTCGTGCGCATAAACCTCGACGGGCGCCCGCTCGACAAGGGCTCGTGTTCGCCCTCGAGCGAGCGTCTCATGCACACGGCCATCTACAGGGCCAAACCCGAGACCGAAGCCGTCATCCACTGTCACGCACCGCAGGCCACCATACTGGCCAACTCCGAGCTTCCGTTCTTGCCGATATCGACCGAGGCCGCCTTCTTCGGGAACATCCCGCGCGTGCCCTTCATCATGCCCGGCACAAGCGAATTGGCGGAGGCCGTGGGGCGGGCCGTCGCCGAGGGCTGGGCCGTGCTCATGAAGAACCACGGTCTCATCGTGGCGGGCCGCAGTCTGCGGCGGGCCTCGGACATGGCCGAGATCATAGAGCGCAGCGCCGAGATCATGCTCGGCTGCTGGGCGGTCGGAAAACAACCGCCGGTGCTGCCCGCCGACGTCGTTGCCAGGCTGCGCGCCACCGGCGAGATGATCGCCTGACCCCCCAACCGGGTGGGCATCTGGCTGGAGAAAAACCACATTGGGCCGGAATTAGGGCCGGGCCCATTGACAAGCCCCCGGCCGATTTTCTAGGTTGGACAGAGGGTGTGGGTAGTATGAGGCAACTTCCTTCGGCGCTGCTCGCGACCTCGGTGGCCCTGACCTTCGCATTTGCCGGTTCTTCGCAGGCGGCCGTTTCCAAGGCCGAGGCCAAGTGCGTCGGCAAGGTGGGCGGCGGGGCCGCGAAGTTGGCCGCCACGGTGGCCAAGGAGATGATGAAGTGCCGCGATGCGGACATCAGCGGCAAGGCGGTCGGCTCCTGCCCTAGCACCAAAGGCGCGGCCAAGATCGCCAAGGCGGTCTCCAAGCTCGCCGGTTTCGCCGCCAAGAGTTGCGGTAGCAGTTGCCTGCACGACCCCGAGGTCTCATGCCTTGCCGACTCGCACTGCCCGCCGCTGACCAACGCGCAGGGCAAGTGCAACGCCGGCGGCACCAACGCCTTCGACATAACCAATATCGGCTACGGCGGATGGGCCTGCCGCGCGATCCTCGGCCATGACGTGCTCGGCACCGACGACATCGCCGGCTGTGTGGCCACAACCGTAACCGCGGCATCTGAGAACTTCGTCGCGGCGGCTTACGGGTCCATCGACAACTCTTCGGCTCTTTCGAAGGACGCGGGACGCTGTCTGAGCAAGGCCGGCAAGATGGCCAACAAGCTGATGGGTTCGGTCGCAAAGGGAGTGGTCAAATGCCGCACGGGCATATTGCGGGGCAAGGTGCTCGGCGATCCGGCCAAGTGCTCGACGGCGGACGCCAAGGTCGCCAAGAAGATCGCCAAGATGGAGCAGAAGCTGCGCTCGACCCTTACCAAGAGTTGTTCCTCCTCGTCGCTCGAAGCCCTCGACATCTGCGGCAACGGCGTCGGTGCGGTCACGACCACCGATGAAGCCGGCGATTGCCTGGCCGCGGCCGCCAAGGAAGTCGCCGATGGACAGGCGACCCCGACGCTGCGGACCCACGCCGCGCGTTCGGTCATAGAGGGCGCCTTCCCGCCCGCGCCCGTTTGCGGTGACGGTGCGGTGAACCAGCTTCGAAGCGTTCATTTGCGGCTCGGCGAGGAATGCGACGGCGACGACGACGGTGCGTGCCCAGGTAAGTGCCTGCCGCCGGGCGATATGTTCGAGTGTACCTGTGGGGACGTTCCGAGATTCCGGTCGTTCCAGCATGCCGACAAGGGTGACTCTGACGCTGGCTGGCACGGGATGCCGCACAACCAGCAATCCGTGGGCCTGTCGGGATACGTGCTCACGATGAGCAACTGCGACTGCACGGAGTTCGACGGGGCGACCTGTGTGGGCAACAGCAGCGATCCGGTCTGTGACCTGCAGGGCCAGCAGCTACCCGTGTGCTCGCATGCGCCCGACAGCCAGCAGACCTGCGATGAGTCGGGCAATGCCAACGGCGCCGACGAGGACGCGGACTGTTGGGTCTGCGATGCGTTCAACACCAATGCGGGCGAGAACTGCGCCAACGAGTCCGACTGCCAGGCCCGGTGTTACGACTCGGATTGGAACGCGACCGCAGCGACCTGCTCGACACAGTCGGACTGCCCCCTTGGACAGGTTTGCCGCGGCCAGTGCGACCGTAGCCAGACCTGTCTGCTGCTCACCGAGGGCGCCCCGCTGCCGGTGGTCTCTTCGAGCACGGCGGCCTGCACCTACAACGCCTTCCGCAACAACGTCACCGGCACCCTCGATATCGTCACCGGCGAGTTCGACATCCACTACGAGCTTCGCACGGTGGCCCACATGGGCGAGACGGTGACCGTGCCCTGTCCGGTCTGCGGCGGCTTCTGCGACGGAGGCTCCAAGCGGGGTGCTATAAGTTTCGACGGCGAGATCTGCCTGGGAACCTGCTCGGCCGGCGGGGATGATTGCCGCTCGGACGGCGACTGCGCCACGGGCGAGACCTGCACGGGCGAGTCTGATGCTTGTCCGAACGGGTTCTGCAATCTCGCCGATGTCTGCCGTTGGGGCATGAACGAGGGCGAGGCTTGCCGCATCGACTTCCAGCACCCGGTCTGGGGCTCCACCGCGGCCGACTGTCCGCCCAATCCCAACAAGAACATTTCGGGTCCGGGACTGTGGGTCTACCATGACCCCGTCACCAGCGGTTACGAGGAACTGGCGGCCGAACTTCCCTGCACGGCCCCGGGCTACCAACTCTACGACTGCCATTGCCCCGATGACGGCGGCGAGCCGACCAAACCCAACACTTGTGCCGCAGCCTGCAACGCCGGCCCGAACCAGGGCCAGGGTTGCGCCGATGCCTGGAGCGAGACGGGTCTGTTCACCATCTGTGACGGAGGGGCCAACGACGGCTGGGCCTGCGACGAGGACCAAGACTGTCCGGGCGGCGCATGCTCGGGCAACCCGCGTCACTGCACGGGCGATGCCGCCCTGGCCGGCGCTCCCTGTAGCGACGATGGCGACTGCGGCACGGGCAACTGCGGGGACGCCTGTCCGGGCGGACGCTGCGTGCCCTTGTGTCAGGCGCAAGCCGACGACCCCGAGGAAGGCCGTTGCGCCGCCGGACCTCCTTTCTACCTTTGCGAAGGCGGCAAGTACTACCAGGTGAACTGCCTATCGACATCGCAAGGAGCCGGTTGCGAAGCCGCCTGCACGGGGTCGAGCACGCCGTGTACGAGCCAGGGCGATTGCGCCTCGGGCGAGCGCTGCGAGGGGCCCTGCGAGAGCCACCAGCTTTGCGAGGCGGGACCCGACGGCATCCTCGGCAACGATGACGACCGCGACGGGGCCGGCGCCTGCATCGCCAAACCGCGTTCCTGCCAGCTGCCGACGATAGCGGCCCAGGGCGGCAGCACGCTCAACGGGCTGGGCGACCCGACCAACTTCCGCGAGGTGAGCGTGTGGTGCTTCCCGGCCAGCGTCAATCCGCCGATGAACAGCCAGACCGGATTCGGTGGACCCGGGCGCCACCGCGGTGAAGGCTACCGCGTGATGAACGTCGGCTCGATACCGCCCCAGTAACGTTCTTTTAGCGCTCCCTTGTGGAGCTTGCCGGTCTCGCTGCGCGGAAGCTTCGGTTCGAAATCGATCGAGCGCGGGCACTTTATGGCCGACAGGCGGGCGCGGCAGAACTCAATTAGCTCTCTTTCGAGGCCGGGGCCGGCCTCGGACATGTCGGCCGGTTCGACCACGGCCTTGACGGCCTCGCCGAACTCGTCGTCGGGGATCCCTATTACGGCGACGTCGCTTACCTTCGGGTGCATGACAAGCAGGTTCTCGGTTTCCTGGGGATAAACGTTGACCCCGCCCGTGATGATCATGTGGGCCTTGCGGCCGGTGAGGTAGAGATAGCCGTCCTCGTCGAGGTAGCCCACATCCCCGACCGTGGTCCAGCCCTGCTCGTTGCGGGTACCGGCGGTCTTTTCGGCGTCCTTGTAGTAGCTGAAGTCGGCACCGCCCTCGAAGTAGACCGTTCCGGGTTGCCCCGGGCCCAACTCACGGCCGTCCTCGTCGACGCTGCGGATCGGGCCTCCCGTGGCGCGTCCCCCCGAGCCCTTGTGCTCGAGCCAGTCGCTCGAGCCGATCATGGTGGAGCCGTTGCCTTCCGTGGCCGAGTAATACTCGAGCAAGATAGTACCCCACCACGCTATCATCTGTTCTTTCGCCGGAACCGGGCAGGGGGCGGCGGCGTGGAGCGCGACCTTGTGCGAGGAAAGGTCGTGGCGGCCGCGCCCGGTCTCGTCGAGTCCCAGCAGGCGGATGAAGTGGGTCGGCACCCACTGGCTCATAGTGACCCGGTGCCGCTCGATGAGTTCGAGGGCGAGCGCCGGGTCGAAACGTTCCATGACGACCACGGTGGCGCCCAACCTGAGCATGGTCATGGTGAACCGCAGCGGTGCCGAGTGATAGAGCGGTGCCGGCGAGAGATAGACGGTGTCCGTGCTTGCGCCGAACATCCCCGCGGCCATCGCCTGCATCATCGGGGACGGCGTGCCGATCGCGCGCTCCGGCAGCGGCTTGCGTATGCCCTTGGGCCGGCCCGTGGTGCCGGAGGAATAGAGCATTTCCGAACCCTCCGATTCATCGGCGATGGGTGAGTCGCTCTCCGGCGCACGCGCTTGCTCGAGAGAGTCGTAACCGGCCACGGTCCCGTCGCTCATGAAACGCGCTTCCAGGCCCGGCGTGCACTCGCACAGTCCGGCCGCCGTACCGGCCATGGCGTGGGAGGTGAACAAAACGCGCGCGTCGCAGTCGCCTATCATATAGGCGGCCTCCTCGGCCTTGAGGTGAGTGCTGATCGGGGTGTAGTAGAGGCCGGCTCGCTGGGCCGCCCAGCAGATCTCGAAAAAATACGGGTTGTTCTCCATGAGAACGGCGATCGCGTCGCCACGGCCGAGACCGAGGCGGCGAAGCAGGTGGGCCGTGCGGTTGGAGGCCGCGTCGAGCTCGGCGTAGCTGCGCGTGAGCCCGCTGCGGCCCATGATGTAGGCGGCCTTGTCGGGCCGTTCGATGGCGTGAATTCCGGGATACACGTTGAAAGCCCGCTAGGCGAAGCGGCCCTCGAGCAGGTCGAGTGAGTATTGCACCGTACCGGTCATGCCCGCGCCGTCCTGGCCGGCCAGTATGACGGCGGCCCGGCCCATGGCCTCGTCCGGCTCGAACATGTCCTCGGGTATGTCGAGGTCGCGGGCGGCCACTTCCATGCCCTCGGTGCGCACGACCTTTTTGGGCGCCAGGCAGTTGACGGCGATGTTATCATCTCGCAGTTCGGTGGCCAGTCCCGCGTAGTAGCGTTCCACCCCGGCCTTGGATGTCCAGTAGGCGTTCGAGCCTAGTTCGGTCATGCCCACGCCCGTGGTCGTGACGGCGATGAGAGAACCCGAACCGTTCTTTTTCACATGCGGAAGGACGGCGCGCGTGACGAGGAAGACACCGGTGAGGTTCACGCGCAGGCAAAGCTCCCAGCGCTTGAGCGAGGTTTCGAGCGTCGGCCGCAGCCACATCACCCCCGCGTTGGCGACCAGTATGTCGAGGCCGCCCAGGCTGCCGACCGTCGTCTCGACCGCTTCGGTCACGGATGTCTCGTCGGTCACGTCGCAGCGGACGGCCAGGGCCCGGCCGCCGGCCGCCTCTATTGCCGCGGCCACCGAATGGATGGTGCCGGCAAGCTTACCTTCTTCGGTG
>CAYXZP010000005.1:0-41380 GCA_964469485.1 uncultured Myxococcales bacterium | reverse complement strand
CATGAGTTTTCTCCGAGAAACCCTGATACACCGGCTTACCTTCTTCGGTGCTGCGTGCGGCCACGGCCACCGCCGCGCCCTCGCGCGCCAGCGCCAGCGCGATGTTGCGTCCGATGCCGCGGCTCGCGCCGGCCACGAAGGCGCGCCGCCCGTCGAGCGTTCCGGCCATCAATCGTCCGAGCCGCCGCCGGCCCGGGTCATGCGGTCGAACTCGGCTGCGTTGCGGGCCGTCTCGGCCCGCCGCTCTTCGGTCGTGGTAACGCGGCCGTCCACCTTGAGGTCGCCGGTCAGGTGCACCTCGGCCAGAACATCGTCGAGATAGCCGGGGCCCTCGGCCGTGGGTACGAACCAACCGGTGGGACACATGGTAAGGATCTCAACGAAGGAGAAACCCTCCCCTCGCATCTGGCTCTCGAAGGCCTTCGTGAACATGCGCTTGGCGCCGGCCACGCCGGCGGCGTTATGCACCGAGCCGCGTGCGGCATAGGCGGTTCCCTCGAGTCCGGCCAGTATGTCGCCGATAAGGATCGGATGGCCGTGGTAGGCGGGGTCGCGGCCCTCGAGCGTGTTCTTTGTCCTCTGGCCGACCACGGTGGTTGCCGTCATGTGGCCGCCGGTCTCCCCGAACACTCCGTTGTTTATGAGAACGCAGGTGAGGTTCTCACCGCGCGCGGCCGTGTGGACGACCTCCTGGAGGCCTTCGTTGACCATATCGCCGTCTCCCTGCAGCGTGAACACCAGGGAATCGGGCACCATCCGCTTGGCGCCTGTGGCCACCGAAGGGGCGCGCCCGTGCAGGGCCTGGATGACGTCGACGTCCATGGTGGCCGAGAAGGTCGTGTAACATCCTATGCCGACCACACCGACCGAGTGCTCGGCCATGCCGACCTCCTCTATGGCCTCGAGCATCATGCGAACGGCCAGCGGCTCGCCGCAACCGGGACACAGATGGTGTTGTTCGGAGAGCAGAAGCCGCGGCTTCTCGGCTCCTGTCTGACGGGCGGCCTGTTCGGGCGGCGCGCCGGTCGGGACTATCGTGGACTGGCTCATAGGGTGTCTCGTATGCGGCCTGCGATGAACTCGGCGTCGTGGATGGCGCCGACCCCGAACCCCGAGCGGTCGGTCGATATCTCGCCGATGCCGACCACGGGGGCCTCCCCGAGGACGGCCAGGCGCACGTCGTCGATCATCTGGCCCGCGTTCTGTTCGAGCACGGCCACACGGCCGGCGCCGCGTACGGCTCGGGCCAGGGCCTCGGAGGGGAAGGGCCAAAGGGTTATCGGCCGCACGAAGCCGACCGCTATGCCCTCGGCGCGCAGTTCCTTTACGACGTAGCGCACGAACTTGGCGATGCTTCCGAAGGCGACCACGACAAGCTCGGCGTCCTCGGTGAACAGCGTCTCTATGAGGGCTTCCTCCTCGGCTATGGCCTCGTGCTTGGCGGCAAGCCGTTTCCAGAAGGTCTCGGGGTCGATGCCCGCCTCGCCCTTCTCGAAACCTAGCGAGTTGACGTTTCGCGAACGTCCCGAGCCGGCCAAGCGCCCGTCTATCTTCCAGGGCTTGTCGGGCAGCGGCCCGAACTCCACGCGGTCTATCTTGACGGCCTCGCTGGTATGCGCGAGCAGGTAGTCGCCGTAGACAAGCACGGGGTTGAGCCATTTGTCGGCCAGGTGGAAGGCCAACTGTGTCATCTCGACAGCTTCGGCTATGTCGGCGGGGGCCAGGACTATGTGCCGGTAATCGCCGTGGCCGCCCCCCCGGGTGGCCTGGAAGTAGTCGGACTGGCCACGGGCCATGTTGAAGATGACCAGCGGCAGCTCGGCGCGCGTGATCTCGGAAAAGGATTCCTGCATGAGCGCCAAGCCCTGCCCGGTCGAGCCGGTGGCCGCGCGGTTGCCGGTGGCCACGGCGCCCCAAGCCATGCCGACGGCCTCGAGTTCGCTCTCGGCGTTGACACAGACGCCGCCTTCCTCGGGCAGGCGGCGCGCCAGATGTTCCAACAGTTCGGTGAACGGGGTCATCGGGTAGCCGGCGAAGAAGCGGCAGCCGGCCGCGATCGCCGCCTCGGCCATGGCCTCGGAGCCCTCCATGAAACGAAACCGGCCGGGCTCTGTCATGGGTTGGCTCCCCAGTCGACGGGTTCGTCGTACTTGTAGACCTCGAAGCAGAAGTCGGGACAGACCAGCAAGCAGGCCCCGCAACCCGTGCAACCGGGTAAAAGTTCGGGGTAGCGGAAGCCTATCGAGTTACGCTCCTCGGACATGCGTAGCACCTCGGGCGGACAGGCCGGGATGCAAAGGTCGCAACCCTTGCAGCGTTCCACCGCTATGGTCACCGTTCCGCGGCTCAGTGTGGTCTCGGCGCGCACTCAGCTCTCCCAGGCCGGCAGCGACTCGGTAACGGCGTCGAAGCCCGCCGCGAGCGCGCGCTGGTTGAGTTCGATGTGTTGGCTTCTGTAGGCGGGGATGGATTCCTTCATGGCCTCGACCAGGGACGGCAGGGCCACCAGGGATGTCGCCCGCGCATAGGCCCCAGCCATGATCATGGACGCGGCCATGGGGTTGCCGAGCTCGGCCGCCATCGAGGTGGCCCTCAGTTCGGCCACGCGTGCGCGGTTGCAGGTCGGCGGCGAGTCGAAGATGTCGGCGTTTACGAGCACGAAACCTTCCGGACGCAACTTTGCCTCGAGTCCGGCGAACTCGTGTTTGTGAAGCGCGATGGCCGACCAGGTCCTGGCCACGATGGGGGGCGCCTCTATGGGTCGGTCGGCGAACACGAGCGTGGATTGTGTCGAGCCGCCGCGCACCATGCCCTCGTAGACTCCGAACATGCTCACGTAACGGTTCTCGCGGGTGGCGGCGCGCGCCAAGACCTGGGCGGCCAGTTGCACGCCCTGGCCGCCGATCCCGTTGAGCATCAGTTCGCGTTCCATGGCCTCAGTTTCCCAGGCCGCGCATCGCGAAGGCCGCCAGGCGGGCGACGTCACCGTCCGCGGCGGCTTGCTCGGCGAACATACGGCTCTGCATCCAGCCCATGGCCAGATGGTAGATGGCCTCGGCGTCGTGGGGCGGATCTTCCGAGGCGAACTCGCCCGCGGTCACCCCCTCCCTTATGGCCCGTTCCAGGGGTTCTACGAGCAGGCCGGCGCAGCGGCGTTCCTCGTCCGGGAAGCGTTCGGCCAGGCGGGCGCGGTTGGCCACGAAGGGACGGGCGGCACGGGCCGCCTGCCGGTCGGTGGCCTGGCGTACGATGGCGCCTATCCAACGTTCCACTTTGTCCCGCGCCGTGGCGGCCTCTGTCATGCGGGCCTCCATGTGTTCGAGCAGGTCGCGCAGGCCGTCGTCGAGCAGGGCCAGAAGGAGTTCGTCCTTGGAACGGAAATGGCGGTAGAAGGCCTGATTGGAGGAGCCGGCCCGGCCGACGATGTCGCTCACGCGCGGGTCCACGCTGCCGGTCTCGCGCATGGCCTCGCGGGCGGCCTCGAGCAGGCGGGCCACTTCCTCGCGCGCGGCCATCAGGCGGCCGGAAAGCCCCCGGGCCACGGTCCTTTCAGCGACCGAACCCGCAGCGGGAGGGGTCTTGCTAGAAGCGTAGAGAATGATATTCTCCATATCCAGAATCATATTCCGGCCCGGGCAGATGTGTCAAGGCCGGGCGTGCAGGCTAAAAGTCCCAGATGCCCTCGATAAGTTCCTACGCCGCGTATCTGCCGGCCTACCGCATGCCGCGCGAGGTCATGGCCCGCCAGTGGGGCGGGCACGCCATGCCGGGTGAACGGACCGTGGCCAACTTCGACGAGGACTCGCTTACGATGGCCGTTTCGGCCGCGCTGGCCGCGTCGGCCGACGGCGCCTCTCTGGACGCGGTGCTGTTCGCCTCGACGACCTCTCCCTATCGTCAGAAATCGGTGGCCGCGACACTTGCCACCGTGGTCGGCGCCGGTCCGGGTGCCCGCACGCTGGATCTTTCAACCACTTTGCGGGCCGCCTCGGGCGCCGTCATGACGGCTTTCGATCTCGTCGAATCCGGAAGCGCCGCCCGTGTCTTGGTGGCGGCCGGCGAGGTCAGAGCGGCAAGTCCGGACTCCTTCGACGAGCAAAGCTCGGGGGACGCCGGCGCGGCGGTAGTGATCGACTCGGGCAAGGACGGCTTGGTGCCGGTCGCACGCGCTTCTATCTCCGAGGAGTTCCACGGCACTTGGCGCCGCGACTCGGCCGACTATGTCGAAGGCTTTCCCGGCTCGCTCGATGCCAAGCTCGGCTACGGGCGTGTGATGCCCGAGGTCATAGGCCAGGTGATGGCCGGGGCCGGTGTGGAGCCCAAGGACATAGGGCGCGCCGTCATCTGCGGGCCCAACCCGAAACTGGCGATGGGCCTGGCGGCCACACTCGGTTTCGATCCGATGTCGCAGGTCGAGGACACGCTTTGGATGGTCGCCGGCGATACCGGAGCCGCCCAACCTTTGCTGCTCTTGGCCTCCGCGTTGGAGAAGGCCGAAGCGGGGAGCCTCATCCTGTGGGCCGTTTACGGTGACGGTGCCGACGCAATGATCTTCAAGGTCGGCAAAGGGGTCGCCTCGGCGCGCCCGCAACCGAGCGTGGCCAGCCAGATAGAGATGAAACGCCCGCTCGAGAACTATGGAAAGTACGAACGTTTTCGCGGGCTGGTAAAGCGCGGCTATATGAACATGGACAATTCATCGGCCTCGGTCCTGTTCCGCGACCGCCGCGAGATACTCGAGCTTTGCGGCGGCAAGTGTCCCGAGTGCGGGGCACTGCAATTCCCGCTCGATCGTGTGTGCGTTGCTTGCGCCTATGCCGGCGGACTCGAAGAGACACTGCTGCCGCGGCAGGGACGGGTCTTTACCTTTTACGAGAACCACGTGTTCCCGCACCCGGACCCGCCGATGATCGAGGCCGTGGTCGAACTCGACGGCGGAGCGCGTTTCTTCGGCCAGATGACGGACGTCGGTACCGGCGAGGTGTCGATCGGAATGCCGGTCGAGTTGGTCTTCCGCCTCCATCACGACGAGGGTGGCATGCACAACTACTTCTGGAAGGCCCGCCCGGCGCGCAATGGCAAGGGGGACAATAGTGAGTGACATAAGGGACAAAGTCGCCGTTGTCGGCGCCGCTTGCACGAAGTTCGGAGAGTTGTTCGAACGTTCGGCCGAGGATCTCGTTGTCGAGGCCGGTCTGGCGGCCATGGCCGACGCCGGCGTGGGACCCGACCGCATAGAGGCCGCCTGGGTGGGGACGCTGTCGAGCGCGATGTCGGGCAACGCGCTGTCCGATCCCTTGAAGCTCACCGACATCCCGATCACCCGTGTTGAAAACTACTGCGCCTCGGGCATGGAGGCCGTCCGTAACGCCGCCTTCGCGGTGGCCGCCGGCATGTACGACGTGGTCCTCGCGCTCGGTTTCGAAAAGATGAAGGACATGATGATGGGCGGGCTGCCGGCGCCGCACCCGGTGATAGACAACGGCGAGGCCCCGCACGTGTTCGCGATGACGGCCAACCGTTACTTCGTCGACCACGGGGCCGACAAGTCGACGCTCGCCAAGGTCGCCATAAAGAACCATGCCAACGGCGCCAAGAACCCGAAGGCGCACCTCCGCATGGAGGTAAGCGAGGACAAGGTGCTCGGTGCGCCCATGGTCTACGCGCCGCTGGGGCTCTTCGATTGCTGTCCGACCACCGACGGTGCGGCCGCCGTTGTCCTGTGCAAGGCCGAACTGGCCCGCGAGTTCGCAAAGGACCCTGTTTATATAAAGGGTCTCGGCCTGTCGGTTTCCTACGGACGGCCGCAGTTCGACCCCGGCTTTGCCTACGATGGTTTCAAGAGCACCCGCATCGCGGCCGCCCAGGCCTACGAACAGGCCGGCGTGACGGCCGCCGACATAGACCTGGCCGAGACCCACGACTGCTTCACGATCACCGAGATACTCAACTACGAGGACCTCGGTTTCTGCGAGCGCGGCCAGGGCGGGCGGGCCGCCGAAGAGTTTCGCTTCGCGCTCGACGGTGAAAAACCCGTCAACCCCTCGGGCGGGCTCAAGTCCTTTGGCCACCCGATAGGCGCCACCGGCGTGAGGATGATCTACGAGGTCACCGAGCAGTTGCGCGGCGGGTGTGGCGAGCGCCAAGTGAAGGACGCCCGCTTGGGGCTGGCCCACAATCTCGGCGGTCAGGCGGCGGTGGCGGCCGTCACCGTGCTCGGCAAGGAACGCTCATGAGCCAGCGCATTCCGCTTCCCATGCCCCACGGTTGGTTCCGTGTGTGCGAGAGCGACGAGCTAGCCACGGGCGAGGTGCGGGCCGGCCGTTATTTCGGCCGCGACGTGGTGCTGTTCCGAGGCGAGGAAGGGCGGGCCCACGTCATGGACGCGCATTGCTGCCATCTCGGTGCCCATCTCGGCCATGGCGGCAAGGTCGAGGGCGACTGCATACGTTGTCCTTTTCATGCCTGGCTCTATGACGGCGAGGGCAGATGCGTAGAGATACCCTATGCCAAGCGCATCCCGGCCAAGGCGTCCATCAAGGCCTGGCCGGTCACCGAGAAGAACGGCACCGTCATGACCTGGTACCACTCGGGCGGCCAGCCGCCGAGCTGGGAGGTCCCCGAGCTGCCCGAGTTCGGTTCCGAGGAGTGGACACGTCCGGTGTTGCGCCGCTTCCGCGTGCGCTCGCATCCGCAGGAACAGATGGAGAACATCGTCGACCCGGCCCACTTCCAGTACGTTCACGGGACCCCGAGCCCGACCACGACGGAGGCCGAGACCGACGGACACATATTCCGTATCCGTTCGGGCATTCCCTTCACCACGCCCCAGGGACCGGTCGAGGGAAGGCTGACGGTGGAATCACACGGCTTCGGGCTCGGGGTTACCCGGTTTAGCGGCATCGTCGACACGCTGCTGGTCATAACCGGCACCTGCATAGACGAGGAGGACCATGAGACGGTCATCCGCTTCAGCGTCAAGAAAGGAGACGACGCGGCGGCCACGAGCGCTGTCGGCGACGCCTTCATCGCCGAGATAGAACGGCAGTACGGGCAGGACATGCCGATCTGGGAGAACAAGATACACCTGGAACATCCGGCCTTGTGCGAGGCCGACGGACCCATCGGCCAGCTCAGGGCCTGGGCCAAGCAGTTCTATCCGGTCTCGGTCTGAGGCCGGTCAGTCGCGCCTTACAAGGATGCTGGCGCCGAGCGGACCGCCGCCGGCCGCCGCCACAGCTACCATGGGATTGGCCACCTGGCGCGCGCCGCACTCACCGCGAAGCTGCAGGCAGGCCTCATGCAGGAAGCCGTAACCGTGCAGACGTCCGGCCGACAACTGGCCGCCGTGTGTGTTGAGCGGCAGTTGGCCGGTGAGCGCGATGCGCTCGCCCCCCTCGATGAAGGGGCCGGCCTGGCCCTTGTCGCAAAAGCCCAGGGCCTCCAACCAGGCAAGCGTTATGAAGCTGAAGCCGTCGTAGAGTTCGGCCACGTCGATGTCGTCCGGCCCGAGATCAGTACGCGACCACATCTGGGCCGCCGCATCGCGCGCGGCCATGGTCGTGAGGTCGCCCCACTGGTCCCAGCTCGGTCGGTCATGGATGGCCGTACCCACGGCCTCCACGCGAACCGAGTGGGCCAGGTCGGCCACGGTATCGGCCGACGAGACGACGATGGCCGTACTGGCATCCACCGGAACGTCGCAGTCGTAAAGGCAGAAGGGCGTCGAGATCATACGTGCCGACATATAGTCGTCCATCGTTAGCTCTTGGCGATAGATGGCATCGGGGTTGAGAGCGGCGTGACGCCGTCCGTTTAGCGCTACCCAGGCCAACTGCTCGCGGGTGGTTCCGTATTCATGAAAATGGCGCTGGGCCATGAGCGCTATCCAATTGGCGGCCGAAGCTGCGCCGAAGGGAAGGGTCCACTGCTGCTGGCCGGTGGCCCGGAAGGGACCGCTAGTGCCCACGCCGATGCCCTTGCGTGGCCCGCCGCCCTGGGCCGTCGATTCCCACACGGTCCGAAAACATAGAACGTGGCGGCATAGCCCCGTGGCCACGGCCATGGCCGCGTTGACGATGGAGCCGAGCTGTCCGGGCATCTCGAGCCCGCCGGTGAACCAGTTGAGCTTGAGCCGGAGCGCCTCTTGCACGTCCGTGGCGCTTGCTCCGCTGAAACCGGGCGCGGCGGCTACGGCCATACCGGGATAAGTCGAAAGACCGTCTATGTCGTCACGCTCGAGCCCGGCGTCCTCGATGGCCCCCAGACAGGCGTCGACGGTCAGTGCCAGGGGGTCGCGGCCCGTGCGGCGGCCGACATCGGATTGGCCGAGCCCGGATATGACGACCCGGTCCTCGAAGCGCTCGCTCACCGGCCCTCCGGTTCGAACAGCGGAAGGAACACGCCTTGACCCGCGTCCTCGAAAACGACCTGCACCTTCATGCCGATGGCGACCTCGTCGGGCTCACAGCCGACGATGTTGGTCGTCACTCGCAGTCCCTTCTGTTCGGCAAGCTCGACTATGGCTATTGCATATGGCGGCTCGAAGCCGGGTATCCAAGGCTGGTGGTTGATAGTGAAGGTGATGACCTCGGCCTTGCCCGAGACCTCTTCGGGGGCCAGATTCCGGCCCATGCATTTTGGGCAAAGAGGCGCGGGCGGGTGCAGGTAATGGCCGCAATCGCTGCAGCCAAGCACCCGCAGCCGCCCATCGGCGCCGGCGGTCCAGAAGAACTCGTTTTCCGGCAAGAGTTGGGGAAGAATTCGGGTCGGGTTATTGCTCACGGCGGCCCTAGGGCCTCAGGCGCGCATTATCTGGCCGCCGTCGACGGCCACTATCTGGGCGGTGACCCAGGCGGCATCGTCGGACAAAAGGAACAGGCAGGTGCCAACCATGTCCTCGGGTTGGCCCACGCGCTTTAGCTGAAGGCCGCCCACGATATCGTCTATTATCCCATCGGGGACCACGGTGCGTGTGGCCTCGGTATCGACCGGCCCCGGAGCGATGGCGTTGACCCTTATGTTACGTCCACCAAGCTCAGCGGCCAGCGAATGGGTGACACCGTGAAGGGCAAGCTTGGCGATACCGTAATAACCCGCCGCCATCCAGGCTGCGGTAGATGATTGGTTGACGATGGCACCGCCGCCGCGTTCGGTCATGGATTCATAGACTGCGCGTGTGGCCAGCAGTGCTCCGGTCATGTTCACCCGCATGAAGCGGTCCCAATAGTCGATGGGCATGTCGAGCATGGAGTGCATCTCCATGCTCTTGTAGATGGCCGCGTTGTTGACCAGATAATCGACGCCACCGAAAGCCTCTGTGGCCGCCTTTCCCATGGCGACCGTCGATTCCTCATCGGCGACGTCGGTCCTTACGAACAGCGCCTGTCCGCCCGAGGCCTCTATTTCGGAGGCCACCCGCTGGCCCTGTTCCTCGTTTAGTTCGGCTATGACCACCGCGGCACCCTCAGCGGCCAGCCCTTTGGCATATGCTTCGCCTATTCCTTGTCCCGAGCCGGTCACCACGGCGACCTTGTTGTTGAAGCGCATTGGTTCTCCTTTCTTCGATTCGGCCTTAGGGGTCGGCCGGGGTGGAGAAGGCCGTGGCCAACTGGTCGACGATGTCTTGGGAGGTCACCGGCCGGGCCGAGTCCTCGGTGGGTGCGTGCCCACCCGCGCTCTTTAGACTCAGGTCGACCTCGGTGGCCTGGGCACGCAAAGCACCGACGGTGCATTGCTGGCGCGGAATGTGGGCAAAGGGGTCGAGCGCGAAGGCGCTGAGGGCGTTTTCGTGGGTTATCTTGTTAATGTCCTCGTCGCTTACACCTTCGAAACTTCGCATCAGACGTTCGGGGGACTCGGGCCAGGTGGTGTCCGAATGCGGGTAGTCGCATTCCCAGCACATAGTGTCCACGCCTATCTTGTCGCGCACGGCTACACCGACCGGGTCCTCGATGAAACAGGTGATGATGTGTTCGCGGAACACGTCGCTCGGCAGGCGCCCGCCGAAGTCCTGATTGGTCCACTGGTGGTGGTGTTCGTAGACGTAATCAACGCGTTCGAGGAAGTAGGGTATCCATCCTATGCCGCCTTCGGAAAGCGCGATCTTGAGGTCGGGAAAGCGGCGCAGCACGCTGGAGAAGACAAGGTCGGCCGCGCAACCGAAAATGTTCATGGGCGAGACGGTTATCATCACGTCCACCGGTGAGTCCATCGAGGTAAAGCTCATGCCGGCGGCCGAGCCGATGTGGATGCAGACCACCGTGGCAGTGTCCGAACAGGCCTGCCAGACCGGGTCCCAAGAGGGGTCGTGGAGACTGGGGAAGCCGAGTTTTTCGGGATTTTCCGAAAAACTCATCGCGTGGCAGCCCTTGGCCGCGCAACGCCGAACCTCTTCGGCCATCAGTCCGGCGTCCCACATCACCGGCAGCGCCAGCGGGATGAAGCGTCCGGGGTAGCTCCCGCACCACCCGTCGATGTGCCAGTCGTTGTAGGCGCGCAGCATGGCCAGCGCCATCGCTTTGTCTTCGGTGTTGGCGAACAGCTGGCCGCAGAACGACGGAAAAGAAGGGAAGCACATCGAGGCCAGTACGCCGTTGACGTTCATGTCGCCGATTCGTGCGTCGATGTCATAACAGCCCGGGCGCATCTGGTCGTAGGCGGTCGGTTCGACCCCGTATTCTTTGGGTGGGCGGCCGACGACGGCGTTCAGTCCGATGTTGGGAAGTTGGTTGCCTTCAAAGAGCCAGACGTCGGAGCCGTCGCTCTTGCGTACCACCCGTGGGGCTCGGTCCTTGTACTTTTCCGGCAAACGCCCGTCGAACATATCGGGAGGTTCGACGACATGGTCGTCGACGCTGACAAGTATCATGTCGTCGAGATTCATCATTTGACGGTTCGTCAGATAATCAGACGGTCCCGGGCCTGTCCACTCCCCGGCTCAGGCCGGCCAGTTTATCGATTGGACCTCGGTGAACTCGTGTATCCCGAACATCCCGCCCTCGCGCCCAAGGCCCGACTGCTTGAAACCGCCAAACGGTGAATGGACCACACTGACGGCGCCGTTTATCGAGATACCGCCGGTGCGGATACGCTTGGCCATCTCGCGAGCGTGTTCGGTGGCCTCCGGTGTCGGTGCGGTGGCGATGCCGCCGAACAGACCATAGTCGGAATCGTTGGCAATGCGGATGGCGTCCTCTTCGTCGTCGAAGGGGATGACGGATACCACCGGCCCGAAGATTTCCTCGCGGGCGATGCGCATGTCGTTTCGGACATTGGCGAAGATGGTCGGTTCGATGAAGTAGCCGCGCGCCAGATGGGCCGGCCGCCGGCCGCCGGTGGCAAGCTCGGCCCCTTCGGTCTTGCCCGAATCTATGTACTCTTCGATGGCATCGCGGCGTTCGGCCCTAATGACCGGACCCAGCATGACATCGGGGTCGGCGGGGTCACCGACCTTTACGACATTGGTGACGAAGGCGGTCATCTTGTCGACCAGCTCGTCGTGGCGCCCGCGGCTGACCAGTACCCGGGTGTTCATCGCGCAGCCCTGGCCGGCGTGAAAGTAGGAGGGCGAGGAAGCGACCATCGATTGGAGGTCGAGGTCGGCATCGTCGAGCACTATCTGGGCCGACTTGCCGCCAAGCTCTAGATGCAGCCGCTTGAGGGTGCCCGCGGCCGCGGCCATCACGCGCTTACCGACATCGCAGGAGCCGGTGAAGCTGATCTTGTCGACCATGGGGCTCTCGGTAAGCTCGGCGCCGAGTTCGGGGCCCTGGCCGGTCACCACGTTCACAACGCCAGGGGGTAGGCCGATGCCGTCGAGAATCTCGGCCAGCATAACGTCGATGAGCGGACCAAAGGGCGAAGGCTTTACCACCGCCGTGCAACCGGTGGCCAGCAGCGGGCCGAGCTTCTGGGCGCTTATGTAGAGCGGGAAGTTCCAGGTCGGTATCAGCCCGCAGACCCCGACCGGTTGGCGGTAGGCGATGCCGGCCACGTCTATCTCGCCCATGGGCGTCATGGCCTTGGAGGCGGTGATCGGCTGGGCCGGGTCGAAGTCGAGGGCCAGTTGTTGGTAAAGCCGTAGATGGTCGACCGGGGTGTCCAGCTGTACGAAGTGGGTGATGTGCTCGGCGGCGTGGGCGGCCACCAGTACCTCGCGGAACTCTTCCTTGCGTGCCTCTAGCCCCTCGATGAGACGGCCTATCATCTCGGCCCGTTCTTGGCGCGATGAACGCGGCCAGGGCCCCTCGTCGAAAGCACGGCGCGCGGCCTCTATGGCGCGCCGCAAGTCGTCTATGCCGGCGTCGGGCACCGAGGCGATGGTCTCCTCGGTGGCCGGGTTGGGAAGCTCGTAGCGCCGCCCGGAGGCCGCCTCGGTCCAGACGCCGTCGATGTACATTTGGTAGGCTTTGTTCTTCATCGCGTTTCCTTGTCTCAGACCTTTACGACGCGGCACTGAGGTATCACGTCCTCGACGCCCATTCCCACCCAACGCACTCCGATGGTCCCGCGGCGGTGGCCGGCCCTGTCGAGCCAGTTGGGGTGGTCGGGGAGGCCGGGGTCCTTGGCGGCCACGGCGATGCCGAGACGGCCATCGTCGCTGAGTTGTGCGCTGCGCTTGTTGAGCGATATCGGGTGATAACGGTAGTCGAGCGATTCCAACCAACGGTTGTAAAGGCAAAAGCCCCAGTACTGGCAATCGGGCGGTGTGACATCGACCAGGAGGGCCTCGTCGTCGGCCAGTTCCCAGTAGGCTTGATGAAATATTATCTCAGGGTCGGCATAGGCCAGGGCCGCCCCGGGACCGAGGTCGACGAACTCGAAGGGCCGCTCTGCGTTGGCCCGGGCCCAAGCATCGGCCATACCCGAGACCAGACCGACGTACTGGCCGACAGCGGCCATCTGACGAGCTAACTCCTCGGGGTCGGCCGGTGGCGGCGGTCCACCGCCGTCGGTCCGTTCGATGGATAGCTCGGCTTGTTCTTCGCTTGCCGGGTCGGCCACCGTCTCGCGAACGATGAAGTGGGTGCTGTCCTCGTCGAGCCGTAGCCAGTTTCCGGACCGTTCGTTGCTGGACAAGAACAGCTCGAAACTTCCGTCGTCGTCGGTGTCAAGGTCGCGGCCGTTCATTACCGCGGCCGTTCCCCGGCCCCCGCTTCCGAAGCCGCCGGCATGCGTGTTGAAGCTCAGCCATGCGGCCGTCCCGCGCCGGCCCCAGACCCGGTAGTCATGGGCGGCGCTGACGGCAGATGAAAGGTAGTTGTTGTCGGGGTTCTCGGCCACTATCTTTATCGTTTCGTGACAGGTCGATACCAGCCGTGGCGCGGCCGGGTCGTTGTGTTCGACGAAGTTCTCCAGCCCTCCGCGCAGCAGGCGCGAGACCAAGCGCAATGCTTCGGCGCGGTCGAGACCGTCACCGCTGTCCTCGCTTGCAAGGACCTGGAGCCCGGCCTCACGAAGCGCCTGGCAAAGCTCATCCCAAGAACGTCCCGAAAGGAGGGTGTCGGCCAGCTCGGACATCAAAAATCGGTGCCGCCGTCCACGTTCACATTGGCCCCGGTCATGTAACTGTTGGCCTTGGAGGCCAGAAAGACGATGACCGGTCCTATCTCAGAGGGTAGCCCTGCCCGTCCCATATCGACCGCGCCGCCGTACTCTTCGACCATCACGCGGTGGGCGTCGCCGGGGTCATGGGGGTCGATGCCCTTGGCCTGGGCCACAGACTCGAGGTACGCGGTAAGACTGTCGGACATGAACATGCCCGGGCTCACCGTGTTCACACTTATGCCGTCGGCGGCAAGACTGCGCGCAAGGTTCTTCGATACGCTGGTAAGCGCCGCCTTGGCCGCGGTGTAGGCGACAAGGCCGGGGCTTTGGCGTCTCACCGAATAGGCGGCCAGATTGACGATGCGTGCCCAGGCGGCCTTTTTTAGCCAGGGAACTGCGGCCCGCACCGTGCGCACCGCGCTCATGGTTCCCATCTCGAAGGTTTCGAGCCAGGCCTGGTCGTCCAATGCCTCGAACGGGCCGGCACTTCCGGGGCCGGCGGCGTTGACCAGGGCGTTTAGCTGGCCCCAGCGCGCGCCAAGCTCGTCGAAAGCGGCCTCGACCGCGGCGCTGTCGTGCAGGTCGACGCTCAGGCCGACCGCGTCGGGACTGCCAAGCTCGGCCAGGTGGGCCACGGTCTGGTCCAGGGCGGCCTGGCCACGGGCCAGCACGGCCACCCGTGCGCCCTCGGCGGCAAAGGACTCGGCCGCGGCCCGCCCCATGCCCTTGCTGCCGCCGCTTACCACGACGGCCGCGTCTTTGAGTCCCAGGTCCATTCGGCCAACTTCGAGGCCGGCAAGGTTGTATGCCGCGGGGCGGTGAGTCCAGCGGACTTGACTGACTATGGCCGAGAAATCACGATGCCGGCTCCCGTGCTCGACTGCGTCATAAAAGGAGGCACCGTCATCGACGGCACCGGTGCGGCCGGCCGCCCGGCCGATCTGGGGATTGCCGGCGGCCGCATAGTCGCCATAGGCGAAATAAAGGACGGCGCCGCCAAGACCATCGATGCCACGGGACTGGTCGTGGCCCCCGGCTTCGTCGACATACACACCCATTACGACGCCCAGGTCTTCTGGGACGGCGGCCTTACCCCGTCCTCGATCCACGGCGTGACGACCGTGGTGGGTGGCAACTGCGGCTTCAGCATCGCGCCGCTGACCGACGACAGCGGCGACTATCTCATGAACATGCTCGCCCGTGTTGAAGGTATGCCGCTGGAGAGCCTGCGCGAGGGCTGTCCCTGGGACTGGCGGAGCTTCGCCGACTATCTCGACGCGCTCGAGGGCAACATTTCGATAAACGCCGGCTTCCTGGTCGGGCACTGCGCCATCCGGCGCGCCGTAATGGGCGAGCGTTCGGTGGGAGGCAAGGCCACCGAGGATGATCTTGTGGCCATGGAGACGCTGCTCGGCGAGTCGCTCGATGGCGGCGGGCTCGGGTTCTCCTCGACCTGGGCTCCCACCCACAACGACGGCGACGGCCAGCCCGTGCCCTCACGCCATGCAGAGCCCGAGGAACTGCTCAGACTTTGCCGCGTCACCGGTCGGCACGAGGGCACCACGCTCGAGTTCATACCCGCGGTCGGTGAGTTCAGTGAGGATATACAGGCCCTCATGGCCTCGATGTCTCGCGAGGCCGACCGTCCGCTCAACTGGAACGTTCTTACGGTGCAGTCCTTCATGCCCGACATGTACCGCCGACAGCTCGAGGCATCCGATTACGCCGCGGCCAACGGCGGACGGGTCGTTGCGCTCAGCCTTCCGCAGACAATGTCGCTGCGCCTCAACCTTACCAGCGGTTTTATCTTTGATGTTCTTCCCGAGTGGGCTCCCGTGCTCGCACTCCCCATGGACGAGCGCCGCCGGGCCTTCGCCGACCCCGGCACCCGCCAGCGTCTCGAGGCCGGCGCCAAGTCGCCCGAGGCCGGCCCCATCGGTTTCCTGGCGATCTGGGAGAACATGACCATCGCCGAGACCTTCAACGCGGGCAACGAAGGTCTTACCGGCCGCAATCTCGGCGAGGTCGCCGCCGAACGCGGCAAGACGCCTTTCGACATGTTCTGCGACCTCTCGCTGGACGAGGACATGCGGACATCGTTCTCGCCGTTCATACCCGGCGACGATGAGGAGAGCTGGAAACTTCGCGCCGAGGTGTGGCAAGACGAGCGTGTCGTGGTCGGTGGCTCGGATGCCGGTGCGCACCTCGACATGATAGACACCTTCGCTTGCCCGACCGCGCTGCTCGGCCCGGGCCGTCGCGACAGAGGTCTTATCGGTCTCGAGGACGCGGTGCGCCAGCTGACCGATGTGCCGGCCCGCCTCTACGGTCTCAAAGGTCGCGGCCGTCTGGCCGAGGGTTGGACCGCGGATGTCTGCGTCTTCGACCCCGAGACCATAGGTCCCCGCGAGCTGCACACCCGCTCGGACCTGCCCGCCGACGCCGCCCGCCTCTACGCCGAGGCCGACGGCATCGAGCATGTCATCGTCGGCGGCACGGAGGCCGTGCGCGCGGGCGAGCTTACCGGTGAGCGGGAGGGCCGTGTACTCAGGTCGGGGACCGATACCGAGACGGTGCGCGCTTCGGCCTGAACGTGGCACTGGTAGTCGACGCCGATGCCCACATGATCGAGGGCGCCCCGTTCGCCATCCAAGCCCTCGAGCGCTGGCCCGACAAGGTCCGCATTGCCGAGGCTGACGGCGGCATGCCCGGCATCACCATCGAGGGGCGCCGCTACCCCGAGCCCACGGGTCCGGGTGCCGGTTGCCCACCGGCCAATTCGCTGAATACCGCCGACGGTATCGACCCGACGACGGTGGCGGGCATGCTCGGCGATGCCGACCGCGAGGGCATAGACCGTATGGTGCTCTACCCCAGCCTCGGTATCGCCATCCCGGGCTTCGAGGACGCCGGTTTCGCGGCCGAGTTCGCCACGCTCTACAACGGTTTCGTCGCCGACTGGTGCCGTGATTCGAAGGGCCGTCTGTTCGGCGTCGGGGTGGTTCCCATCGAGGACGTGGACCGTTCGGTGGCGATGCTCGCCGGCATCAAGGAAGCGGGCCTGGTCGCGGTCATGGTACCGCCGGCCCTCAAGGTGCGTAACCTCGACCACGCCGACCTCGATTCCTTCTACCGCGCCGCCGCCGAGCTCGACCTGCCGCTCGGCATCCACGGTGCGCCGGGGGTACACCTGCCCAAGATCGGCGTGGACCGTTTCGACAACTACATACAGGTGCACTGCATCAGCTTTCCCTTCGACCAGATGACCGCGATGACGGCGCTGGTGAGCGGCGGTGTGTTCGAACGCCACCCGGGGCTCCGCGTGGCCTTTCTGGAGGCGGGTGTAAGTTGGGCGCCTTACTTCCTCGAGCGCATGCACGAGCACTTCGAAAAGCGTGGCGACTGGATAGAGCGCGGTTGGAAGCGTCCGCCGCGGGAATACTTGGAGCGCGGACAGATATGGGTCAGCTGCGAGCCCGAGGAGGCGATGCTACCGGCCGTCGTCGAGGAACTTGGCCGTGACTTCATCATGTACGCCAGCGACTACCCCCACTGGGACAGCGAGTTTCCCGAAAGCTCCCGCCCGCTTCGCAAGCGCAGCGACATCGACGAAGACACAAGGGCGGCGATACTCGGTACGAACGCCTCACGCTTTTACGGCCTGGTCTAGCAGGCCCGGTCAGGCGCCGTTGCGCGTGCCGGGAATGTGGTCGAGCCCGTAGATTTCCTTGCAGTTGGTGTGGAGCATGAGCTTGACGTCCTCGTCGGGCACGTCGCGGAACACCCGTTCGATGGTGAGCCGCGAGTTGGGCCAGTCGGTGCCGCTGTGCGGGTAGTCGGTCGACCACATCAGGTGTCGCACGTTCATGCGGTGGAGCAGGTCCATGCCGACGGTGTCGATCATGAAGGTGGCCCAGAAGTTACGGCGGAAGATCTCGCTCGGCATCTCGGTCTGCTCCTCGACGGCCCCGGTGTACCAACGGAAGCGCATGAACATGTCGTCGGACTGTTCGAGCAGGCTCGGTATCCAACCGATGTTGGACTCGACCAGCACTATTTCGAGAGCGGGGTGCTTTTCGAAGATACCCGAGAACAGGATGTCGCAGACCGCCGGCAGTGTCTGACCACCGGCCTTGGTGAGCGCGGCCATACCGACGAAGGCAAGCGAGGTCCAGGTCATCTTGCGGCGCTTGGTGAGGTCCTCGCGGATGAAGCCGCCGATGTGAACGGCGATGGGCACCCGGCCCTCCTCGGCCAGTGACCAGAAACGGTCATCCTCTTCGAGGGGGTCGAGGCTGCCGTTGGGAAAGGCCGAGATCACGACGCCGCGATGCCCCTTCTTCATCGCTGTTTCGAGCGTTCGGCAGGCGTCCTCTATGCCGGTGGTCGGGATGATGGCCTGGGGTATGAGGCGGCCGGCCGAGCCCCCGCAAAATGACAACAGCCAATCGTTGTAGGCCTCGACGCAGGCCAGCTGCAGCTCACGGTCGTCCCCGTAGATGCGCGCGCCCTTGAGCGTGATGCTCGGATAGAGCACTTGGGCGTGGATGCCGTCGGCGTCCATGTCCTTGAGACGGGCCTCGGTGTCGAAGCTGCCCGGCCGGATGGTGTCGTAGGTGAGCCCGGTCACCCGGTAGTCGAAGTAGCTGAGTCCGGCCACGGCCGTAAGCCCCAAGGGCCACTTCTCCCGACCGTTGTCGAATACCCAGATGTCTCCGTTCTCGCCACTTTCTACGCGCGGGGCGCGCTGCTTGAGAGAGGCCGGAACGCTCTGCTGCCACAGATCGGCCGGCTCGTTCACGTGCGAGTCGGAATCGATGATGGGGTAATCGATGCTGGCGTAGTCGCGAAAGAGTCCGTCCACCTGCGTCCTATAGCGCGGGGGCGAACATTGGGGCAAGCAGCCCGTCCGCGGCGCCATCGATCGCAAGCGGTCGGAACACCACGCACATGTCTATGCCGATCAGAAGATCGTCCGGGTCGGCGTCGACTATGGTCGTTACTATTCTAACGGTCTCGTCCTCCTCGAGCGTCACGATCCCGGTGGTGTAGGGGATCATGGGTTGGTAGGCCGCAAGTAGGCGGTGGCGGACAACCGTCCACGAGAACAGACGTCCGCGCCCGCTGGCCTCTGTCCACGGCATCTCGGTCCCGCCGCATCCCGTACAGGCCTCACGTGGGTACCAGTTCCACTTGCCGCAGCCGTTGCAGCGCGGGACCACGAGCCTGCTTTGGGCAGCCGCCGCCCAGAACTCGCGGGTTTCCGGCGCATCGGTGTCCGGCAGCGGAAAGGCCACTTAGGCTCTCCCGAGCACCAGCGTGCTCGCCAGATGGCCGGTGTAGCCGCCGTAGACGGCAAGACGGGCGCCGTCGACCTGGGCCCGGGCCTGGCCGCGCAGCTGGCGGACCAGCTCGACGACGTGGGCGCTTCCGAGCACGTAAGCGTGCGAGAGCAGACCGCCGTGGGTGTTATAGGGAAGACGGCCCGAGTCGAAGTCGAGGGCGCCCGAGTCTGCCAGAGTCCCGGCCTCGCCCTTGTCGCAAAAACCCATGTCCTCGATCTGCAGGAGGGCGACTATCGTGAAGGGATCATAGAGGGCCAGGACATCGACATCGCCGGGCGCTATTCCGGCCATACGGAAGGCCGCCGGTGCCGAGAACACCTGCGGGGTGGAGGTGAAGGCCGGCTGCTGGCCCCAGTAAAGACCCGTGTCGGAGACGCCCTCGCCGATGCCCTCCACTATCGCCGCCGGCTGGCGTAGATCGCGGGCCCTTTCGGCCGTCGTCATGATGAAGGCCGCCCCCCCGTCCGAGATCAGACAGCAGTCCTCCACCCGCAGCGGGTCGGCCAGCATGGGTCGTGACATGTACTCGGCAAGCGTGAGCTTCCTTTCGTGCATCACGGCCGAAGGGGTGAGGTTGGCGTGGCGCCGGCATGTTACCGCGATCGCACCGAGTTGTTCCTCGGTGGTTCCGAACTCGTGCATGTGCCGGCGCGCGATGGTCGCGAAGTAGACCGGTTGCGGGAACCAACCGAAGGGCGCCTCGAGATTGGCTTTGAAGACATCGCCGGCGTGAAACTGCCCGGGTCCGCCCGTCATGTTCGAGCGCTCACTGGCCCAGGCCACGGCGAAGGCGTTTACGATGTAACGGGCCTTTCCATCGGCCAGCGCGCGTGCGGCCACGGCCGGCGCGGTCGCAGCCCAGACCATGGCGCCGCCGCGGCCGGACTCGAACATCTCATGGTCGGTTCCGAAGGCGCGGTGGAAGGCCGGGGCATCGAAGGCCTCTGCCATGCCGCCGGGGAACATGATGCCGTCTATGTCGGCCGGCTCGAGGCCGGCGTCATCTATGGCCCGCCCTATGGCTTCGGCGGCTATCTCCTCCGAGCTTCGTCCCGAAGCCTTGCTGTGGTCGGCCTCGCCTATGCCGCAGATCGCGACCCGGCCCCGGATGTTGTCGAACTCGGTTGCCCGTCCCCAGTCTGTCAGACGCTCGGCCACGAGTGGTGAAGATTGCCACAGCTGCCGGCGTGACGCATCCGCGAGGGCATGATAGCCTCCGCGTCGCACAACGCAACCATGGAACTGTCACTCAAAGAACGAACCGCGCTGGTCACGGGCGCAGCCCAGGGCATAGGCGCGGCCATAGCCCGGCTCTTCGCCGAGGCCGGCGCCGACCTTGCCATCTGCGACCGCGACGCCGATGGGCTCCGTGCCACGGCAACGGACATAGAAGCGTGTGGCCGCAAAGCGATCGTGGCCCTGCTCGATGTTCGCGACGGCGAGGCCACGGCCGCCTTTGTCGCCGAGACGGCCGCCGAGGCGGGCAAACTCGACGTTCTGGTGAACAACGCCGGCGGCGGCTTCGTTGCCGACTTCATGGACGTCAACGAAAAGGGCGAGGACGCGCTCGTTCGCGAGAACTTCACGAGCGTGACGGCGATGATACGCGCGGTGGTTCCGCTGATGCCCGAGGGCGGCGGCTCCATAATCAACATCACCTCCATAGAGGCTCACCGGGCCGGCCCGGGCTACGCAATTTATTCCGCGATGAAGGCCGCACAGGAGAACCTCGCCAAGACCCTTGCCCTCGAGCTTGCCGGCCGCAGCATCCGGGTCAACGCCATTGCTCCCGACGCCATTCCCACGCCCGGTCTCGAGCAGTACGGGCCGGCCGAGATACCGCGCCCGCTGCCCTACGAGGGCCGGCCGGAGGACGTCGCTCAGGCGGCTCTGTTCCTGGCCAGCGACGCCTCGCGCTTTATCACCGGGACCGTCATCCACGTGGACGGCGGTAACCACGCCGCCGGCGCTTGGAAACGCGCGCCCGGCGGCGGCTACGAACTCTGAGATCGTGTCGAAGCTAAAGAGCTACCAAGGCCTTGGGGCCGTCGTTACGGGGGCATCGAGCGGCATAGGCCGCGAGCTGGCCCTTCGCATCGCCGCGCGTGGCGCACAGGTCGCCCTGGTAGCTCGCCGCAGCGAACTTCTCGAAGAACTGGCCGCCGATATAGAGGCCGGCGGTGGCCGGGCGCTGGTCCTCCCCTGTGACGTCTCGGACCGCCGTGCGGTCGAGGCCTCGGCGGCCTTCGCCATAGAGAAGTTTGGCAAGGTAGACCTTTTGGTCAACAACGCCGGTTACGGGCGCCACCGAAGCTTGCTGGCCTGGGAACTCGACGACATGGAGCGCATGATGCGGACCAACTACTTCGGTTCGCTTTACTGGACCAAGGCATTGCTGCCTTCGATGGTGGAGCGGCGCTCGGGCTGGCTGGTCTTCATGGCCTCGGTGGCCGGCCGCATCGCGCCGCCGGGTGAGAGCGGCTACGCGGCCACCAAGTTTGCGACCGTCGGCCTTGCCGAATCGCTGTCGGTCGAGGTCGAAGAGGCCGGCGTCCACGTTCTGACGGTCTGCCCGGGCACGGTCCGAACCGATTTCTTCGACGAGGAGGCGCTGGCCGCGATGCCGTGGGCCGCCAGGCGCTCTATGGTCGAGGCCTCGCAGCTGGCCGACGCGGCCATCGGTGCGCTCGCACGCGGCAAGCGCACGATCACCTATCCGCGCGCCCTCGCCGGCGCCTATCTCGTCAAGGCGCTCCTGCCCGGCCTTTTCCGGGCCGGTGTCAAGCGCGCTACGGGCTAGAGGCCTTTACAGAAGATCGCGCTGAGAGCGGCGCCCGCAGTTTTCACGCTGCAAAAAGGCTTTGGCGCGGCCCCGGCGATGGGGTCTCCGGTGGTGAGGTCGACGGCGCAGTGCCCGGCCGCGGCCGCGGCCGATGGGATGCCGAGCTCGGCTTGGGCCGACATCACGAAGGCCAGGCTGACCTCGGTCAACGGGGCCGCGGCGGTCCCGGCAAGCACCGTCTTCTTTACCTTGACGGTGTAACGGAACGCGTTTTTGGAGGTGGCACGGAGATCCTTTACGACGACCGTTGCCAAACCCTTGGCGCTACCCTCGGCGCAAAGCGGCCCGACGGCACCAGAACGATTGCGATACTTCCACACCGGCTTGGCGCCGCTCTTGACCGTCCAGCCCCCTCGTGAGGAACAAAGCGGGCCGGCCGGTACGTTGACGTCGTATACGACCTCGCCGTTGAGGCCCAGGCGGAGGTGTATGCCGTCGGCTGCCGGGTCCACGGCACCGGTGCCGCCGGCCGGGTTGAAGAATCCCTTGGCTACCAGCTTGGCCCGCCCGGGCCGGTCGAGTCCCCTGACCTTGACCATCGCGCGCGAGGGACGCTGGTCGGGGGGCGAGGCCGGCGTCTGGCTCCAGGCAACAGCCGTGCAGGCCGGCGCGCAGTCGCCGCCGGCGGCCAGGCACTGCTCTATGACCACCGTATGGTCCTGGCCGGCCAGCGATTCCATGGCGTCGGTGAAAGGCGTTTCCTCGCCGCGGACCTTCCAGTCGAGGAGGGCAAGCGTGGCAAGCTCAGCCGCGGCGCGACCGGCAGTGGCGGGTTCGGTCTGGCTGTCCACATAGTCGTCGTGCTCGGCGTCCTTTATGCCGACCAAGAAGCGTGGGACCGGCAGAATCCGGAGAAGTCCGGGTACGGTCGAGAAGGGGATGAGCTCATCGGCCGTGCCGTGCAGCACCAGCGTGGTCGGGCCATCCGAGTGCAGCTGCCCGCCGAACATCTGCAGTATCCCCGTGTAGGTTCCGGCCAACACGGCGGCGTCCAGTTCGAGAGCGTCGCAGCAGTCTGTGTGCGCCAGGGCCTCGACCGTGGAACCGCCGAGCGATACCCCGAGCGCCGAGACCGAAGCAGCGTCGATGCGCCCGTACAGGCTGTCGGCCGGGTCGGCCGTTGCCGCCTGCAAGCGGGCCGCGACGAAGACCAGATCATCGGGTTGGCGAACAGTGTCGGGGAAGCCGCTTTGCGAACCACCGGGCGCATCGGCGTTGGTTAGCGGAAAGGCCGGCGCGGCGACCACGTATCCGCCCTCGGCCATCGTGCGCGCGAAGGCATCGAAAGCTTCGGGCAGTCCCGACATGCCGTGGGCCATGAGCAACAAGGGGTAGGGCTGGCAGCGTCCGCTCGCCGTGCACGAACTGTCGGGCGTCCACACGAGCGTCGGAAGGGTGCGGTCGGGCGCGCCCTGGTAGTTCCCGTTGGCGGGCGTCGAGCGGCTGCTGTCGACGAAGGTCCGTTCCTCGACGCTGATCTCGGCGTGGGCCGGGGCCGCGAGCAAAAAGGCCGCGGCGAGAAGGAGCGCCCCGCTTGCCTGGCCGCTCGCTGGGCTCATGATAACTTCCCCTCTGGGTGATCTCAGCCGTCGATGAGCATTCCGCCGGCGCCGATCATACGGACGGTCGGTGCGGTCGGGTAGGGTTCGCCGGCCTGTTGTCCGATGCAGAAGTTGGGCGTCGTGTCCGGGTACAGAATGGTGCCGTTGGCATCGAGTATGTTCTGGCAGCCGTCGATGTTCTCGGCGCCTATGGGACCGTAGGCACGTATGGAATCAACCGAGGAGGCTCGGTGCGCGCCTTCCGGTATAAGGCCGAACATGCTCGAGCCGTCGAGCTTGGTGGCGCCTTTGCCTTTCTTGGCCTCGACCCCGAGCACGAAAGCATAGTCCACGTCCATGGCAAAGAACTTACCGCTGATCACGATGACGTACTCGTCTCCCGTAAGCGTGCCGCTGGCTTTGTACGACCCGTCGGTTGTGACGGGATTGCCGCTGTCGTCCGTGATGTCCTTGAGCAGGCCCTTCATGAGCCCGTTGCTCTTGATGATAAACTTGCTCTTTGCAGAGATGGTGCCGACAGCGACCATGGTATCGTCAATACCGTCATCGTTGGTATCCACCATCTCTGTACCATTGGTGGTCGGGACCAGGCTTGCCAACACCTTCGACCTACCGGCCCATGCCGGTACCGACGTGGTTGCGATCAACAGCGCAATGGTGGCCAACAGACTAAGACTTCTCATCGTGCGTCCTCCCCAGCTTATCGTCCAAGCCTAAACCCTCGGTTGACGATGCGTCAAGTGGCCTGCCGCCGCGCAGGCTGGGAAAGGGCTCTGAGGGCGTCCGTGCCCCCCCGACAGGGGGGCAACGGTGCTTTCTTTGTCCGGGCGGTCACCGACAGGTGGCCGGCGCCGGGGCACCCTTGGCCTTGAACAGCCCCGAACTCCTTAGCAGTGTCCCAATGTCACGTGAGACATCGCCGCCGAAGAGCATGCACTGTTCGACGCCGGCCTCGTTGCCGAAGGCGAGCCTCACGGCGAGCGAGCCCTGCGAGTTCTCGTCGAGGTCGAAGCTGATGCCCGCTCCCCTGCACGAGACCTTGAGCATCTTGCCGGGTCTGATGACGGCTTTCTTGCAGGGTCCGTTCACACCGGCGCCGTCCTTGTATTTGTAGCCCTTGGCGCCGGCTGGCCGGCCGCCTCCCTTCCAGGCCGGGGCCGGTAGCTCGAAGGTCTGGTTCTCGCCGCTTGCCGGGTTCTTGATGACGAGGCTTGCGCCCACGACGGTGGGGTCGGCTGCCGAACCCGGTTCGGGGGCCACAATGGCCGTGCGGTCCTTGGACAGCGCCACAAGCCGTCTCTTGGAAGCATCGCCCGCGCGGTCCTTCATAATCAGCTTCTTGCCCTTGACCACCGTGCGGCAACCCGGGTTTCCCACCACGCAAAGAGCCGTCAATCGCGACGGCAGGCGGGCCACGATGTCGGAGGGTTCGCTGCGGTCGGCGACCAGTTCCCCGGTGCCGTGACCGAGCATGACGGTACCGTCGACGACGGCCGCCGCCGAGGCGATCCCGAAACCGACGTACGGTGAGGCAAGTTTCTCGCCGGTCGCGCTGTCGTAGATCCGCAGCCCCTTCTCGACGACGCTGCCGATGAACACCAGGCCCGGTACCGCGCTCGTGGGCGCGAAACTGGCATCGGCGAATCCGTCGGCCGAGTTGGTCCAGACGATATCGCCCGTATCCATGTCTAGCGAGTGAACGGTCGGTTGTTGGGGTGCCACCGGGTTGGTGCCCGGTGCGGTGCTGAAGTATATCCGCCGCTCGTCCTCATCTACGGAGGCCGTGGCGGGGATACCGCCTATTTCGCCGCCCGGTACGACCTGGGTTTTCCAGTAAGGAAGAAAACTCGGGTCGGCGTCGTTCCACGCGACACCGCTTGTCTCGTTTATGCCGTCGCGGTCGAGAACGTAGTAAAAACCGTCCTTGTTCCCTATGCCGAGCACCTCGCGCGAGCTGCCGCCTACCTCGATGCTGAACAGGTTGGGCACGGCGCCGAAGGCCAGGTCGTCGTTGTCGACCTCGCGCGGGCGCCAGCGCCAGGCCGGAGTGCCGTCGAGGTCGATCGCCACCACCGCCTCGTCATAGGGCGGCATGGGTCCGGCCGGCATGGTCGTGGTCGGGTCGTTGTCGGTGTCGCAGTTGCTCGACGCGAAGAAGATCATACCGCGGGCCTCGTCGAGGGCCGGCGAGGACCAAACGTTACCGCAGCCCGTGGAACTGCGGTCGAAGGCGCAGCCGGCGCGGGTGGCCAGAAAATCCGCCGGCAGCGCCAGTTCGGCTTCGCTGTGGTAACCGTCAAAGCGGCGGATATCGTCGCCCGGGTCCGGCCGGCATGTGGCGCCGCTCTCGAGGTCGAAGAACCAGGCCAGCCGGCCGTCATCGACGTCGAGGGCGTAGAAGCCGCCCTTGCCGGTCTCAACGTCGTTGACGTCCATGCCGAAGAAGACCTTGCCGTCGGCGACTATGGGCGAGGACTCGATCTCGTTCCTCTCGTTGGCGAACCCGCAAAGTCCCGGGCCGTCGTCACAGCCGGTGCCGGCCGTAAAACGCCAGTTCTCCTGGCCCGTCACAGCCGATAGCGAGTAAAAGACCTCGCCGGCACCAAAGAGTACGGTCAGCTCGCCTCCGATATCCTCCACGTGCACAGAGGCGGCGCCCGGATAGGAGGCTCCCGGGTGGTGAGACGTAGTGAAGGTCCAAAGCGGCGTGCCGTCGGCAACACGAACCGCGTAGAGCAGCCCGTCCCAGGACTGTATGTAGGCGATCTTTTGGCTGCCCTCTCCGGGGACATCGACCGTTACGACCGACGGCGAGGCCGTCACTATGGCCCCCGCCAGCAGGGTCCACTTGGTGCGCAGCCGGTGGACGTTGTCCGGGTTCACGCTGGTCTCGGCCGGGTTGAAGAACAATCGGCGCGGGCCACCCGCATAGGTCGGCCAATCGTCGGCGGCCACGGGCGAGGCGGCCAGTGTCAGCGTGGCCGCCAGCAGGGTGGCGAGGAAGCGGCGGGCCATGTCAGTTGCCCTCGAGGTCTCCGGGCATGATGCCGAGCCCGTCCGGGTAGGCGAGCCCGCTCTTTACAACCTCGACCTTCTTGGTGTTGCCGGCAAGGTCGAAGCTGATGCGGCGCACCTTGCCGTCGGGGCCGGGCCCGAGGTTGCCATTGTCGTTAACGAGGGCCATGTCGGCGAAGTATAGATTGCCTTTGCAGTCGATGGCGAGGCCCTGGGGATGTCCGGTCGAAAGCGGCAACTCGGTCTCGCCCGCGGGCGGTTCGAGTATCTGCCGGACGAAGTCGCCGCCGGGCGTGAACTCGGCAATGAGGCCGGTCAGTACCCCGGCCACGTAGAAGTTGCCGCCGGCCGCCTGCACGATGCCGGTCGCGGTACCGACGTTGGCTGCGCCCACAAAGACCGATACGTCGACCTCGTCGGCCGCCGGCGACCCCGTGGCGTCGGTTGCGCCGCAGCCGCCGGCCCCGTCGGCCGATGTCGGAAAGGGCGGCGCGAACTTCCATACCGTCAGGCTACGTGCGGCCGTGACGTAGACATTGCCGCCGGAGTCCGTTGTCACGCTCCCGGCCGTACCCAAGTTGGTCGCCAGCTTGCAGAAGTTCTGGCTGGTCGCGTCCGTACCGGGATACTCGCCGGGTTGGCCGGGGAACCCGTCGTAGGGCGGGAACCACATGATGAGCTGGCCGGTGAAGGCGCCCGAGGCCTGGTTGCCCAGCGATGATGTGAAAAGGTGCCCGCCGGGGCCGACCGAGCAACCGAAGGGTTCGGGTGGGTCGTGGCCGGCCTGGTAGGTCGGCGTGAGCTTCCCGACCTGGTCGCCGTCGGCGTCGAACACGCCCCAGCCGGCCGGCGGGTGGGGTTGGCCGGTGTCCTCGCCGGCCACGAAACCGCCGCCGGGAATGGCACAGATCTGGCCGTTGATGTCGCGGCCGTTCGGGTCGATGGCTGCGCGTTCGATCAAGATGTCGTCGAGCTGGTTGCCGCTGCCGATGGTATCGACGTCATAACGGCGCAACCGGTTACCTTCGGATCCGTAGAGCAACTGGGCGGGACAATCGGGCGCGGGCAGGTCGACGAGGTTCTCCACGAAGGCATCGGTGGCGTCCACCATTGCGACGCCGTCGCCGGTCACCTGGCAACCGCCCTTGGCGTCGGCCTTGGCGAAGACCCTGACAAGCGCGGCCTTCGCCTTGGCAAAGCCGCGGGAGAACCTGGCCACGCTCGGCTTCTTGTCGTTCTTGGCCACGGCCTTCAACAGCTTCATCGCGGTCTTGGCCGTCGCCTTGAGCTTGGTCTGGCTGCACTTGGCCGTCCCCGGCACCGCGGCCAGCGTGGCGGCCGTGTAGGCGTCTATCTTCGCGCCCGCGGTGGCGGCCGTGCCGGGGCGCCCGCAAGCGGTCCGAGCCTCGGCCTTGGTCATGGCCTTGCCGAACTTGGTGGCGGCCTTGTCTAGACAGGACTGGTCGACGGCGGCTCCTTTCCTCATCGCCTTGGCGTGACACCCCAACTCGGCCTTGGTCCGTCTGGCGCAGGCCGTGAGCTTCTTCACCCGGCAAAGGGTCTCGCCGTCTATAGCGGCTCCGGCATCGGTGCCACAGATAAAGAACGCGGCCACAAAGGCCGCCGCCAGCGCCGGGAAACGATTCACCGTCAGTTGCCGTCCTCGATGATGATCGTGGTCTGAACGCCGACGTGGTCGGATATCCACAGCGTGGTGCCGCAGACCATCTCACCGTAGGTCTCGCTCGGACAATCGCTGTCCTCGGCGCACGCAATGATGGTCTGGCAGAAGTCGTTGCGGGAGCAATAGACCTGCGGCTCGAGAAGGCCGCAGTCGAAGTTGTCCTGGCAATAGTCGCGCGGCGTGAACACGCAGCGTGGGTTGGGGTCGGCCAGCGCTTGGTCGCCAAAACGCGAGGTCGGGCCCAGTTCGGCTGCAGCCGTGGCCGGGCCCTCACTGCTGGAAGCCGAACCGGCGACAAGAAGGATGTTGTCGATACGACGCTCGGCCGTGTCGGCGGCCACCGTCAGGTCGTCGATGTTGTCGGTGCAACCCGAACGGTCGCCGGGCGGGTTGCAGGGGGCATCGGAGCCGTCGAAGACCGGCCACCAGCCCTGGTCGAGCATGGCCTGCATGGCCGGCCCGCTCGTCGGATTGGCATCCGGGCTGCTGCCATGGCGCGAATTGAAATCGCCGCCCACAATGGCCGGGTGACGGCTCGTGTGGGTGGCCTCGACGAAGTCGATGAACTCACCCATCTGAACGACGCGGGCGGCCGGGTTGCAGCCAATGCTGCCCGCACACATGTGCATCGAGTAGACATCGAGCGGTCCGATGGGGGAGCTGACGACCGCGCGGGCGGCGAAGCGCCGGTCGGGGTGATACTCCACGGTTTCCGGGGTCGGCAGGCGCGTGACCTCCTCGAGCACGACGGGCCAGCGGCTAAACACGGCGTTGCCCACCGTCGCGCCATAGCTCACGTAGTGATAGGCCATTCCGTAACGCTCGGCCAGGTCGTCGGTGACACGCCGGGCGGCGTCGCTTACCCCCAGCACGACCTCTTGCATCGTTACGATGTCGGGATCGGCCGCCGCCAACTCGTCGGCAAGAAGGGTCAAGCGGTCGTTTATCTGTTCAAAGCCGACGTTGCCCTGGGTGATATCGTGCAGGATGTTCATGTTGACGACCTTGATCGTGAGCGGAAGCTCCGACTGACACCCGGCGCTGCAACCGTCGCCCGAATTCTTATTGCCGTCGTCGCACTGTTCGCCTTCTTGTAAGACCGCATCGCCGCAGCCCTGGACGGCCGTGGTCGGCATGCACAACAGTGCCTCCTTCTTGGTATCGAGCTGGAGCGGGCCGAAACGTTCGTTGGTGTGAAGGCCGGCCAGCGGTTGGTGACGGGCCTGCCCTTTTGACGCCTTGGCCTTGTAACAGACCAAATGCGAGTCAGCGTCCACGAGGCTCTCACCGTTGATGTTGGCCGGCGGACAGAAGTGCGAGGGCTTGCTCAGGTCGTAGCTGCGCGTGCCGCTCATCCAGTCGTTGGCGGTGTGGGACCGGATCTTTTTGAAACCCTTGGGCTTCTTGGTCTTGTAGCACCGAAAGGCATCGACCGTGTGGGAGGCCGGGTCGGGGGCGGCCACGGCCGCACTCTGGTCGACCGCGGCGGGTACCAGCAAGAGGTGTCCCTTTATGGTGTTGAGGAACATCACGCCCAACTCGGTGGCAACGCGAAAATCGTCGAGGCGGGTGTGCTTGGCCGAGTTGCGCCCGACCTTGGCCGAGTACGCAGCTAGATGGGTGTCGGCGTCGTCCGCTTGTCCGTCGGCCGAGGCCGGCGCGCAGACCAGTTTGGGTTTCTTTACATCGACGGATCCAGACTCGAGAAAATCGGTGACCGATAGACTGTTCACCTTGGAGAACTTGGTCGTGCCCTTGCTGACCTTCGATTTGTAGCAGAGGTAATCGTCGGTGGTCTGAGCCAGGGCCGGACCGGCCGTGAGGCCCAGTATTAGGACGCACGCTATCGCTCTTAGGAAAGTTCCTGCCATCACACCCGGTCTGCCCTAGCCCAGGTCTCCAATCTGACCCCGTGGGCAGGGGTTCGTCAACAGGCCGGGACCCACCCTTTTGGGGGCTAGTCGTCGATAAAGGCGCTTTGGCCGCCCTCTTCGAGCAACTTTTTGAGGACCTTGCCGGTGGCGTTTCTCGGCAGCCGTTCTTTGCGCAGGTCCCAGTGGGCGGGCACCTTGTAGTAGGCAAGGCGCTCGGCGGTCCACGCGCCGAGCTCCTCGGCCGTGGCCCCGGCCCCCTCTGCCAAGACGACCACGGCCTTCACCTCCTGTCCGAGTTCCTCGTGGTCGACGCCTATTACGGCGGCCTCGTCGACCGCCGGGTGTGCTTCGAGGCACTGCTCGATCTCGACGGGATAGATGTTCTCGGCGCCGCGCAGGATGAGGTCGCGTTTGCGCGTGGCTATGTAGAGGCGTCCGTCGTCTAGCCGGCCTATATCCCCGGTACGAAGCCAGCGGCCGGGCCCGATGATTTCGGCCGTTTCCTCGGGACGGCGCCAGTACTCCTTCATGACGAGCGGGCTCCTCATGCAGATCTCCCCTTCCTCGCCCTCGGGGAGCGCCCGGCCACGGCCGTCGCGTATCTCGACGGCGACGGTCGGCAGGGGGCGGCCGACCGAATCCGGATGCTTCTCGAGGTCCTCGCCGAAGATCGTGCTCGCAAGTGCGGTGGACTCGGTCAGTCCGTATCCGACGCTTATGTAGTCGCGCGCGTTCGGGAAGGCCTCGCGCATCCTGGCTTGCAACCCGGGGCTGAGAGGCGCCCCGCCCGTTCCGAGATTCTGGATCGTGGATAGGTCGTACCTGTCCAGGTCCGGATGGTTGAGGGTGCGGTGGAGCATCGTGCCCATGGGGCCCCAGTTGGTGACCTTCTCGGCTTGGATAAGTTCGAGAACCTTGACCGGGTCGAAGCGTCCGCGCGTCCACACCGTCTTCACGCCGCCGGCCAGCATGGTCACCCCGGCGGCGAAAAGCCCGGATACGTGGAAGAGCGGCGTGTTGCAGAGCATCGTGCTGGCAAGTCCCGCGCCGTGGGCCGCTTTGTCGCTGTTCCACATCAACGCGCGTATTCCGTGGAACATCTGCACCTGCGTCATCGCGACAATGTTGCCGTGTGTGGACACGGCCCCCTTGGGCCGTCCCGTGGTGCCGCTAGTATAAAGGATGGTCGCCGCGTCGTCCTCGGCGATCTCTAGCGCTGGGAGTTCGGCCTCAGGATAGCGCTGCCAGAGTTCGGGAAAGGCGCTCTCGATCTCGATCGTGGGACATGGGAGCTTTTCCCCCTCGATACGGTCGAGGCGTTTGCGGTCGCCGATGAGCAACTTGGGCTCCGAGTCGCCAAGCCCGTACATGATCTCGTCGCGGACCCACCAGCCGTTGAGACCCGTGGCGATGGCCCCCAAAGACAGAGCGGCCCAGAAACATACGATCCACTCCGGACAGTTGGCCGCCAGTATGGCGACGCGGTCACCCTTGCCGATGGCGTAGTCGCGGCGGAAGACCTCGGCGACGGCGGCCACCAAGCCGGCGTGCTCGGCGAAACTTATCCTCAGATCATCGCAGACGAGGTATTCAGCCTCACCGAAGCCGGCCGAGTTCTCGAGAACCTGGCGCAGCGAGCCGGGACGGTTCTTGAAGACCGCCATCGATTCGCCCATCACCTCGCCGGTCGTGGTCTCGAAGGCGCCGCCCGGGGCCAAGAGCTCGCGCTCTATGTCATCGATGCTTCGCACTACGGGGATCCTTGTCTGGTTCAGGGCCGGCCGGTGACTATCTGATGGAATACTTGGGCGCAGGTCTCGATGACATCGGTGCGTCCTACATCGAAACGTTCAAGGTCGCTGTGGTAGGCCGCCAGGCGTTCGAGCATGGAGCCGATCGATGCCGCCGCCACGTAGGGATGCACGTCGGCCGCGATATGGCCTTCCGCCTTGGCCGCGGCGACGGCTTGGGCCAGACGGTCGAGAAAGGGGCCGAGAGCGTCGCGTCTTACACGGATGAAGCGAACATCGCCGCGGTCGGCGGCCAAGTTCCTGAGCTGGAGGACGGCGTGGTGCTTGTCCCAATGGTCGACGAAGGCGCGCACGATCTTGCGGGCGGTCTCCAATCCCTCGGGCCCCTGCCAGGGGCCTTTGACGAGTTGGAGTATGGCCGGCATCTCGGCCGCCGCGCGCTCGGCAAGGGCAAGGGCCACCTCCTCTACGTCCTTGAAGTAGTGGTAGAAGGTCGCCGGTGAGGTGCTGACCTTGCGCGCTATCTCCGCGGCCGACAGCTCGAGCACGCTTCGTTCCTGGAGCAACTCGGCGGTGGCGTCGAGAAGGCGCGCACGTGTCTTGAGCGCGCGCGGGCCGAGCTTCCTGCCTGTCTGCGCAAAAGCCGCAGTCGATCTCGTGGTCACGAAGTATCCCCAGGGATATTTGACGATATGTCAGATTTCTGAGAAAGCGAAGCCCCATCCCGGCGACCAGAAGCTGTCCATGGACGTTCGCTTGAGCCAAGAGCAGGAACTATTGCGCCAAAGCGCGCGTGACTTCCTGAGCAAGGAATGTCCGATGGAAAAGGTGCGTGGTGTGGCCGACGGCGACACCGGCCTAGTGGCTGCGCTGTGGGAGCAGGCCTCGGCGCTTGGCTGGCCCGGCCTCATCCACGACGATAGCTGGGGCGGTTCCGGACTCGGCCTGGTCGACATGGCGCTGGTGCTCGAGGAGTCGGGGCGGGTCCTGATGCCCGGTGCCCTGCTCGCCTCGACGGCCGTGGCTTCCCTGTTCGTGGCGCGCAGCCCGAACGAGGCCCTCAAGGAACGTTTGCTTGCCGGCCTGGTAAGCGGGCAGGTCACGGCCACGCTTGCCACTGTTGAGGAAAACGGTGGTTGGGATCCCGAACTGATCTCTTGCGCTGCGCAGGAAAGCGACGGCGGGCTTCGATTGGCGGGCACCAAGCTGTTCGTTCCCGACGCCGGCCGGGCCGACCACTTCGTCGTCACCGCCCGCTTGCCGGATTCGAGCCTGGTCCTGGCCATGGTAGCGCGTCGTGCCAGCGGGCTGGCCATACGCGACATACCCTACGTTGATGAGAGCCGCAGTGTGGGACAGCTCGACCTCGACGATGTCACGGTCGCAGCGGGTGACGTCCTGGCGAGCGGCCAGCCGGCAGAGACGCTACTGGTCGGGATCTTCGATGTGGCGCGCGTGGCCATCTCGGCCGAGAGCTGCGGGGCGGCCGCCGCGGTGCTCGAGATGAGCACGGACTACGCCAAGACACGCCAACAGTTCGACCGCCCCATAGGCAGCTTTCAAGCCATACAGCACAAGCTGGCCGATATGTACGTCATGCTCGAGAGCGCACGCTCGGCCGTCTATTACGCCGCCTGGGCCGTAGACAACCGCGAACCCGGGGCCCACCCGTCGGCGTGTCTTGCCAAGGCCTACTGCTCGGAGGCTTTCTCTCGTATCGCCGGTGAGGGCATACAGATACACGGCGGCATGGGATTTACCTGGGAGGCGGACCTCCATCTTTACTACAAACGCGCCAAGGCCTCCGAGGCCGCCTTCGGTGACCCTGTCTGGAACCGCGAGCAGGCCGCGCGTGCGCTCATGGGACCGGGGGCTGCTTAGTTGAGGAAGCTCGCCAGCCTTGCAACGGCCATCGCCTCGGCGACGGCGCTGGCGGCCTGTCAGGGTGAGCATATAGGCCCGGGTCAGCCGAGCGCGGCAAGGCTACCGGCCGAGGTGGTCGCCGCGCGCAGCTCGAGCCAAGGCGGGGCTGCGGCCAAGCAGATACTGTTCGGTGATCTTCACGTTCACACGGCATTTTCGCCCGATGCCTTCGCTCTCAGCCTGCCCATCATACAGGGCGAAGGCGTGCACCCGCCGGCCGACGCCTGCGATTTTGCCCGTTTCTGCTCGGACCTCGACTTCTGGTCGATCAACGATCATGCCACCGGTATCACCCCCGAGCACTGGGCCGAGACCAAGGAGGCGATACGTCGTTGCAACGAGGTCGCCGGTGATCCCGACAACCCCGACCTCGTCTCCTTTCTCGGTTGGGAGTGGACGCAGTCCGGGCGCAGCCCCGGCAACCACTATGGACACAAGAACGTCGTCCTGAGACACACCGACGAGGAGCGCATACCGGCCCGCCCGATCGCCGCCCCCCGAGACCTTTTGAACTTTGCGCTCGCACCGATGCCCTGGTGGCAGCGCATGCTGATCCCGCTCTACGATCTGTCCAACTTCGATCGCTATCTGGACTTCGGTCACTACCAGGACGAGGTTGCGGCGGTTCCCTATTGCCAGGAAGGCATCGACACGCGCGAGCTTCCGGTCGACTGCATAGAGGTGGCCGAGGATCCCGGCGTCTTGTTTGAGAAGCTGGCCCAATGGGGACACGAGGCCATAGTCATCCCGCACGGAACCACCTGGGGCATATACAGTCCTCCGGGCAGCAGTATCGACAAGCAGCTCACGCGCGAGCAGCACGACCCGGCCTTGCAAACCCTGATCGAGGTCTTTTCGGGGCACGGTAACTCCGAGGAATACCGCGACTGGCTGGAGTACGACGTCGACGCCGACGGCGCGGCGGTCTGCCCCGAGCCACGGCCCGACTATCTGCCATGCTGCTGGCAGGCCGGAGAGATAATCCGTTCGCGATGCGCAGATGCGCCGGCCGATGAGTGTGAGCGCAGGGTGCGCGATGCGCGTCGCTATTATCTGGACGCCGGCTTGCGTGGCCACCTTACCGTTCCCGGCGCGCATACGGACGAGTGGCTCGATTGCGCCCAGTGCCGCGACTGCTTCCAGGGAGCCTTCAACTACCGCCCGCGCAGCTCGGCCCAGTACGCCATGGCGCTTACCAATTTCGACGTGCCCGGCGACAAGCGTCGCTTCCGCTTCGGGTTCATAGCCTCGAGCGACATACACACGGCCCGGCCGGGCACCGGTTATAAGGAATACGACCGTCCGCAGATGACGGAGTCGCGCGGTCCGGCCAACGAGGCCTCCGTCGAGCTGATCGCCGGCAAGCCGGTTGCGGCCACGGACGAGCCCATACCTTGGGACCGCAACACCGACCATGGGCCGGTCGCGCAACTGGCCGAACGCGAGCGGGCGACCTCCTTCTTCGTCACCGGAGGACTGGTGGCCGTACACGCCGTGGGGCGCGGCCGCGATGCGATATGGGAGGCGCTCGAGCACCGCGAGGTATACGGCACCAGCGGAGGCCGCACTCTGCTGTGGTTCGATCTCATGAACGGCCCAGAGGGAGAGGCGCCGATGGGAAGCGAGGCCCTAATGTCTGAGCCCCCCGCGTTCAGAGTGCGTGCCGCCGGCAGTTTCGAACAGAAACCCGGCTGCCCCGAGTATTCGCTCAACGCCCTGGGCCCCGAGCGTCTCGAGTGGCTTTGCCGCGGCGAGTGCTACAACCCGGGTGGGCGTCGCCGCCTCATAACCCGCATCGAGGTCGTGCGTATACGTCCGCAGGAAAGACCAGGCGAGCGTATTCGTGACCTCATCGACGATCCCTGGCGGGTCCACCAATGCGATGGTTCCAGGGAGGGTTGCGTGGCCGTCTTCCGCGACGATGAGTTCGTCGCCGGCGCCCGCGAGTCCATTTACTATGCCCGTGCCATCGAGGAGCCCATGGCAATGATCAACGCCGGCGGGCTCCGCTGCAGCTACGACGGCGACGGCAACTGCGTGTCCGTCGATCCTTGTTTTTCAATGGACATTGACGAGGACTGCCTGGCCGAGGATGAACCGCGCGCCTGGTCCTCGCCGATATTCGTGCGTCCGCCGGCCAGTTAGCCTGAAGACGACCATGTCCCGCTCGAGCATCCTTCTCGTGGCCGGCTCCTTGCTGGGACTGGCTGCCGCGGGTTCCGGACTCGGACTTTCCTTTGAGTTCGGGGGCGCGAAGCCGCGGCCGGAGGTTGCCGCCAGGGTTGCCGGCCGTGAGATCGCGCGCGCCGATGTCGACCGTCTGGTCGCGGCCATGGCATCCGAACGAGGCGGGCGCGAGAGCGACCGCGGCCGTGTGCTCGAACGCTTGATCGACGAGCAGTTGCTCGTCGCTCGCGCCCTCGACCTCGGCCTTGCCGACCGCGACCCGCGCATAAGAAGCGATCTGGTCCAAGCCGTCATCCGCTCGGTGGTCGCTCCTTATGAGGACGCCGAGCCTTCGCAGGCCGAGCTGCGCGGCTTCTTCGACGCCAACCGCGACCTGTTCTCCAACCCGGCTCGCCTACGTGTCGGGCAGGTCTTCGTTCGCGCCGGCGAGACCTCGCTCGAGCGCGCCCGCGAGCTGGCCGGCCGGCTACGGAGCGGAGAGGAAAGGCTCGCCGATGTTGCCGCATCCGCCGGTGACCCATCGGGCCTGCTGCTGCCTGATGCTTATCTTACGCCGGTCAAACTTCGCGATTACCTGGGCCCCACCGCGGCGCGCACATTGCTTTTGATGGAAGCGGGCCAGGTCAGCGAGCCGGTGCGTGTCAGCGGAGGCTATCGCGTCCTGGTCCTGCTCGGGCGCGAGGAACCCGAGGCCCCCTCTCTCGAGGGACTGCGCGCCCAGGTCCTGGCCGAGTACAGGCGGCGGGCCGGAGAGAACGCCGTCAAAGCTTACCTGCGCGGTCTTCGCAGGAGCTACGAGGTTCTCGTGTTTGACGAGGACGCGCGCGCCCGGTGACCAAGCGGCAGCTCAGGCTTGCCGCCCTTGCCGCCGCCGCGCTGTGCTCGGTGCTGTCAGGCGGCCAGGCCTTCGGCCACGAGCGAAGCTATTCCTACTCGCAGTGGGCCGTGGACGGGGCCACGGCGCGGGTAGCCCTGCGCCTTGCTGCTCGCGACCTGGCCCGCCTGCCGCTTTCCGGCCCCGCCCGTGAGCAGGCCCTTCACGGCTACCTCGCCTCCAGGCTACGGCTCTTGGCCGGACAGCAAGCCTGCCGCCAGCGCGGTCCGGTCCGCCGCTTGGCGGCAACCCGCGGCTTCGAGCGCTTCGAGTGGGACCTCGACTGCGGCCCGGACCGGCCACTGCGGCTCGCCAGCTCCTTGCTCGTCGAGACCGCACCCCGCCACCTCCACTTCGCAAGCATCGACGCCGATGGCTCCCGGCTGGAGGCCGTTCTTGCCGCCACCGACGAGCCCTTCACGTTCGGCGGCTCGCACGACACGGGCGGCACAAGTCGTACCGAGGCCTTCGGTTCTTACTTGTCGGTGGGTCTCGAGCATATTCTTACGGGCTACGACCATCTGGCCTTTTTGGTGGCGCTCCTTCTTATCGGGATGACCCTGGGCGAGACCGCCGCTCTAGTCACCGGCTTCACGGTCGGTCACAGCATCACGCTGGCCCTAGCCGTGCTCGGCATGGTGCGCACCGATGTGGCCGCCGTCGAGGCGGTGATCGGTCTTTCGATCGCCTTGGTGGCTGCCGAGAACATCTGGCTCACGGGCGGGCGTCGCCGCACGGAGTCGCTCGCCGTTTCGGGGACGGTCGCGCTTGTTGCCGTGGCGGCCGCGCTTGGCGCGGGGCGCCTGGCCTGGCCGGTTCTGGGCGGCCTGGCGCTGTTCGCCTTTTGCTACTTCGGCATTCTCCAGCGAAGCCCGCGCCCGGGCCGCATGCGCTGGTGGGTGGCCACCGCTTTCGGGCTTGCCCACGGCTTTGGTTTCGCCGGCGCGCTGACCGAGGGCGGTCTTCCCCAGGACTACCTCGGCTCGGCCCTTGCCGGTTTCAACGTCGGTGTGGAACTCGGCCAGCTGGGCTTCGTGGTCCTGGCTTGGCCGCTACTCGGCCTTGCACTGAGGCGCGGGCCGCACGGCCGTCTTGTGGCCGAGCTTGGCTCCGCCGCGGTTCTGGCCCTCGGTGTGTTCTGGTTCGTGGGACGGAACTACTGAACGCCGGCCGAGCTGTCCTGGCCGGCATCTTCGCTCTTGCGGTTCAACAGCACGCGCGAAACACGCCGGCCCCGCATCTCGGTAACCAGCCCCGAGTAGTTGGCGATGTTGAAGCGATCGCCTTCGCGGGCGATCTTGCCGAGCACATTGGTCGTGTAACCGCCCACCGTCTCGACGTCCACGCCTTCTAGTTCCAGCTCGATGTTAAGTTCGCGGCAGAGGTCTTCGATGAGAAGCATGCCGTCGACCTGGACCCCGTCGGCGCCGAATATGATCTGCGGCTTCTCGTCCTCGTCGAACTCGTCCTGTATCTCGCCGACCAATTCTTCGAGCACGTCCTCGAGGGTAACCAGACCCGTTGGCACCCCGTACTCGTCGACCACGACGGCCATGTGGGCGCGCCTTCGCTGGAACAGACGGTGCAGTATGTCGAGCGACTGTGACTCGGGCACGAACAACATCTCGTGCTGGACCATGCGCAGGTCCTCGGAATTCTGTATCTGGTTGCCGCGATGGAACAGGTCTTTGATGTGTATCATGCCGACCACGCCGTCGAGCCCGCTCTCGCATAGCGGATAACGGGTGTGCTCGGTGTTCTTGATGATAGCCAGGTTCTCTTCGACCGGGCGTTCGAGCGAGAGGTGATCGATCTGGTCGCGCGGCACCATCACCTGGCGGGCGGTGTGTTCGGAGAAATCGAAGATGTTCTCGATGAGCTTGCGCTTGGCGCGCGAGATGCGTCCGCGGCTGGTAAGCTGCGACAGGAAGATCCGCAGCTCGTCGGAATCCATGCCGGCCTCGTCCTCGCTCGATGGGCCGACACCGATGAGCCTCAGGACGAGCGATGCACTGCCGGTGAGCAGCTTGAGGACCGGGCCCGTGACGGTGGCGAACAGGCGCACGGGCTGGGCCATCCAGATGGCCACCGATTCGGTTCGCCTCAGCCCCAGGAACTTTGGCGTGAGTTCACCGAGCACGACCACCACTGCGGTGATGGCGGCAAAGGCCAGCACGAAGGACACCGTGTGAAGCAGTACGGGCGAGCCGAGGCCGACAGCCGCGAACAAGGACCCTATGGCTGCGGCCACGGCCGGCTCGCCGAGCCAACCGATGGCAAGCCCGGCCGAGGTTATGGCCAGCTGTATGGCCGAGACGTGAGGGTCGAGGTCATCGATGATCGTGGCCAGCACGCGCGCACGCCGGCTTCCACCGCGCACCAGTGTTTCCACGCGGCTGCGGCGCACGGTGACGAATGCGTATTCGGCCGCGACGAAACAGGCGTTCACAAAGACGAGCGCCAGCGCCACGGCCAATGCCGTGGCGGGACTCACCTAATGGTCACCTTATCGAAGTGGGGGTCCTCCTGCCGCCCTGGCGACGGAGGTTGGTCGGGGTCGCTCATCTACTCTGGTGATTAGAACCCCTTGCCGGTCCGGTTGCAAGAAATAGCCCTCGGGCGGCGGGGCTGCTAGAAGCCGGGCCGTGCTGGCCTTCGTATACGACGGCAGGCGGGCTGCGGTAGATAGCGGCCGCGCCGAACCGGAGCACCGCGAAGGCTATGTGCGTGTCGGCACCAGCCTTGCGGGCATCTGCCGTACCGACCTCGAGCTTTCGCGCGGTTACATGGCCTTTACTGGGGTGCTCGGTCACGAATTCGTGGGTGTCGCCTCCGAGGGCCGGCTTGCCGGACGCCGCGTTGTGGGCGGCATAAACTTTGCCTGCGGCAAGTGCACCTTTTGCGGGCGCGGGCTCGGCCGCCACTGCCCCGACCGCAGGGTGCTCGGAATAGACGGCGCCGACGGCGCCATGGCCGAGCAGTTCTTGGTGCCGGAGGAGAATCTCGTCGAGGTGCCCGACGAACTTGCCGATGAGGAGGCCGTCTTCGCCGAGCCCCTTGCCGCGGCCTGCGAGATATTCGAACAGCTGGGACGGGTCGAACCGATGCCGGCCCTTGTCATCGGCGATGGCAAGCTGGGTCCCTTGGTGGCCCAGGTGTTGGCGGCCGAGGGATCGGAGGTGGAGCTGCTCGGACACCACACGGACTCGCTCGAGTGGATAGAGGACCGGGGTGTGCGTGTGCGCGCCGGCGCGCCGGCACACGCGTCCTATCCGCTGGTCGTGGAGGCGAGCGGTTCTCCTGACGGTTTGCGTTCGGCCATCGGCTGGACCGAGCCGCGCGGAACGCTGGTGTTGAAGACCACGGTCGCCGGCAGCCACGACGTGGACCTGGCGCCGGTCGTGATAAACGAGATCAATCTCGTCGGTTCCCGCTGCGGCGACATACGAACGGGGCTCGAATGGCTGGCCGCGGGCCGGGTCACCACCGCCCCGCTTGTAGATGCGCGCTTTGCGTTGGCGGACGGCGAGGGCGCCTTCGAGCGCGCCGCGGCCCGCGGCACCCGCAAGGTCCTGCTAGAGGTCACCTGATGGATTTTTCCTACAACGAAAGCGAGCGGGTCTTTCGCGACGAACTGCGCCACTGGCTCGCCGAGGCCAAGCGGGGCGGCGACATCCCGCCGGTCGAAGAAGGAACGCTCGACGAGCGCGTCGCGGCTGGCCGCCGCTGGCAGCGCTGTCTTTACGACGGCGGTTGGTGCGGCGTGCACTGGCCGCGCGAGTACGGTGGGCGCGGTGCCGGCCTCATCGAACAGATAATTTTCCAGGAAGAACTGGCCACGAGCGGCTCACCGCAACTCGTCAACCTGCTGGCTCTTTCCATGGTCGGCCCCTTGCTGATCGACCACGGCAGCGAGGCACAAAAGAAGCGCTACCTCGAGCCGATCCTCACAGCCGAAAAAATATGGTGCCAGGGTTTCAGCGAGCCCGGCGCGGGCAGCGACCTGGCCGCCGTCAGCACACGGGCCGTCCGGCAAGGGGACCGTTACAGGCTGAGCGGCCAGAAGGTGTGGACAAGCTATGCGCAGTACGCGGACCTGTGCATGTTGCTTGCCCGCACCGACACCGAGGCGCCAAAGCATCGGGGGCTAAGTCTGATGGTCGTTGACATGCGTCAGGCGGGCATCGAGGTCAGGCCTCTCACGCAGATGAACGGCGAGCGCGAGTTCAACGAAATATTCTTCGATGGCGCCGAGGTGCCCGTCGACGATCTCGTGGGACGCGAGAACGACGGCTGGACGATGGCGGTTGCCATGCTCATGTACGAGAGGGCGACGCTCACCTTCCAACGCCAACTCCAGTCGCGTGTGGCCCTCGACGATCTCATCGCCATGGCCGGCCGCGCCGGCCCGGACGGCCGCCGGCCCGCCGATGACCCGGTCATACGCCAGCGCGTGGCGCAGGCCTACATCGAGAGCGAGGCACTGAGGCTTACCGCCCTTCGCCACCTCACGGGCCAGCTGCGCGGCGGCCGTCCGGGACCCGAGGGATCGATCGAGAAGCTGTTCTGGTCGGAGATGTTCCAGCGCATGCTCGAGACCGCTATGGCGGCCGTCGGCCCCTACGGGCAGCTGAGCGCCGCGGACCCATTGGCGCCGGAGGGCGGCCGCTGGCCGCATCTTTATCTGTACTCGCGCGGGCGCACGATCGCCGCCGGCACAAGCGAGATACAGCGCTCGATAATCGCCCAGCGGGTGCTGGGGCTTCCCAAGGACC
>CAYXZP010000004.1:62027-63024 GCA_964469485.1 uncultured Myxococcales bacterium | reverse complement strand
GCAAAGCGTCTACCGGATGCGAAAAGTCGGCGTCCATCTGAACAATGAGGTCTGCGCCGAGTTCGAGCGCACGGGCGAACCCCTGGCGATAGGCGGGACCGATCCCCTGCTTGCCCGGACGGTGCAGAACGTGGATGCGCGGGTTCGTCGCCGCCAGGCGGTCGGCTATCTCGCCGGTACCGTCGGGCGAGTTGTCATCGACGACAAGGACCTCGTTCTCGGGATCGACCGCAAGCACCGCGGAGCTGATCTTCTCGAGGTTCTCCTTCTCGTTGTAGGTGGGTATTACGACGACCTTTTTCACGACAACCAACCGGGCAAGGCCGAACAGGTTATCCCAGTACGGATGTGCTGACCACCGCTTAACGCAGGCCCAATTCCGAGAATGGGATGGGCTTGCCGGTGAGGCCGTCGAGCCAACCTCGAAGTTTCAAGTGTACACCGGCGGCGTCCCCGCCGAGGGAGCGCCGGAGATACTGGAAGGGCAAAGTGACCGCGATGGCGGCCGCCATGAGAACCCAGTGCCAGGGACGTCCGTAGCGGCGGGCGAAGAGTACGCTGTTACGGGCGCTCAGGTATTTGCGGAAGCCCGTGTAACTGTCGGGCCCGCCCGAGCTGCCGTGTACCGAATGGCGGATGCATGCACGCCCGTTGTACCAAAGCTCCCAGCCGCCGCGGCGCGCGCGTTCGGCCCACTCGACGTCTTCGTGATAGGCGAAGAAGTCCTCGTCAAATCCACCGAGTTCGCGCCAAGCCTCGGCCCTGAGCAACAACGAACAGCCGGGGAGCCAGCGGACCCGCCGCTCGACATCGTAGCGCGGGTGGTCCTTCCTGCCCTCGCCCACGAGCGCGATGAGGCTCTGCAGCCAGGTGACCCTACCCCAGGTCACCCAGATACGGTCGTCCGGGTCGACGTACAGGACCTGGCCGCCCACCTCGGCCGCGCGCGGGTGCCTGTCGGCGGCAGCGGCCAGTTCCCCGAGGCTGTCTTGTCCGA